>DASSQI010000066.1:0-10413 GCA_035702585.1 Anaeromyxobacteraceae bacterium
CAGGACGCGCCCGAGCACGAGGCGAGCGTCGCGTGAGCGAGCGCGCGCGACGGATGAGCGGGCGCGCGCGTCGGAGCGCGACGAGGGAGGGTGCGGCGTGAGCGATCTCGTCCTGCTGGTGGACGACGACCCGGGGACGAGGAAGGTCGGGCGGGCGAACCTCGGCCTCGAGGGGTTCGAGGTCATCGTCGCGTCGAGCGGGAGCGAGGCGCTCGCGAAGCTCGCCGAGACCGACCCGCTCGCGGCCGTCACCGACCTGCGCCTCCCGGACGTCGACGGGCTCACGCTCATGGAGAAGCTCCGCGCCGAGCGCCCGAACCTGCCGGTCGTGCTGGTCACCGGGCACGCGAGCGTCGAGACCGCCGTCGAGGCGATGCGCAAGGGCGCGCTGCACTACGTGACGAAGCCGGTCCGCTGGGACGAGCTCTCGCTCATGCTGCGGCACGCCGTCGAGGGCGAGCGCGTGCGCCGCGAGGTGGCGCGGCTCCACGGCGAGCTCGAGCGCGCCGCGGGGTTCGAGGAGCTGGTCGGCAGCTCGACCGAGATGCGGCAGGTGTTCCAGATCGTGGAGCAGGTCGCGCCCACCGACGCGACGATCCTGATCCGCGGCGAGACCGGCACCGGCAAGGAGCTCGTCGCGCGGGCGATCCACCGCCGGTCGCGCCGCTCCGAGCGCCCCTTCGTCGACGTGAACTGCTCGGCGATCCCGCGGGAGCTCGTCGAGAGCGAGTTCTTCGGGCACGAGAAGGGCTCGTTCACGGGGGCCATCGCCCGGCGATCCGGACGCTTCGAGCAGGCCGACGGCGGGACGATCTTCCTCGACGAGATCGGCGAGCTCGATCTCGACGTCCAGGCGAAGCTGCTGCGGGTGCTGCAGGAGCGCGAGTTCACGCGCGTCGGCTCGGAGCGTCCCACTCGCGTCGACGTCCGCATCGTGGCGGCGACGAACCGCGACCTCGAGACCTCGGTTCGAGAAGGGCGCTTCCGCGACGACCTCTACTACCGGTTGAACGTCATCCCGCTGCGCCTGCCGGCGCTGCGCGAGCGGCCGGGCGATCTGCCCGCGCTCATGGAGCACTTCCTCGCCTCGTTCGCGCAGCGGTACGGCAAGGCGCCGCCGCAGACGCCTCCCGACGTCGTGCAGGCCGCGCGCGCGTACTCCTGGCCCGGGAACGTGCGCGAGCTGCGGAACGTCTGCGAGCGCGCCGTGCTCATGGGCTGGGGAGGGGTCTCGGCGATCCTCGGGGCCGCGCGCCCGCAGCCGGCGTCGCTCTCGTCGCTCGTGGACCTCGATCAGCCGCTGCTCGAGGCGCGCCAGGCCCTCATCGAGCGCTTCGAGCGCGAGTACCTGCAGCGCCTCCTGCAGAAGCACCGCGGACGCGTCGGCGAGGTCGCGCGCGCCGCCGGCATCGCCGAGCGGAACCTCTACGAGAAGATGAAGAACTACGGGCTGTCGCGCGGCGACTACCGGGAGTGAGCTCGCGGAGTTCGGATGCTCGCATCCGAGACGTCGGACGCGACGGTCCGACTCGCGTCGCCGCAAGGGTGCGACGCGCCCGGCGCGGTGATCCGATCGACCGCCAAGTCAGCGCGAAACGCGCGTGAGTCCGCGCCGTTCACCGACCGAGAACCCGCCCGGGGCAGGGCCCCCGATCGGTCCGCGCCTCGCGGCACCGCCGTTGCTCGACAGGGGGGCCACACCTCGCCCGCGATTCCCTCCGGCGCGCGGCGAGCCGAGGACCGACATGCCCGCACCCAGCCTCCCCGCCGTGACGCTCGCAGCAGCGATCGGCCTCGCGGTCGGCATCGGCGGATACACGTTCGTGTACGCGAAGGGCAGCGCGTATCTCGGGAACGACCCGAACGCCTGCGCGCAGTGCCACGTGATGCAGGTGTACCTCGACAGCTGGCAGAACTCGTCGCACCACATCGCGGCCACCTGCAACGACTGCCACACGCCGGCGAACCCGCTCCGCAAGTACATCGTGAAGGCGACGAACGGCTTCCACCACTCCACCGCCTTCACCGCGGGCAACTACCCCACCAACATCCGCGCGCGCGAGAGCTCGAGGCGAGTCGTCGAGGAGCAGTGCCGCCACTGCCACGCCGACGTCGTCCAGTCGATGGTCGGCGACCTCGACGAAGCCTCCTGCGTCCGCTGCCACGCGACCGTTGGCCACCTGTAAGCCGTCTCGAGAGGAGACACCGACGCCATGACGTCCCCGAACGACAACCGAAGCCGCAAGCCGCTCATCGTCGCGGCCGTGGTCGCCCTGCTCGTCGCCGTCGCGGGCGCGGCCCTGCTCGCGAACATCTCGGAGCGCAAGCAGGAGGCGCGCGTCCAGAACGTCCGCGTCGTGGAGCTGACCGACGACACCGTCGATCCCGCGGTGTGGGGCAAGAACTTCCCGTTCGAGTACGACACGTACCGCAAGACCGTCGATCAGCAGCGCACGAAGTACGGCGGCAGCGAGGCGCTGCCGCGCACGCCGGACGACGCCGATCCTCGCTCGATCGTGTCGCAGGAGAAGATCGAGGAGGACCCGCGGCTCAAGACGATGTGGGCGGGGTATGCGTTCTCGGTCGACTTCCGCGAGGAGCGCGGCCACGCGTACATGCTCGACGACCAGACGTTCACGAAGCGGCAGACCGTCGTGAAGCAGCCGGGCACGTGCATGCAGTGCCACGGCTCGGTGTACGTGCCGATGAAGAAGCTCGGCAACGGCGACATCATCAAGGGCTTCGAGGTGATGAACCAGATGCCGTACTCGGAGACGAGGAAGATCGTCGATCATCCGGTCACGTGCATCGACTGCCACGACTCGCAGACGCTGGCGCTGCGGGTCACGCGCCCCGGGTTCATCGAGGGGCTGCGCGCGTTCAAGGCCTCGCAGGGCGTGCAGAACTACGACGTGAACAAGCAGGCCACGCGGCAGGAGATGCGCGCCTACGTCTGCGGTCAGTGCCACGTCGAGTACTACTTCAAGGGACCGGAGAAGCGGCTCGTCTTCCCGTGGGCGAAGGGCCTCAAGGTCGACGAGATCATGGCGTACTACGACGAGATCGGCTTCAAGGACTGGGTCCACAAGGACAGCGGCGCGCCGGCGCTGAAGGCGCAGCACCCCGAGTTCGAGATGTGGAACCAGGGCGTGCACGCGCGCTCGGGCGTGAGCTGCGCCGACTGCCACATGCCGTACCAGCGCATCGGCGCGACGAAGGTGTCGGACCACTGGGTCCGCAGCCCGCTCCTCAACATCAACCGCGCCTGCCAGGGCTGCCACAAGTGGAACGAGGAGGAGCTGAAGCAGCGCGTCCACACGATCCAGGACCGCACCTACGAGGCGCGCAACCGCGCGATGGACGCGCTCATGGGCCTCATCGGCGACATCAAGGCGGCGAAGGACTCCGGCAAGTCCGACGACCAGCTGGAGGCCGCGCGCTACCTGCAGCGCCGCGCGCAGTTCTTCCTCGACTTCGTCGAGGCCGAAAACTCCACCGGCTTCCACGCCGATCAGGAGGCGGTCCGCATCCTCGGCGACGCCGCGAACTACGCGCGGCAGGGTCAGATCGCGGTCCGCGATCCGAGCTTCAAGCCATCGGTCCCGATCGTGAAGATCGCCACCGCGACGCCCGGTCCGATGCAGGCGGCGCCCGGCACGAACCCGTCGCAGGCCCCCGCCACGCCGGCGGCCCCGGGCAGCGGCCCCGGGCAATCGACGCCGCAGCAGGTCACCCCGTCGCCGAAGAAGTAGGAGAGCACGCCATGCGCGCCCGTCCCTGGTCGTCGCTCCTCGTTGCGGCGCTCGCGGTCCCGCTGGCCGCGAGCGCGCAAGGCAGCTCTCGCGGGAAGGGCGGGCGCACAGCGCACCCCGCCGTCGACTCCGCCGCGTCGTGCGAGGAGTGCCACGCCGACGCGACGCCGGCGGCGTACCGCGAATGGAAGGACGGCGCGCACGGGATCGCGCTCGTGAAGTGCTTCGTGTGCCACGGCTCCACCGGCGCGGACTTCAAGCGCAAGCCCGCGGCGGATCGCTGCGCCGGCTGTCACGCCGAGCAGGTCGCGTCGATGCGCGCGCCGGCGATGAAGGGGAAGGACTGCTTCACCTGCCACTCGCCCCACCCGCTCGATCCGCACGCGACGAGCCCGGCCACGAGCACGGCGGCGTCGCTCGGCGCCGACAAGCTGGCGCCGATGCGCTGAGGGGAGCGCCATCATGAGCATGAGTCGACGTGAGTTCCTGAAGACCGCAGCCGCCGCCTCGGCGCTCTCCGCGCTCGGATCCTCGAGGGCGTTCGCCGCGGACGGCGCGGCGCAGTGGACGAAGACCGTGTGCCGCTACTGCGGCACCGGCTGCGGGCTGTACGTGGGCACGCAGGGCGGCAAGGTGGTGGGCGTCAGGGGCGACAAGGACAACCACAACCGCGGCCTCCTCTGCCTCAAGGGCTTCCTGCTGCCGCAGATCATGTCGGCGCCCGACCGGCTCCTCCACCCGCTCGTCCGGAAGGGCGACAAGCTCGTGCGCGCGAGCTGGGACGAGGCGATGGGCCTCGTCGCGGACCGCTTCAGGGAGTCGATCGAGAAGTTCGGCCCCGACTCGGTCGCGTTCTACGGCTCGGGCCAGGCGCTGACGGAGGAGAGCTACGCAGCCAACAAGCTGTTCAAGGCGGGGCTCCGCACGAACAACATCGACGGCAATCCGCGCCTGTGCATGGCGGGCGCGGTCGCGGGCTACCTCACCACCTACGGCAAGGACGAGCCGA
The DNA here is from genome assembly GCA_035702585.1 of Anaeromyxobacteraceae bacterium. GTDB lineage: Bacteria > Myxococcota > Myxococcia > Myxococcales > Anaeromyxobacteraceae > DASSQI01. The sequence goes on from DASSQI010000066.1 coordinate 4,762, forward strand.
TGGGGTGCTACGAGGACGTCGATCACGCCGACGTCTTCGTGCTCACCGGGTCGAACACGGCCGAGGCCCACCCGATCATCTTCCAGCGCATCGTGCGGCGGAAGGAGTCGGGGCGGAACGTGAAGGTCGTCGTGCTCGACCCGCGCCGCACTCCCACGGCGCGGATCGCGGACCTGCACATCACCTTCACGCCCGGCACCGACCTCGCGATCATGAACGCGATGGCCCACGTGCTGTTCGCCGAGGGGCTCGTCGACCGCGACTTCATCCAGACGCACGTCGCGTTCGGCGAGGGCGGACCGGACGGCGTGAACAAGACGCTCGCCGACTACGAGAAGTTCCTCGCCGACTACACGCCGGCGCGGGCGGCGGAGCTCTCGGGCGCGCGCGCCGAGGACATCGTCACCGCGGCGCGCTGGTTCGGCGAGAAGGGCCGGACCGCGATGTCGATGTGGTGCATGGGGGTGAACCAGCGCTCGAAGGGAGTCTGGGCGAACAACCTCATCCACAACCTCCACCTCGTCACCGGCAAGATCGGCGTCCCCGGGTCGACGCCGTTCTCGCTCACGGGCCAGCCGAACGCCTGCGGCGGCGTGCGCGACGGCGGCGCCCTCTCGCACCTGCTGCCCTACGGCAGGCTCGTCGCGAACGAGAAGCACCGCGCCGAGATGGAGAAGCTCTGGAACGTCCCCGCGGGCACGCTCGCGCCGAAGCCCGGGTTCGCGACGATCGACATGTTCCGCGCCGTCGAGGAGGGGAGGATCAAGACCCTCTACGTCATGTGCACGAACCCCGGCCAGTCGCTGCCGAACGTGGACAGGTACCGCAAGGCGATGCAGAAGCAGGACGCCTTCCTCGTCGTCTCCGAGGCGTTCCACCCCACGCGCACGAGCGAGCTCGCCGACGTCGTGCTCCCGGCCGCGCTCTGGGCGGAGAAGGAAGGCGTCTACGGCTGCGCCGAGCGGCGTTACCAGCTGCTCGAGGCGGCGGTGAAGCCGGCCGGCGAGGCGCGGCCCGACTTCGACATCCTGTGCGACCTCGCGCGGCGGCTGGGCCACGAGAAGCTCCTGCCGTTCAGGACTCCGGCCGACGCCTGGGACGAGATCCTGACGCTCACGAAGGGCACCGCGTACGACTTCACCGGGATGAGCCGGCAGCGGCTCAAGGAGTCGCACGGGCTGCTCTGGCCCATGCCGTCCCCGACGCACCCCGGGACGAAGCGGCGCTACGTGCGCGGCGAGGACCCGATCGTCCCCGCCGACGCGCCGCAGCGGATCGTGTTCTACGGCAGGCCCGACAACAAGGCGGTCGTGTGGCTCCGTCCGCAGAAGCCGGCGGAGGAGGTCGTCGATGCGGAGTATCCGTTCTGGTACACGACGGGCCGCGCGATCGAGCACTGGCACACCGCGACGATGACGCGGAACTGCAAGGAGCTGCGGCACGCGAACCTCGAGTCGATGGCCGAGCTCCACCCGCAGGACGCGGCGAAGCTCGGCATCCGCGACGGCGACCGGGTGCGGCTCGCGTCGCGGCGCGCCACCGAGACGTTCCGCGCGCGCCTCACCGACTCCACGCGCCAGGGGCTCGTCTACGTGCACATGCACGACCCCGATCACATGTGCAACCGCCTCACGATCGACGCCGTGGATCCGGTCTCGCGGCAGCCCGAGTACAAGATCTGCGCGGTCAAGGTCGAGAAGGCGTAGGCGGCGCCGCGCCCATGATCGTCGCCGGCATCGTCATCGAGACCGTCCCGGGCGCCGCCGCCCGCGTCTCGGCGCGCCTCGTCACCCGCGACGACGTCGAGGTGACCGGCGGCGACGGCGACAGCCGCGTCGCGATCGTGTGCGAGGCGGCCGACGGGGTCGCGCTCGAGGAGTTCGCCGAGGGCCTCGTCGCGGAGGACGAGGAGATCCTCGGCGTGTACCCGACCTTCGTCGGCGACGACCAGGATCCGGCGTGACCGCGCCGTTCGACGACATGGTTCCATCACCGCACCACCGCACCAAGCAACTCCCACCTGGAGGAAAGATGAAGCGTGCACTCACCGTGATCGCGGCGGTCGCCGCGCTGTGGTCGGCTCCTGCGCAGGCGCAGGCTCCCGCGAAGCAGCCGCCCCCGCAGAAGGGCGCCGCCGCGGACTGCGTCGGATGCCACTCGAAGGAGACGCCCACCGTCGTCTCCGACTGGAAGCTCTCGAAGCACGCCGGCGCGAGCGTCTCGTGCGACACCTGCCACGGCACGGGACACACGAACGCGAACGACGTCGACAAGGTGGCGCTCCCGACGCCGGACACGTGCGCGCAGTGCCACGACCAGCAGGTCGCGCAGTACAAGAAGGGCAAGCACGCGCTGGCGTGGGTGTCGATGAACGCGATGCCCACGATCCACTACCAGCCCATGGCGCTCATCGAGGGCCTCCGGGGCTGCGGCGGCTGCCACAAGATCGGCGTGAAGACCGAGGCCGACATGGCCGCCATCAAGAAGGCCGGCGGCAGGGCGTCGGGCTTCGGCGTCGCGTCGTGCGACGCGTGCCACACGCGACACCTGTTCTCGGTCGAGGAGGCGCGCCAGCCGCAGGCCTGCCAGACCTGCCACATGGGCTTCGATCACCCGCAGTGGGAGATGTACTCCACGTCGAAGCACGGAGTGCGCAGCTCGCTGAAGCAGCTCGGCGTGCTCGCCAAGGACGCGGGCGCCCCCACCTGCCAGACCTGCCACATGCAGGGCGGCAACCACGAGGTGCGCACCGCGTGGGGCTTCCTCGCGGTGCGGCTGCCGATGCCCGAGGACAAGGAGTGGGCCGCCGATCGCGTCACGATCCTGCAGGCACTCGGCGTGCTCGACCCGCAGGGCAAGCCGACTCCCCGCCTCGAGGCGGTGAAGGCCGCCGACATGGCGCGGCTGACGCAGGAGGCGTTCGACGTCGAGCGCAAGAAGATGCTCGACACCTGCAGCAACTGCCACTCCACGAACTTCGCGCAGGCCGAGCTGCAGAAGGGCGACGACCTGATCCGCGAGGCCGATCGGCTCATGGCCACCGCGATTCGCGAGGTCGCCTCGCTCTACAAGGACGGCCTCCTCAAGCCCGGGAAGGGCCAGCTCGGCGCGTTCCCGGACCTCCTCACGTTCGACGACGCGCCGACCGCGATGGAGAAGGAGCTCTTCGTCATGTTCCTCGAGCACCGGATGCGCGCGTTCCAGGGGTCGTTCCACGCGAACCCCGACTACGCGCTCTGGTACGGGTACAACGAGATGAAGCGCTCGCTGTCGAAGATCCAGGAGGAGGCGCAGCAGATCAGGGCTCACGGCCCCGCGAAGACGGCGCCGGCGAAGGCCGCGCCGCCTGCCAAGGCCAAGCCGCCCGCGACGAAGAAGGGCTAGCGCGAGCGAGCAGTGATCCGGCGGCCGCTCCGGTGATCCGGGGCGGCCGTCTTCTTCACGGCGCCCCTATCCGCTGACCTCGCGGAGGAAGCTCGTGCCGCACGCCACCGGCACGCCGAAGTGCTCGCTCACCGTCGCGCCGAGGTCGGCGAAGCTGCCGCGGATTCCGAGCTGCCGCGCGGCGCGCCCCGGCGCGTGCACGAGCAGCGGCACGTACTCGCGCGAGTGATCGGTGGAAGGCGTCGTCGGGTCGCAGCCGTGGTCCGCCGTGAGGGCCAGCACGTCGCCCGGCCGCAGCCGCTCGACGAGCCGCGGCATCGCGCGGTCGAGCTCCTCGAGCGCGCGCGCGTACCCCGGAGCGTCGTTGCGGTGGCCGTACAGCATGTCGAAGTCGACGAGGTTCACGAACAGGAGCCCGTGGTCGAGCGACTCGAGGAGCCGCTCGGTGCGCGCGAGCCCGTCGGCGTTGCCGGCCGTGTGCACCTCCTCGGTGATGCCCTTCCTGTCGAAGATGTCGGGGATCTTGCCCACGCCGACGACCGGCACCCCGCGATCGACGAGCCGCTCGAGCACGGTGCGCTCCGGGGTCGCGATCGAGAAGTCCTTGCGGTGGTACGTGCGGGTGTACGCGCCGGGCTCGCCGACGAACGGCCGCGCGATGACGCGCGCGACGTTCCACGGGTCGAGCAGGACGCGCGCCGTGCGGCACCAGGCGTACAGCGTCTCGAGCGGGACCGTCTCCTCGTGCGCCGCGACCTGGAACACCGAGTCCGCCGACGTGTAGAGGATGGGCTTGCCGGTCCGCTGGTGCTCCTCGCCGAGCTCCTTGATGATCTCCGTGCCGCTCGCGGCCTTGTTGCCGAGGACGCCGTCGACGCCGATGGCCTTCACCCAGGGCTCGACGATCTCCGGTGGGAAGCCGTCCGGGAAGAGTCGCAGCGCCTCCTGCAGCACGACGCCCATCATCTCCCAGTGCCCGGTGATGGTGTCCTTCCCCGGCGAGCGCTCCTGCATCTTCCCGAACGACGCGCGCGGCGCGCGCTCCGGCGGCACGCCGGCGATCGCGGTCAGGTTTCCGAGCCCGAGCTTTCCGAGGTTGGGCAGCGCGACCCCGCCGACGGCGCGGCTCGTGTTGCCGATCGTGTCGGAGCCCTCGTCCCCGTACTCGCGCGCGTCGGGCATCGCGCCGCAACCCGCGCTGTCGGCGACGAGGATGACGAATCGACGTCGGTCCATCGGATCATCCTAAGGGGCGACGCCGCGCGCGGCGAGCACTGCTTCACCCGGCGTCGGCCGTCACGATCGCGACGCCGGCGCTGGTGCCGAGCCGGTTCGCGCCCGCGCGGACCATGCGGAGCGCGTCGGCCTTCGTGCGGATGCCGCCCGAGGCCTTCACGCCGACCGACGCGCCGACGACCTGCCGCAGCAGCGCGACGTCGGCCTCGGTCGCGCCGCCGGGCCCGAACCCGGTGGAGGTCTTCACGAACGCCGCTCCGGCCGCGGCGGCGATCGCCGCGGCGACGGCCTTGTCGGGCTCCGTGAGCGCACCGGTCTCGAGGATGACCTTCACGGTGGCGGGCTCGGAGACGCGCACGATCGCCTGCAGGTCGGCGAGCGCGCCGCGCAGATCGCGCTGGCTCAGGCGATCGAGCGGGAAGACGACGTCCACCTCGCGCGCGCCCTCCGCGACGACGCGACGCGCCTCGTCCACGCGCTCCTGCGTGCTCCCCCTGCCGCGCGGGAAGTCGACGACCGCCACCGGCAGCACCGCCGTCCCGCGCAGCGCAGCCGCGACGCGAGGGATCCACGCCGGCCGCACGCAGACGCCCGCGAAGCCGTGCCGCAGCGCCTCCTCGGCGGTGCGCGCGACGTCCTGCTCGGTCGCGTCCTCGCGGAGCAGCGTGTGGTCGATGAGGGGAGCGAGGTCCTTCATCGGAGGAGCGCGAACCCTCCCGCCGCGGCGAGCGCGCCGACCGCGACGACGAGGGCGATCGCCCATCGCGGCACGGCGCGGCGGTCCTCGGCGCCGGGCGGCCCGAGCATCGCCTCGTCCTCCGCGGGCAGCATCCGGCCGGCGCGTGCCCGCGGGGCGTGCGAACGGGGCGCGGGCGGCGGCGCCGGACGCGGCGGGGCGGGCTCCGCTCGAGGCGCCGCGGGCCGGGGGATGAGCTTCGGAGCGGGCGTGCGATCCAGGATCTCGAGCGCCTCGTTCGACACGGCGACGTCGCCCTCGGAGAGCACGTCCCCCTCGAACGGATCGAAGGAGCT
>DASSQI010000067.1:0-2618 GCA_035702585.1 Anaeromyxobacteraceae bacterium
GCAGCCGCGGTGGCCGAGCATCGGGTTCGACTCGTGCAGATCGGCGATGCGCTGCTTCACGCGCTCGACGCTCTTGCCGGTCGCGCGCGCCAGCTCGGCGGCGCCGGCGTCGTCGTGCGGCAGGAACTCGTGGAGCGGCGGGTCGATGGTGCGGATCGTGACCGGCCGCGGGCCCATCGCGCGGAAGATCCCGGCGAAGTCCTCGCGCTGCAGCGGCAGCAGCTTCGCGAGCGCGGCGCGGCGCTCCTCCTCGGTCTCGGCGAGGATCATCTCCCGCATCGGGCCGATCTTCCCCTCGCCGAAGAACATGTGCTCGGTGCGGCACAGGCCGATGCCCTGCCCGCCGAACGCGATCGCGGTCTCGGCCTGATCGGGCTGGTCGGCGTTCGCGCGCACGCCGAGGCGCCTCGCCTTGTCGGCCCAGCCGAGGAGCTTCTCGAACATCTGGTAGACGGGCGCTTCCTGCGCGTCGAGCTTCTTGTCGACGAGCACCTCGACCACCTCGGACGGCCGCGTCGCGATCTTGCCCTCGATGACCTCGCCGAGCGATCCGTCGAGCGAGATCCAGTCGCCCTCCTTCAGGATGTGCGGGCCGCGCTCCGTCTCGACCGTGCAGGTGCGCGCGTGGTAGTCGAACGACAGCGCGTCGCAGCCGACGACGGCGACCTTGCCCATCTGCCGCGCGACGAGCGCCGCGTGCGAGGTCATGCCGCCGAACGCGGTGAGGAAGCCCTCCGACGCGTCCATGCCGCGGATGTCCTCGGGGGACGTCTCGTGCCGGACCAGGATCACCTGCTCGCCGCGCCCGCGCCACGCCTCCGCGTCCTCGGCGAAGAACACCACGCGTCCGCTCGCGGCGCCGGGTCCGGCGGCGAGGCCCATCGCGAGGAGCTTGCCGCTCTTCAGCGCGGCCGCCTTCGCGTCGGGGTCGAACACGGGCCGCAGCAGGTGGTTCAGCGACTCGGGATCGACGCGCGCCACCGCCTCCTGCGGCGAGATGATCTTCTCGTCCACCATGTCGACCGCGATCTTCACGGCCGAGAAGCCGGTGCGCTTACCGGTGCGGGTCTGCAGGACGTAGAGCTTGCCGCGCTCGATCGTGAACTCGATGTCCTGCATGTCGCGGTAGTGGCGCTCGAGCTTGAGCCGCACGTCGTCGAGCTGGCGCGCGATCTCCGGCCAGTGCGACTTCATCTCCGAGATCTTCTCCGGGGTGCGCGTGCCGGCGACGACGTCCTCGCCCTGCGCGTTCACGAGGAACTCGCCGGTGAACACGTCCGCGCCGGTCGCGGGATCGCGCGTGAACGCGACGCCGGTGCCGGAGTCGTCGCCCATGTTGCCGAAGACCATCGACTGCACGTTCACGGCGGTGCCCCAGTCGCCGGGGTAGCCGTACATGCGCCGGTACGCGACGGCGCGGTCGTTCTCCCACGACCGGAAGACCGCCTCGATCGCGCCGAGGAGCTGCTGCATCGGGTCGTCGGGGAAGTCGACGCCCTTGCGCTTCCTCACCTCGGCCTTGAACTCGCCGACGAGCTCCCGGAGCGCGTCGACCGGCAGCTCGCTGTCGAGCTTCACGCCGCGGGCGTGCTTCTTCTGCTCGAGCAGGACGTCGAACGGATCGCGGTCCTCCTTCTTCTCGGGCTTGAGGCCCAGGACGACGTCGCCGTACATCGAGCAGAACCGGCGGTAGCTGTCCCAGGCGAAGCGGTCGTTCCCGCTGCGCTCCGCGAGCCCCTGAACCGTCTCGTCGTTGAGCCCGAGGTTCAGGACCGTGTCCATCATGCCGGGCATCGACACGCGCGCGCCCGAGCGGACCGAGACGAGGAGCGGGTTCCCGGAGTCGCCGAAGCGCTTCCCGGTGAGCTTCTCGACGTACGCGAGCGCCTTGCGGAGGTCGGGCTCGAGGTCCTTCGGGAGCTTCCGGCCGTGGCTGTTGTAGTCGGTGCAGACCTCGGTCGTGATCGTGAACCCTGGCGGGACCGGGATGCCGATGTTGGACATCTCCGCGAGCCCGGCGCCCTTGCCGCCGAGGAGCTCCTTCATGTCCTTGTTGCCGTCGGCCTTGCCTCCGCCGAACGTGTAGATCCGCTTGGAAGCCATGGAGTTACCCCCGGGGTGGGTAGGGTGGTGCCTTGCGCGGCCGATCGTTCTAGCACGCAGCCACGGTGAGATCCGCGTCGAATGGGCGCGCCGGCCGGCAGCCGTCAAACGCGCATTTGCTCGAGGCGCGCCTCGTCCCCGAGGGGCGCCACGTCGTAGCGCTCCAGCACGCCGTCCTCGCTCCACTCGACGGCGACGCTGGGCTGCTCCCTCGCCTTGCCGTAGCGAGCGACGATCGCGCACGCGAGCATGCGCTCCTCCCAGGTGGGCTCGCCTTCGACGATCGCGACGGGACCGGCCGTCGGCTCCGCGGCGACGAGGCGGGCGCGGCCGGCGCCGTACCGCTCGAGGATCGCGTTCTCGACCTCGTTCCTCCCGACGACCAGCTTCGCGCGCGGCGACAGACGGAAATGCCGGCCGGTCGAGAGCAGGACGACGTCCTCGGGCTCGATCCGGCGCTCCTCGCCGCGCTCCACCCGCGCGTCGAGCACGTCGAAGAACTTCCGGGCGAAGCT
>DASSQI010000068.1:0-12373 GCA_035702585.1 Anaeromyxobacteraceae bacterium
TCGGCGCGTCCTGCTTCAGGTACTTGAGGATGCGGTTCGGGCCGGCGTTGTACGCCATGAGGGCGACGTCGTGGCTCCCGAACGCCCGCAGCAGGCGGCGGTAGTAGCGCATCCCGGCGCGCACGTGCGTCACCGGATCGTCGATCTCGCCCTCGATCTCGGAGCGCTCGATCTCGCTCTCCAGGGTGGAGGGGAGGAGCTGCATGAGGCCGCGCGCGCCGCGGTGGCTCTCCGCGTCGTGCTCGAAGCCCGACTCGACCGCGATGAGCGCGAAGACGAAGAAGGGATCCACCGCCGCGTGGCGAGCCTCGTCGAGGATCGCCTCGGCGAGGCGCAGGCGGTCCTCGGGATCCGCGTCGGGCATCTTGCGCTCGAGCATGCGGTCGAGCGTGGCGATCGGGACCGGCTTGAAGCCGGCGTCGATGCGCGGACGCTCCGGCCTCGGCGGACGGGGCGCGCGCGCCGGCTCGGCGCGATCCGGCTGCGCGACCCACGCCTGGACGCCGTGTTCCTGCGGTCGGTCTGCGACGGAGCGCGGGAACGCCATCACCGCCAGGGCGACGCCCAGCGCGATGAACGCTCCCGTGCAGCCGCGCAGGCCGGGCCGCCTCAAACCGGCTGCTCCTTGTTCCGGTCCGCTTGCTGCGGCTTCTCCGCGGCGAGCGCGTCGAGCCGGGCGGAGATGGCATCCACCCGCTGACGCAGCCCGTCGAGCTCGTCGCGCGTCGGCAGCTTGAACCGCACCGAAGCCTTGCGCACCGCCTCGTCGATCGTCCGCTCGATCTCCTTGCGCTGCGCACCGAGCCGCTCGCCGAACTCTCGCGCGTGGCGCTTCACGTCCTCGGGGCTGAACCCGGCGACGTCGGCGATCCGCTGGAAGACCTTCTCGGCCTCCTGCTCGGCGGTGTTGATGCCGACCAGGGCCTGCGACCAGGCCTCCTTGAACATCTCCTGCAGCTGGCGCTCAGGCATGGATCACGCCTCCGCCTTGCGGCGCGGCTTCTTCGCGCCCGGAGCCTTCGGCTTGCCGGCCTTCTCGAGGCGCCGGGCGAGCTTGTCGAGCTCGCGCGACAGCTCGAGGACCTCCTCACGGCTCGCGACGCCGAGGAAGGCGATCGCCTTCGTCTGCAGATCCTCGAAGCGGTCGACGGCGTCCGCGCGGAAGGTCTCGGCGCGGCCGCGCAGCTCGTCCGCGCGCTCGCGGCCCTGGTCGCGCAGCTTGCCGAACCGGCCGCGCAGCTCGTTGTTCCAGTCCTGCTTCGAGAGCTTCTGGACGAGGTCGTGGAAGTCCTTCCGGCGCTTCGAGAGGTCGCGCAGCACCTTCTGCACCTCCACCTCGAACGCGTCGATGCGAGCCTGTGCGGCCTCCAGCGGCTCGCGGATGAACTCCGGGACCTTCGTGCTGTTGTTCTTCCTCACTTCGGGCATGGTCGTGCTCCTTCCGGCGACTCACCAACGTGGTGGGACTTCATACCGGGACACAACCAGTTTGACGCAACGCGTCAACAACGTCAACCGGCCCAGATGCGGCCGAAGCATGGGTACGCTCGCCTGCCCGGCATAGTCCCCCATTCGGGGCGAGGAGGCGGATTGTCTCATACGCGTGATGCTCCCACCCCGACCACGGTGGGGATGCGGTGATCTGCGCCGACGGCGTCCTGGATCCGCGTAAACCCGTCGCGTTCCAGCAGTTTCGAGAGTCCCTCCAGGATCGTCCGCGCGAACAGCGGACCTCCGTAGATGAAGCCGGTGTACGCCTGGACGAGCGAAGCGCCTGCGCGGATCTTCGCGTAGGCGTCCTCGGCGTCGAGCACGCCGCCGACGCCGACGACCGGAAGGCGGCCAGCGCACCGGGCAGCGACGCGCCGGATGACCTCGGTGGAGAGCGCCGTGAGCGGCGCGCCCGAGAGGCCACCCGCCTCCGCGGCGCGCGGATGCCCGGCGAGCGCGGGAGGCCGGCTGATGGTCGTGTTGGTCGCCACGATCCCCGACACGCCCGCCGCGATCGCCACGTCGACGGCCTCGTCGAGAGCCTCCGGCGTGAGGTCGGGCGCGAGCTTCACCAGCAGCGGCTTCGGCCTGGCGAGCCCTCTCACCCGATCGACGCACGCGCCGAGGAGCCGCTCCAGCGCGGCCCGCTCCTGCAGCTGGCGCAAGCCGGGAGTGTTCGGAGAGGAGATGTTGACGACGAGGTAGTCGGCGTAGGTGTGCAGCCGGTCGATGCAGGCCAGGTAATCCGACTCGGCCTCCTCGTTCGGCGTGGTCTTGTTCCGGCCGACGTTGACGCCGAGCACCCCGGGGCGCGCCGACGGCGGCAGGGCCGCGAGGCGCTGGCCGCAGGCCTCGGCGCCGTCGTTGTTGAAGCCCATCCGGTTCACGATTGCGCGGAACTCGGGGATCCGGAACAGCCGCGGCCGCGGGTTGCCGGGCTGCGGTCGCGGGGTGATGGTCCCGATCTCGACGTGTCCGAAGCCCATCGCGAACAGTCCCGCGACGTTGACCTCGCCCTTGTCGAAGCCCGCCGCGAGGCCGAGCGGGTTCGCAAAGTCGAGGCCCAGGACCCGTGTCTCGAGCTCCGGCCGCGGCGCCGGTCGGACCAGGCGCGCCACCGCCGGCTGCCCGAGGACGCGCAGCGCCCCCTGGGCGAGACCGTGGATTCGCTCCGGGTCGAACCGGAACAGGACCTCTCGAGCCATGGGCCAGCCGTTCATCGGAGGCGGTTGTAGCCCGTCCCGAAGGGGCCTGTCAGCCCCACGACCGTGAGCCCGCCGCAAGCGGGCGAACTGCTTTTGGTTTTTCCGAACCCAGAGTTCCCGTCAGCCCGGACCGAGAGCTCTCGATGTACCGTGCGCGAGGGACACGCACACCGAACCGCGAGCTACAGCGCTTCCTCGAAGAACTTCACGATCTTCTCCTCGAGCCGCTGGGTCGTCAGCGGCTCGGGGACCATGTGCGTGAAGCCGGTGAGCGGCAGGAACTGGTGCGGCCGCCCGGCCAGGAACAGCGCGTCGGACAGCTTCAGCGAGTGCATGAAGTAGACGTTGTCGTCGGCCGTGCCGTGGATGAGCAGGAGGGGCCGCTCGAGCTTCGGCGCGTCGGGGAGGAGCGAGCTCCGGTCGTACGCGGCCGGGTCATCCGCCGGGAGCCCCAGGTAGCGCTCCGTATAGAAGGTGTCGTAGTCGCGCCACTCGGTGACCGCGGACCCCGACACCGCGGCCCTGAAGACGTCGGGTCGCCTCAGCACCGCCAGCGCCGACATGTACCCACCGAAGGACCAGCCGACGATGCCGACGCGGCCGAGGTCCAGCTCCGGCACCTCGGCCGCGAGCGCGGTGAGCCCGGCGACCTGATCGTCGAGGGTGGGTCCGGCGAAGTCGCCGCGGATGGCCCGCTCCCAGGCGCGACCGCGGCGCGGGGTGCCGCGCCCGTCGAACGACACGACGATGAAGCCCTGGTCCGCCATCCAGTGGGAGAGCAGGGCCGGGTAGTGCTTCACCTGCTGCGCGTGGGGGCCGCCGTACACGTCGACGATCACCGGCAGCTTGCGGCCCGGCGTGAAGTCCCGCGGCCGGACGACCTCCGCCCAGATCCCCTCCCCCGCGCCCACCTTGCGGATCTCGGCGCGGAGCTCGATCGAGGGCGACTCGGCCACCGACGGCAGCTCGGCGAGGCGGGCGCCGTCGGCGCGCACGGCGATCGTGCGGGGCATCTCCCGAGCGTCGGCGCGGCTCACGAGCAGCACCGGCGCATCGTTCGCCAGCTTCGCGGAGACGACCGCGGGCGTCGCGATCGCCATCCGTCGCGGTGAGCCGCCCTCCTCGACGGCGAAGAGGGCGTCCTGCGTCGGATCTTCGCCGCCCGTGAACCACAGCGTGCGCCGCGCGTCGTCGTAGCCGACGAGCCGCCCGAACCCGTGCTCGGGCGCGACCCACGTCGCGACCCGCTCGCCGCCCGGCGCGCGGAGCTCGACCTCGGGCGCGCCGTTCCGCTCCGTCGCCCAGAAGAAGCCCTTCCCGTCCTCGCGCCACGCGGGGAATCCCGAGTAGAGGTTGATCCACGCGGGGTCGCGCTCCTCGAGGAGCGTGCGCGTCGCTCCGGACCGGACATCGGCGGCGAGGAGCACACCGTGCTGCTGCGCGCGGTCCATCACGTACAGCGTGAGCGGGCCGCCCCGCTGCCACACGACCGCGCAGAGGTACGGGTAGCGCTCCGCGTCCCAGGAGATCCAGGTGGTCTTGCCGCCCGCTGCGGGGACGACGCCGAGCTTCACGCTCGCGTTCTGGCGACCGGCGCGCGGGTACGGGAAGACGCTGGCGGCGCGCTCGGGGTGCACCGGATCGGCGATCGTGAAGCGCTCGACGCCGCTCACGTCGGTCCGCTGGTAGGCGATGAGCTTCGAGTCGGGCGACCACCAGTACCCCTGGTACCGGTCCATCTCCTCCTGCGCGACGAACTCGGCGAGTCCGTGCGTCACGTCGTCGCTGGCGCCCCGCGTGAGCCGCCGCTCGACGTTCCTCTGCAGATCGAGCACCCGCAGGTCGCCGTCGCGCACGAACGCGATCCGCTTGGCGTCCGGAGCGAAGCGCGGGTCGATGAACCCCGGCATCGCGGCGAGGGGCTTCACTGCGCCCGTGGAGCGGTCGAGCAGGAAGAGCTTCCCGCCGAGGCCGACCGCCACGTGCCGGCCGTCGCGCGCGACCTCGTAGTGCGTCAGTCCGCGGGCGCTGATGCGCTGCCGCTCGAGCCGGGCGCGCTCCTCGACGGAGAGCTCCTGCGAGGCTCCGGCGAGCAGCTTCTCGGCGTCGGCGAGCAGGCGCGTCTCGCCGGTCAGGAGGTTCGTCTCGTAGAGCGACTGGACCGCCGACCTCGCGCTGCTGCGCAGGAACAGCGCCGCGGTCCCGTCGGGCGTCAGCCCCGCCATCGCCGGCCGGCCCGCCATGAAGCGGCGCGTCTCGGCGTAGTCGCGCAGGAACGCACCGTGAGCCCGCGCCGGAGGGCGAACCGCTTCTTCGTTGGACACCGGCTCGGTCACGGGTAGCGCGGCCAGGGCGAGAGAGAGGGCGATCGGCGTGAGCAGCATGTCTTCTAATGAGCCGGCTTCGAGTGAGCCCGCGTCAGCGGCGAACGTATCCGTGAGCCCGCTGCTGCGGGCGAACAATGGGGCGCCATGAACGACGGGTTGGCCCGTCAGCGCAAGGACGATTTCAGCCTGCCGGGGTCATTCGCCGCTTCGAACGACCTCGAAGCTCGGACGTGCACCTGCCGACGACCGGATGCGGAGTTCGCGCGCTGCCGCGCGCTCACGTAAGAGCTCGCGGCTCACGGTCGGGTTCGCGCGCTATCGCGCGCTCACGATCCGAGCTCACGGCAGATCCATCACCATCACGATCGCGTCCTCGCCCTCGTCGACGTAGTAGTTCGGACGGATCCCCACCTGGCGATAGCCCAGCGAGCGGTAGAGCGTGATCGCCGGCACGTTGGAGCGCCGGACCTCGAGCGTGCACACGCGAGCGTGCCGCTCCCGCCCGCGCGCCGCCGCCTCGTCCATCAGCACGCGCGCGATGCCGCGCCGCCGCGCCTTGGCGGCGATGGCGATGTTCAGGACGTGCACCTCGTCGTGGACGAGCCAGAACACGATGAAGCCGATGACGTCCTCGACGCCGTCCCGCTCCTCGGTCGCGACGAGGCTCACGGACCAGTCGTGGTACAGCTCGCGCCGCAGCAGCTCCGCCGACCACGGGTGAGCGAACCCGTCCTTCTCCACCTCGACGACCGGCTCGACGTCGTCCGGCCGCATCCGCCGGATCCGGACGCCGGCTGGCAACGGCGGTCCAGGCGGACCGGGCAGGTCGTCGTCGATCGGCTGCCTCATGGCCTGCCTCCTTCGACGTCGCCCACCATGCGCACGTCCGAGCGCGCGCGCAGGTCCGCGACGAGCGCCTTCACCTGCTGCGCCGCGTGCTCTTCCTCGAGCGCGATGCGAGCGTCGCGACGGGCCACCGGAGCCTCGAGGGAGCGCACGCGGTCGGGGTGCGCCGCGATCCAGGCCTCGGTCTCCTTCTCGCCGATCCCGCCCGCGGTGATGCGGCTCTGGACGTACTGCTGGACGCGCAGCGTCCGTCGCAGCACGGCCGCGAGGTCTTCTTCTTCCAGGTCCATGCGCGCGAGGAACGCCTGGTACTCGCCGGGCTTCCCGAAGCGATCGCGGAAGCGGCGCAGCTCGGCGTCCAGCTCCCGGGAGTCGACCTCGAACACCTGCAGGCGCGCGACCTCGTCGCCGAGCAGCGTCTGATCGACGAGCCACTCCAGCGTCGCCCGGAGCGTGTCGCCGTCGAGCGGCGCCGAGGCCGCGGCGACCGCGCCGCGCGACACGAGCGCGATCCGCGCCTCTTCCTTGAGGCGGGTGAGCGTGAGCACGCGCGGCTGCGGTGTGCCCGGCCCGCGCACCACCGCGATGACCTGCTCCACCACCTCGCTCCTCGGCGTCTCCGCGCGCGCGACGCTGCACAGCGCCGTCGCCAGGCTCAACGCGGCGCCGACCGACCTCCACGACATGATCTGCATTGTAGCCACCGGATGGGTCGGTCGGCGAGTGCGGGGTGCGCGCACTGGGAATGTTGACGGGGGGGGCCCGAGCGTTACGTTCACTTCGTGCCCCAGCGAGACCTGTACGACATCCTGGGGGTCCCCCGGACGGCGACCGCCGACGACGTGAAGAGCGCCTACCGGAAGCTCGCGAAGAAGTACCACCCGGACATGAACCCGGGCGACAAGGCGGCGGAAGAGAAGTTCAAGGAGGTCACCGCCGCCGCCGACGTGCTCACCGATCCCAAGCGACGGGCCCTCTACGACGAGTTCGGAGCCGACTCCCTGCGCAGCGGCTTCGACGCGGCGAAGGCCGAGCAGTACCGCCAGTGGAAGCAGCACGGCGCGCCGCAGGGCGGGATGCCGTTCGACTTCGGCGACTTCCAGCAGGTGAACGTCGGCGACTTCGGCGCGTTCGATTTCGGCTCGATCTTCGAGGACCTGTTCGGCGCCGCGCAGGGCCGCCCCGGCGTGCACTCGCGGACGCGGACCCGCGTGCGCGGGCCCATCGCCGGCAGCGACGCCGAGGCGGAGATCGAGGTCGACCTCCAGGACGCCGTCCGCGGCGGCGAGCGCGATCTGCGCGTCGGCGGCAAGACGCTCAGGGTCCGCATCCCGGCCGGCGTGACGGACGGATCGAGCATCCGGCTCGCTGGACAGGGCGCGCAGGGCATGAACGGCGGACCGCCGGGCGACCTCTATCTCAGGGTGCGCCTGCGGGATCATCCGCTGCTGCGTCGCGACGGACGTGATCTGTCGCTGGACCTGCCCGTGACCGTTCCCGAGGCGGCCCTCGGCGCGGAGGTCACGCTCCCGACGTTCGAGGGGGCGGTGCGGCTTCGCGTCCCGGCCGGCGCGCAGAGCGGCACGCGCCTGCGCCTTCGAGGCAAGGGCCTCCCCGACCTGAAGGGCGGCGCGCGCGGCGACCTGTACGCAGTCGTGAAGATCGTGTTGCCTCCCGCGAGCGAGCAACTGGCAGAGGCCGTGAAGCCGCTCGGCGATCTGTACAAGGGAGATCCACGCGGCGGCCTGACGTTGTAGAACGCGGCGCGCAGCGGCACCGGAGGTTCCCCGTGGGATTGTTCGATCTGTTCGGCTCGAAGGAAAAGCGTGACGAGTCCGCGCTCAAGAAGCAGGCGCAGCGGCTCGTGCAGAAGTACGGGCCGACCGAGAACCGGCTGAAGGTGATCGAGCAGCTCGCCGACCAGGGCACCCCCGAGGCCCTCGGCGTCCTCTGCCTGCGGTTCACGGTGGTGAGCGAGTCGACGATCACCGACGCGGAGGAGAAGGAGGAGGCGCGCCGGCGCCTCGTCGGCGCGGGCCCGACGGCGATCGGTCCGGTGAAGGAGTTCATCGAGAAGCAGGAGGAAGGCGTCTCGTGGGGGCTGCGCGTCCTCTCCGAGCTGTCCGCGCCCGAAGAGATCCACGCGACGGTGCTCGCGCTCTTGCACCGGCTCGGGCGGGAGTACGCCCGCGACCCCGACAAGAAGCTCACGCTCCTCGCGTGGCTCTCGGAACACCACGACGTCGCGCACGCGCCCGCGGCCGCCGGCGGGGCCGCGGCCGCAGGTGCCGGGGCCGCAGGGGCCGCGGCCGCAGGTGCCGGGGCCGCAGGTGCCGGGGCTGGAGGGGCATCGCCGGAAGGCGCAGCGACGGGCGGAGCTGCGGAGCGCGAACCGTCGTCGACCGATGCGGAGGACGCGCTCTTGCCGCTCCTCGAGGACTTCTCCGACGACGTCCGCATCTCGACCGTGCGCGTCGCCGCGCGGCTCGCGCCGACGGAGCGCACCCGCACCGCGCTCATCGAGCTGCTGCTGCGCGACTCCGACAACGCGCGGGTCCGCGGCGAGGTGCTCGCCGCGCTCGCGAAGCTCGGCGCCGACGTGAAGGGCTACCGCCCGCGCGTGGAGCCGTTGCTCGTCGAGCCCTACTACCTCGATCGCGAAGGGACCGTGAAGAAGCGGGGGTAGCCAGCCGTTTCGCCAGCTTGCTGTGCTCGACAGGCTGCCAGCGCCCGATACACTCCCTCGATACGTGATGCCCCCACCCTCACCCGCCGCGCCGCGCGACAGCGCGAGCGGTCCACGCCGCACGGGCTTCCTCGATCGCTGGTTCTCCTCGGTGCGCGTCCCGCCGGACGCCGCGAGCGAGCTGGCCTCGGCCGCGCGTCAGGGGAGCGTCGTCTTCGTGATGCGGTCGGCGGGGCTGCTGAACTTCCTGTTCGTCGCCTGGATGTCGCGTCGCTTCTCGCTCCCGCCGCTCCGCGCCGCGCTCGGTCTCACGGGCGTGATGCCGTGGCTCGCCCGCGTCGACGGCTCGACGAAGGGCCTCGAGGCGGCGCTCGCGCGGGGAGAGAGCGCGATGGTGTTCCTGTCCGGCGCGTCGGGACCGGACCCGTTTCCGCTGCTCGTCTCGCTCCAGCGCCGGAGCGCGCGGCCGATCCTGCTCGTACCTGCCCTCCTCGTCTGGTCGCGTCGCCCGCAGAAGCTGAAGTGGAGCGTCGGTGGCCTGCTGTTCGGTACCCCCGAGGCGCCGAGCCGCCTCGCGAACGCGATCGCCTTCCTCGTGAACCGCGAGCGGGCGGTGCTGCGGCTCGGGCGCCCCGCCGACGCCGCCGCCTTCCTCCGGGAGCGCGCCGGCGAGCTCGACGCTGCGCTCGGACGGAAGATGCGCGGCGCGCTGCACCACCACCTCGCGCGCGAGATGCGCACCGTCGTCGGTCCGCCGCTGAAGAGCGTCGCCCGCGTGCGCGCGATGGTCCTGCGCGACAAGAGCCTGCGGCACGCGCTGCGCGAGATCTCGGCCGAGACCGGCAAGCCGTTCGACGAGCTCCTGCGCGAGGCGGAGCGGGACGTCGCGGAGATCGAGAGCCGCTACAGCCCGACCTTCATCGAGGTGGCGGCGCGTTTCCTGTCGTGGTTCTTCGGGCGGACGTTCGACGCGGTCGAGCTCGACGAGGAGGGGCTGCAGCGGGTGAAGCGCGCCGCCGGGTCCGCGCCGCTCGTGCTCTGCCCGAGCCACAAGAGCCACGTCGACTACCTCGTGCTCTCCTGGGTGTTCTACGAGGCCGGCCTGCGACCGCCCGTCGTCGCCGCCGGCATCAACCTGTCGTTCTGGCCGTTCGGCTCGATCGCCCGCGCCGGCGGCGCGTTCTTCATCCGGCGCACCGTGAAGGGCGACCGCGTCTACACCGCGGCGCTCCGCGCGTACGTGAAGCAGCTCCTCCGCGACCGCTCGCCGCAGGAGTTCTACCTCGAGGGCGGCCGTAGCCGGACCGGCAAGCTGCTCTTCCCGAAGACCGGCCTGTTCTCGATGGAGGTCGACGCCTGGCTCGAGGGCGCGGCGCAGGACGTCCTCTTCGTGCCCGTCGCGATCGACTACGAGGCGCTCATCGAGAGCCGCGCGTACGCGCGCGAGCTCTCCGGCGGCGAGAAGAAGAAGGAGGACATCCGCGGCCTGCTCAGGGCGCGCAAGGTGCTGTGGCGGCGCTACGGTCGGCTCTACGTCCAGTTCGGCGAGCCGGTGTCACTGCGCGCCATCGCCGAGGCGCGGCTCGGTCCGGACGCGACCTCCCTCGTCCCCGCCGAGGTGATGGAGTCGCCGGCGGCGACCGCCGGCGCGCGTGACGAGGGCGAGCGACGAGGCGGAGACAAGCGCCGCATGCTCGTCCAGGCGCTCGCGAACCGCGTCGCGTGGGGGATCGCCCGGGCGACGACCATCACGCCGGTCGGCCTCGTCGCGGCTGCGCTGCTCTCCCACGTGCGCCGCGGCCTGACCGCGACCGAGCTCGAGCGGCGGGTCGAGTTCCTCCGCCGGGTCGCGGCCGAGCGAGGCTCGCGGTTCGCGCGCGGCCTCGCGACGGCGCCGGCGGATCCGCGGCTGCCCGGCCCGATAGCCGACGCCCTCGCGAAGCTGGTGAGCGACGGCCTCGTGCGCGTCGAGCTCGCCGCGGGCGAGCCGGTGTACCAGACGGTGGACGAGAGAAGGACCCAGCTCGACTTCCACCGGAACGGCGTCCTCCAGCGGTTCGTCGGCCCGTCGCTCGTGTGCGCGGCGCTCCGCAGCCTCGGCGGCGACGCGGCGCTGGGTGATCTGCGCGAGCGCGCCCGGTTCGCGTCCCGCCTGCTGAAGCTCGAGTTCATGTACCGGCCCGGCGCGAACCTCGACGAGCTGCTCGTCGAGTACGTCGCGGTCCTCGAGCGGGCGGGCACCATCTCGCGCGAGGGCGATCGGCTGCGGATCGGCCCCGACACCGACTCGGCCGGCATGCTCGCGGATCTCACGCGGGCGCTGCTCGAGTCGTACCGGATCGCCGTCGACACGCTGCAGCAGCTCTCGCGCGATCCCGACGCGACGATCGACCGCAAGCAGCTCGTGAAGGCGATGCTGGAGCGCGGGCGGGCGGCGTTCGCCACCGGTCGCGTCGCGCAGCGGGAGTCGATCTCCCGCGCGACGTTCGAGAACGCGACCGAGTGGTTCGTCCAGGAGGGCGCGCTGGTTCGATCAGGCGAGCGCTTGCGGATCGACGCCACGTGGCGCGAGGTGCAGGCCGCGTCGACGCTTCGCGTCATCGATCAGCTTCTGACTCAGATCAATCAGTGACCCGAAGCTGCCGGTAGCCTCTTTCCGGGATGTAGGTTTCCGGTTTACTGTGCCGTTCCGCCGCACCTCTGGAAGCGTCTCGCTTCCGTGGTGGTTGAACGGAAATCGAATCGCACGGTGGTTCAACAAACTCGATTCCCCGGTGCTTTTTCCAAAGCCGGACCTTCGTCCCAACAATGCGCAGGAGGCGCGAAACGCGATGCCTGAACATCCTCGAGTTCTGAACAAGGCCCTCTGGGCCAAGATCATGTCCGCCGAAGCCGCCGCTGCGCTCATCCCGAACGGCGGGACGATCGCGACCTCCGGCTTCACCGGCGCCGGGTATCCGAAGGCGGTCCCCCTCGCGCTCGCGAAGCGCGCGGTCGACGAGAAGACGCGCGGCAAGCCCCTCCGCCTGAACGTGCTCACCGGCGCGTCGACGGGCCCCGAGCTCGACGCCGTCATGGCGCTCACCGACACCGTGTCGTTCCGCTTCCCGTACAACGGCGACGCGACGATGCGCGAGCGCATCAACACCGGCGCGGCCGACTACCAGGACATGCACCTCAGCCACGCGGGCTCGCTGGTCCGCTACGGCTACTACGGGAAGATCGACTACGCGGTCATCGAGGTCACGAAGATCCGCGAGGACGGCTCGGTCATCTGCAGCTCTTCGGTCGGCGCGAACACCGCGTACGTCGAGATGGCGCAGAAGATCATCCTCGAGGTCAACGAGTGGCAGGACGAGCGGCTCGAGGGGATGCACGACATCTTCACCGTGCCCGGCAAGCACGGCACGCGTCAGCCGATCCCGGTCCTGAACGCCGATGACCGCGTCGGCTCGCCGTACATGCCGATCGACGTCAGCAAGGTCGCCGCCGTCGTCATCTCGAACTACCCGGACCGCAACGCGCCGTTCAAGGCGCCCGAGGCGGACCACAAGAAGATCGCGCAGCACATCCTCGACTTCTTCGACGGCGAGGTGAAGGCCGGCCGCCTCCCGAACAGCCTCACGCCGCTGCAGTCGGGCGTCGGCAACATCGCGAACGCGGTGCTCGTCGGCCTGAACGAGGGCCACTTCGAGAACATGACCTCGTACACCGAGGTCATCCAGGACGGCATGCTCGACCTGCTCGACTCCGGCAAGCTCCGGATCGCGTCGGCGACGGCGTTCTCGGTCTCGCCCGAGGGCCAGGAGCGGTTCAAC
>DASSQI010000069.1:0-9648 GCA_035702585.1 Anaeromyxobacteraceae bacterium
ACGCCCGAGTGTAGTCGACCGGCCCCGCCAGGGGTGCTCCGATGTGTGTTGGCCCGCCTCGCAGCGCCGGCAGCTCGAGCCAATCTTTCCTGTGCTGCAGACTGACGCGCGGTCACGCGAAGCCGACGCACGGCACGCCGTGCGCGACGCGCATCAGGTACGTGCCGGCTGGGAAGACAGCGCTGGCGTCGCCCGCGCGTCGCCTGGCGAGCGCGGCTCGGTAATCCTTCACGAACTGCTTCAGCGACTCGAGCGCCCCGATGCGCTTCCCTGTGTCCCGGGCGGCGACGCGGGGCCTCAGGTTTCGCCGCGGCTCCTTCGAGCGAGGCTGCGCCGTCGGCTTCTGCTTCAGGACCCGCACCGCGCCCTGGAACTCGTTCCGGAACCGCCGCGCCGCGTCCTCCTCTTTGACCTTCACCGGCGCGGCGACCTGCTCCCTGAACTCTTCGGCCGACGCGAACCCCGCCGGAACGGTGAGCTCGAGCTCGACGCTCTCCGGCAAGGCGCTGTTCGCCGCGAACAACCGGCTCCGCGGCCGCTCGATCGTGATGGGACCGGCGCCGATCCGGGCGGGATCGGACCAGACTCCCGGCCACAGATGCCCGTGACGGACGAGCCCCGCCGCCACCGGATTCGTCTGCACGTACGCGGCCTGATCCACGATGTCCTCGGGCGAGAGGAGCCTCACCGCGCTGTAGCTGCCCGGCGCCCAGAACGTTTCCCACCGCGAGAGCGATGCGTTGATCGCGCGCGCCACCATCGCGTCGAGGTACCGGTGGAACTCCGGGAGGCGCGCCTCCACGTCCGTGAGGACGATGTGGAAGTGGTTGCTCATCACGCAGAACGAGTGCAGCCGGATGCGGTAGCGCTTCGCCGCGACGGCGAGAAGGAACAGGAACACCTCGTTCGTGTGCTTGCTCGGCCTGAGCAGATATTGCCGCTGGGCGCATCTGCGCGAGACTGAGTAGACGGCTCCTGGAAGAACCTGACGTGGCGCGGTCATGGGCGGCGCTACAGCACCGCTCGTGCCCTGTCCTGACGCGACGATCTCGCGAGATCTGCGATGCGCACCGGCCGAACCGCGGACCATGGTCCGCCACCGAGTACTCTCGGTCCGGTCGCGTGGGTCGTGAAAAGGCCGCCGGCGCGGTCGCGTGGGTCGTGAAAAGGCCGCCGGCGCGGGAGCGCACGGCGGCCGGGGTACGGCGGATGTGCCGGGCCGTCAGAAGCTGGTCGACGCCACGCGCGCGAGCGACGCGATCGGCTCCGGGCCGATGCCCAGGACGACGACGGCGATCGCGGCGAGCGCGAGGCCAAGCGACAGCGCGGGCGATGCGATCACGTCCTCGGCGCCCTCGGTCGGCCGCATGTACATGTAGACGATGACGCGCAGGTAGTAGTACGCGCCGAGCGCGCTCGTGACGATGCCGATGATCGCGAGGCCGTACGCGTGAGCGCCGAGCGCGGCCTTGAAGATGAGCAGCTTCGCGACGAAGCCGGCCGTCGGCGGGATGCCGGCCAGCGACAGCAGGAACACCGCCATCGCGAACGCGAGGCCAGGCCGACGCCGCGAGAGGCCCGCGAAGCGCGCGAGGTCCCAGGCGTCGCCGGGCTCCTCGTCGGGCGCGCCGCGCCGCTCGGTCGTGCCCACCACCGCGAACGCACCGATGACGGTCGCCGTGTAGGCAGCGAGGTAGAAGAGCACGCCCGTGAGCGCGAGCTCGCGCGACTCGGTGACGCCCGCCGCCCAGATGCCCATGAGCAGGTAGCCGGCGTGCGCGATCGAGGAGTACGCGAGCATCCGCTTCACGCTGCGCTGCGTGAGCGCGAGCAGGTTGCCGAAGACCATCGTCAGGATCGCCAGCGACGCGAGGGCGCCGCCGAAGGCGCCGTGCCCCGGCATGGACTGGTTCGCGAACGCTGCCACGAGGACCCGCGCCAGCACCGCGAAGGCCGCGGTCTTCACGCCGGCCGCCATGAACGCGGTCGTCGGCGTCGGCGCGCCCTCGTAGACGTCTGGCGTCCAGACGTGGAACGGCACGGCGGCGACCTTGAACGCGAGACCGGCGGCGATGAGGCCGAGCCCGGCGACGAGCAGCAGGCCGCCCCCGCGAGAGGCACCTGAGAACAGCGTCGTGCCCGTCGCGCCGTACGCGAGCGCGGCGCCGTAGATGAAGAGCGCCGACGAGAACGAGCCGAGGATGAAGTACTTGAACGCGGCCTCCGCGGGCCGGCGACCACGCCGCATGTACGCGGAGAGCGCGTAGGTGGCGAGGCTCATCACCTCGATCCCGATGAACGCGACGAGGTAGTCGCTCGCCATGCCGAGCAGGACCATCCCGGCCGACGCGAACAGCACGAGGGCGTGGAACTCGCCGCGCTCGGCGTTCCGGGCCTCGAGCCAGCCCGCCGAGACGAGCGACGAGACGCCCGCGCCGAGGCAGACCGTGACGGTGATGAAGATGGAGAATGCGTCGACCGTCGCCTGCCCACCGAAGACGGGGCCCTGCGCCTTCACGGCGATCGCCGCGATCGCGGCGAGCACCGCGCTCGCGACCGCGAGCCCAGCCTGGTAGCCGCGCTTGCCCGAGACGAGGAAGACCTCGCTCATCAGGACGGCGATCGCCCCGATCGTGAGGACGATGATCGGGAGCAGCGCGAGGACGTCGTTGGCGGAGATGCCGTTCATGGCTTTAGTGGGTCCCGTTGTGGGTTTCGGCGGGAGGAGGAGCCGCCACGGGGCGCAGCACGGCGAACGCCGGCTGGACCGTACCGACGGACGGCTGCCGAGAGGGATCGGCTGCGCGGAGGCGCGCGTCGGCCTGCTCGAACCGCCCGACGAGTCGATCGACGGCAGGCTTCGCCGGCGTGAGGAACGGCTGCGGGAAGAGGCCCATCACCACGATGAGCACGAGCAACGGCGCCATGATCGCGATCTCACGCCACGACATGTCCGGCATCGTGCGGTTCTCGTCCTTCGTGAGCGGGCCGAAGAAGAGCTTCTCGACGAGCCACAGCATGTAGACCGCGCCGAGGATGACGCCGATGGTGGCGACGAACGCGAGGGGCTGGGCGTGGCCAATCCGGCCGAGCCACGTGCCGGAGAGGATGAGGAACTCGCCCACGAAGCCGTTCGTGCCGGGGAGCCCGATCGACGAGAGCGTCACGACGACGAACGTGAACGCGAGGGCCGGCACCCGCTTGGCGAGGCCGCCGTACTCGACGATGAGCCGCGTGTGGCGCCGCTCGTAAAGCATGCCCACGAGGAGGAACAGGGCGCCGGTGGAGACGCCGTGGTTCAGCATCTGGTACACGCCACCGGTGAGCCCCTCGGCCGTGATCGCCATGAGCCCCAGCATGACGAAGCCGAGGTGCGAGACGGATGAGTACGCGACGAGCCGCTTCATGTCGGTCTGCACGAAGCTCATCAGGGCGCCGTAGATGATGCCGATCACCGCGAGCACCGCGATGACGCCACGCCACTGCAGCGCGGCCTCGGGGAAGAGCGGCATCGCGTACCTGAAGAACCCGAACGTGCCCATCTTCAGCAGCACGGCGGCGAGGAGCACGGACCCGGCGGTCGGCGCCTCGGTGTGGGCGTCGGGCAACCAGGTGTGCAGGGGGAACATCGGGACCTTCACCGCGAACGCGACGGCGAACGCGAGGAAGAGCCAGGACTGCGCCGTCGCGCCGACGTTCAGCGACTGCCGGACGGCGACGTAGTCGAACGTTCCTCCCGCCTGGAAGAACACGTAGATGATCGCGATGAGCATCAGGACGCTCGCCGCGAACGTGTAGACGAAGAACTTCACCGTTGCGTAGATGCGGTTCGCCGAGCCCCACACTCCGATGAGCAGGTACATCGGGATGAGGAGCGCTTCCCAGAAGACGTAGAAGAGGATGAGGTCGAGCGCGGAGAAGGTGCCGATCATCGCCATCTCGAGGACGAGCAGCGCGATCATGAACTCCTTCACGCGGTCCTGGACGGCGTTCCACGTCGACAGGACGACCAGCGGGGTGAGCGCCGTCGTCAGCATGAGGAGCAGCAGGGCGACGCCGTCGAGGCCGATGTGGAACCCGATGCCGAGCGACGCGATCCACGGCACCTTCGTCTCGAACTGGAACTCGGCCGCCGCCGGCGAGGCGTCGAACCCGAACCAAAGCCCGAGCGAGAGGAAGAACGTGATGAGCGAGACCGTCAGCGCGATCGCGCGGTGCTGACCGGGCTCGCCGGCCGGCAGGAACGCCGAGAGGAGCGCGCCCGCGAGCGGGAGGAAGATGACGATCGTGAGCAGCGTGCTCATCGGCCCAGCCCTCCAGCCATGAGCGTCCAGAGGAGCACCGCCGCCGCCGCCGCGATCACCGCGGCGTAGCGCTGCAGGTCACCGTTCTGGAAGTACCGGAACACGCCCGAGATCCAGGCGATGGTGCGCGGGATGCCGTTCACGAAGATGCCCTCGATGATGAACCGGTCGATGACGCGCCACAGCGTGTACGCGAGGCCCCTGAACGGCCGGAGGACCATCACGTCGTAAAGCTCGTCGACGCGGAACTTGTCCTCGGTGAAGCGGGCCAGCCCGGGGAACGTCGTCGTGAACCTCGCGGGGAACCCGCGCAGGCCGCCGACGTACATCGCCCAGGAGAGACCACCGAACACCACCGCGACGGCCCAGGCGACCAGGAACGGCCACAGCGCCACGTGCTCCTCGATCCCGAGCGTCTCGATGGCCTGGGCGAACACGGGATGCGTGAAGTGGGCGAACACCTCGCCCCAGTGTCCGAGCGCCGGGAACGCCGGGAGCCCGAGCACGAGCGCCACGATCGAGAGGATCGCGAGGATCCAGAGCGGCACCGTCATGACCGGCGAGGATTCGTGCGCGTGCTCCGCCGCAGCCGTCCGCGGCTTGCCGGCGAAGGTGAGCGCGTAAACGCGCACCATGTAGAAGGCCGTACCGGCGGCCGCGAGCGTGCCCATGACGTACGCGACCTTGCCGACGTTCGGCCACCAGGAGTTGTGGCTGAACAGCGCGCCCGCGAGGATCGCGTCCTTCGAGAAGAAGCCGGAGAGCGGCACGATGCCGGTGATCGCGAGCGTCGCGATCCCGAACGTCTTCGCAGTGTCGGGCATCTTCTTCGCGAGCCCGCCCATGTTGCGGATGTCGGTGTCGTCGCCCATGCCGTGCATGACCGAGCCGGCGCCGAGGAACAGGCAGGCCTTGAAGAAGGCGTGGGTGACGAGGTGGAGCACGCCGGCGAAGTACGCGCCGGAGCCGACGCCGATGAACATGAAGCCGAGCTGCGACACGGTCGAGTAGGCGAGGACCTTCTTGATGTCCGTCTGCGCGAACGCGATCGCCGCGGACACCACCGCGGTCAGCGCTCCGACGAAGGTCACGATGGCCATCGAGGCGGGCGCGAGCGCGAACAGGAACGACGTGCGCGCGACGAGGTAGACGCCCGCGGTGACCATCGTCGCCGCGTGGATCAGGGCCGAGACCGGCGTCGGGCCGGCCATCGCGTCGGGCAGCCACACGTAGAGCGGGATCTGCGCGCTCTTGCCGCAGCAGCCGACGAACAGGCCGATCGTCGCGAACGTGAGCGCCGCGCCCAGCGTCCATCCCGCGAAGGCGCCACCCTCGATGAGGCTCGCCGGGCTCGCGCCGTTCACGATGCTCGCGACGCGGCCGTACTCGCTGGTGCCGAAGATCGACAGGATCGCGAACACGCCGATGAGGAACCCGAAGTCGCCGATGCGGTTCGTGACGAACGCCTTGCGACCTGCGTAGGCCTTCGGCGGATCTTTGTACCAGAACCCGATCAGCAGGTAGCTGCAGAGACCCACGCCTTCCCAGCCCACGAACGTCAGCACCATGCTGTCGCCCAGGACGAGCGTCAGCATCGCTGCGACGAACAGGTTGAGATACGTGAAGAATCGCGCGTACCCGAAGTCGTCCTCGTGCTCCATGTACGACGCGGAGTACACGTGGATGAGAGACCCGACGCCCGTGATGACGAGGGCGAGGGTCCCCGACAGCCGGTCGACGAGGAGCCCCCAACGGATCGCCACCAACGCGCGGCCGTCGGGCCCTTCGATGCGGAACCAGGTGTCCCCGGGGAAGTGCAGGTTCACGCCCTTCGCTGCCCACGCGAACGCGATGAGCGACAGCACGAAGGAACCAACCATCAGAGCGATGGCAATCAGCGCGACGTTGGCCTTGCCGAGCCGTCGCCCCACCGCGCCGTTGAGCGCAGCGCCCGCGAGGGGCAGCAGGATGATGGCCCAGAGCATCGCCCGCGCCGCGGACGGGTCGTCCAGTAGAGGTGGCATAGGGTCGGCGGAAGGATTACCCCGTCACACAAAAGCCGGCAATGGCTTTTCTTCAGGCGGCGCGCTTCTGTCCGAGGCCCCACCGTCGAACGGGTCAGGCGCGCACCACCATGATATCTCAGCCGAATGGCGACCGAACCAGGGCCGGCCGGCCCCGAAGCCCGCAAGATCCCGAAGGCCGACCGGATTTTGGCTGACGCCGAGCAGGCGGGACTCATCGCGCAGCTGGGCCACGCGCCCGTCGTCGAGGCGGTTCGCCGGGAGCTTGACGCGGTCCGCGCGGCGGTGCTGGCGGGGTCGCCCTGCCCTGCTCCCGATCAGATCTCGGCGCGGGTCCTCGACCGGCTCACGTCGCAGGCGAAGGGCTCGCTGCGGCGCGTCGTGAACGCGACCGGCGTCGTCATCCACACGAACCTCGGCCGCGCTCCGCTGTCGCAGGCCGCGATCGCGGCGATGGCCGAGGTCGCGGCCGGGTACTCGAACCTCGAGTACGACCTCGACGGCGGCGTCCGCGGGGATCGGTACGGCCACGCCGCGGCCGCGCTCTGCCGCCTCACCGGCGCCGAGGACGCGGTCGTCGTGAACAACAACGCCTCGTCGGTGCTCGTCGCGCTGGGCGCGCTCTGCGCCGCGCGACCGGGTGACGCGCGGGATTCCGCCGCGGTGGAGCTCCCGGAGGTCGTCATCTCGCGAGGCCAGCTCGTCGAGATCGGCGGCGGGTTCCGCATCCCCGACGTGCTCCGGCGGGCCGGCGCGGCGCTGGTCGAGGTCGGCACCACGAACCGGACGTACGCCCGCGACTTCGAGGCGGCGATCGGGGAGCGCACGCGGATGCTGCTGTCGGTGCACCGCTCGAACTTCAAGCTGTCCGGCTTCGTGCACGACGCGACCCTCCAGGAGCTGGTGGAGCTCGGGAGGCGGCGCGGGCTCTGGGTCGTCGACGATCTCGGTTCCGGCACGCTCCTCGAGACGCAGCGCTTCGGCCTCGGCGTCGAGCCGACGGTGCAGGAGCGCGTTCGCGCCGGCGCGGACGTGGTGTGCTTCTCGGGCGACAAGCTCCTCGGAGGCCCACAGGCGGGCATCCTCGTGGGGCGTCGCGAGGCCATCTCGCGCGTGAGGCGCCATCCGCTCATGCGCGCGCTGCGCGTGGACAAGGTCACGATCGCGGGCCTCGCGGCCACGCTCGCGCACTACGAGCGCGGCGAGGCGGAGCGAGCGGTCCCGGTGTGGCGCGCGATCTCGCAGCCGATCGAAGCGCTCGAGGAGCGCGCGCGCGGCTGGCAGCGCGCCCTCGCCGACGTGGCGCCCGGCGCCGCGATCCGCGAGGCCACCTCGGCCGTGGGCGGCGGCTCGCTGCCCGACGTGACCCTCGCCACGCGCGCGCTGGCGCTCCCGACCGCCCAGGCGGACGCGCTCGCGGCGGCGCTGCGCCGCTCCGACCCGCCCGTGATCGCGCGCATCGAGGACGGCCTCGTCGTGCTCGAC
The DNA here is from genome assembly GCA_035702585.1 of Anaeromyxobacteraceae bacterium. Taxonomy (GTDB): domain Bacteria; phylum Myxococcota; class Myxococcia; order Myxococcales; family Anaeromyxobacteraceae; genus DASSQI01. Next base: position 7,814 of record DASSQI010000069.1, read on the forward strand.
CCGCGCACCGTGGGACCCGGCGAGGACGCCGCGCTCCTCGCCAGCGTGCGGGCGGCGCTCACCCGACGTGAATAGGATCCGGCCATGATCGCTGCGCTCGCCCTCGCCGCGACGACGCTCGCGGCGATCTCCCCTACCGACGTCGGCATCGTCTTCAGGAGCAGCGCGGGCACGGCGCAGCTCGTCGCGGCCTGCCCGCGGATCGCCGTCGTCGACGCGAGCAGCGGTGGCGCCGAGCTCGTCCGGACCTTCCTCGCTTCGTGTCCGACCTCGCAGGTGGTCTTCCAGCTGCCCGTCTTCCCGCTGCAGACGCCGCGGGCATCGAGCGAAGTGGACGCGCGCGTCCAGGCGACGACCTACTGGACGGTGTTCGCACCGCCGACGCTCACCGGCCTCGCGCTCGCGACGAGCGCCGAGCGCGCTGCCGTGTGGCTCGCGGCCCCGCCCGGCTTCGACGCCTTCCCGAGCTGGCGCACCGACGCGTCCTGCGCCGCGAGCGCAGTGTTCTGCGCCGCGGACTACGTGGCCGCCTTCCTCGCCGAGCTCGACCGGCGCGCGCGGGCCGACGGATTCCGGGGGATCGTCCTGGAGCCATTCTCGCCCCAGCCGAGCGATCGCCCCGGCGCGCTGTGCACGCTCCTCGCGGCCCTCGACCGCTTCACCGCCTCCGACGTCGCGTGGACGTACGACGCGGTCTCGCCCGGCCTCGCGCAGTCCGCTGCCGCCGAGGACACCACCACCTTCGGCTACCGCGCGCTGCGGACCTCCTGCGCGTCGGCGCGAGCGCACCCGCTCCTCGTGCGCGTGTCCGTCGCGGGGGGCTGGCAGTCGCGCGCGTCGGCGACCGGGTTCATCGACTGGCTCCGGTTCCTCGATCGCGAGGTGGACGCCGACGCCGAGCCGTTCCTCGGCCTCGCCCTGTACGGCTACGGCACGGACGACGCGAACGACGTCGCGCCGATCGCGTCGCAGCTCGCGGCGTTCCTCGTGAACCCCTCCGCGCCACCAAGCGGCGGCGGAGGCACCGGCGGCGGCAGCGGGCCGCCCTCGACGCCACCGACCGAGCCCGGCTCGAACCTCGGCCCGGATCGCGGCTCGACCGTCGGCTGCTCGACGGCCGGCGGCGGAACGCTCGCGCTCCTCGCGCTCGTCCCGCTCACGCTCGTCACAGGGCGAGGCCGTCGCCGCGCGACGTCTACTTCGGCGTCGGGGTGAACCTGTAGCCGTACCCTCGGACGGTCTCGAGCCAGCGCGGATCGTTCGCGTCGTCTCCGACGTGCGCCCGGAGCCGCGCGACGAAGTTGTCGACGGTCCGGGCAGTGCCGAGGTAGTGCGCGCCCCACACCGCCTTCATCAGCTGCTCGCGGCTGAAGACGCGATCCGGGTGCTGCACGAAGTACGCGAGCAGGTCGAACTCGCGCGTCGTGAGCGTCACTTCCTCCCCGTCGACCAGCAGCCGCCGCGCCTCGACGTCGACCTCGGCCCGGCCGAAGCGGCGCACCGCGCGCATGGCGCCCGTCTCGCCGCGCGCGCGCCGGCGCCTCAGCGCCGCGTCGATGCGCGCCAGCAGCTCCTTCAGCGAGAACGGCTTCACGATGTAGTCGTCCGCGCCGAGCTGCAGCCCGATGACCTTGTCCGACTCCTGCCCCTTCGCGGAGATGATCAGGATCGGCGTCTCGGCATCGTCGCCGCGAAACGCGCGGATGACGTCGAGGCCGCCGATCTTCGGGAGCATGAGGTCGACGAGGATGAGGTCGGGGCGCTCGTCGCGCGCGATCGCGAGCCCCGCCTCTCCGTCGAGCGCGGAGCGGACGACGTACCCCTCCATCGCGAGG
>DASSQI010000070.1:0-16646 GCA_035702585.1 Anaeromyxobacteraceae bacterium
TCGCAGCGAAGTTCGAGCAGGCGGGGCGCATCACCGTCTCCGCGGACGCGGCGCGCTCGCTGCCGGTCGGCCTCGCGACGCGCTCGGAGCGCGCGCTCTACGAGGGCGCGCTCGACGACCTCGCCTCGGCGGATCCGGCGGTGCGCCGCCGCGCCGCGAGTCGGCTGCAGGTGCTCGCCGCGCGCTCGTCGGCGCCGCTCGTCGCCGCCGCGCTCGGCCGCGAGCCCGAGGCCGAGGTGAAGATCGCGCTGCTCGGCGCGCTCGCAGCCGTCGCCGAGCCGGGAGCTGCCGACCTCGCCACGCGCGAGATGGGCGACGCTCGCCCGGCGGTGCGCGCCGCGGCGCTCGACGCCGTCTACACGCTCGCGGGCACGAACGCGGTCCCGCACCTCGCCGCGGCGTTCGCCGACACGGCGCCCCTCGTGCGGCGGCGCGCGGCGCTGCTGCTCGGCTTCTGCCAGACCGAGGCCGCCGAGGACGCGCTCGCGGCCGCGCTCTCGGATCGCGATGCCGGCGTCGCACGCGCTGCGGCGGCCGCGCTCTCGGGTCGCCCGAGCGCGAAGGCGCAGGGCGCGCTCGTGAAGGCGCTGGCGCGCGGGCCGGAGGGGGTGCGCGCCGCGGCCGCGCGCGGCGTGGCGCGGTGGGCCTCGGAGAAGGTCGACGCCAGCGCACCGGAGCTCGAGCGGAGGGCGGCGGCGCGGCGCATCTCGGACCGCCTTCGCGAGCTCGACGTGGCAGCGCTGCGCGGAGCGGTGACGAAGGTCGCGGCGGAGAGAGCGCCGGCCGCGGTGGTCGTCGCCCCCAGGCCGAAGGCGCGCATCGCGGCGATCGACGCGCGCGAGGCAGCGGTCGCGAAGGCGGCGGCCGTGGCGGCCAAGGTCGAGAGTCCCGCGCCCGCCCATGCTGCGCCTGCCGGGAGCCCGCGCCAGGCTGCGGCGCGCGTCGCGGTCGCGACCGTCGAGGCGCCGGCTCCGGCGTTCTCGGGTGCGGTGCTCGGCGAGCTTCGCGGCGCACTCCGCGGGCGGACGCCGGCCGAGGTGGCCGACGCGCTCGCGGCGCCGGTGCAGCAGGTGGAGGCGGCGCTTCGCGCGCTCGTCGCCCAGGGAGCGGCGGTGCCTCGCGGCCCGCGCTTCTACGTGAGCTAGGGAGGACGACGTGGAGAACCTGACCTACAGCGCGCGCCGGCTCGCCGAGATCCTCGGCGTCACGGTGAAGCAGGTGGAGGGCGCCACCGGGAGGCGGGACTCCTACGGGCCGCAGGACCTCGCGCGCGCGAGAGAGAAGCTGCGGCGCGTGCCCGCGCGCCGGCCGATGCGCGCGCAGCTCTTCCTCAACTTCAAGGGTGGCACCGGCAAGACGAGCCTCTCGTCTTCGTACGCGTACCGGCTCGCAGAGCGCGGCTACCGCGTGCTCATGATCGACCTCGACAGCCAGGGCCACGCGACGAAGTGCCTCGGGCACGAGGGATCGAGCTTCAAGCAGACGCTGCACGACGTGCTCGTGCGGCGGAAGCCGCTCTCCGAGGTGACGGTCGCGACCGGGATGCCGGGCCTCGATCTCGTCCCGTCGAACCTCACGATGAGCACGGTCGATCTGTCGCTCATGCCGCTCGCCGGCCGCGAGTTCCGGCTGCGCAAGGCGCTCGAGGACGCGAAGGCGCGCTACGACTTCGTCGTGATGGACGCGCCGCCGTCGTTCGGGCTCCTGAACCTGAACGCGCTCGTCGCCGCGAACGACCTCGTCATCCCGGTGCTCGCCGACTTCCTCTCGTACGACGGCCTGAAGCTCCTCTTCGAGAGCATCAACGACCTCGACGGCGATCTCGGCCACCAGATCGAGCACATCTTCGTGGTCGTGAACGCCTACAACCAGACGTTCAAGATCGCGCGCGAGGCGCTCGAGGCGCTGAAGACCCACTACGCCGACTACCTGCTGCCGACGGTGGTGCGCCAGTGCACCAAGTTCGCGCAGGCGTCGAGCGAGGGCTCGCCGATCTTCGCCTTCGATCCCGACTCGAAGGGCGCGCGGGACCTCGAGGCTGTGCTGGAAGCGATCATGGAGCGGATCGGCGCCGAGCGCGCCGCCGCCGCGGGAGCTTAGCGATGCGCAAGGCCTTCGACGCCAACGTCCCGAAGCTGAAGCCGAGGTTGCGCGGGGCGACCGTGCAGGTGACGGAGGAGCCGACCGCGACCGGCGAGGTCGAGGCGGCGCCCGACATCGCGGTGATCGAGGAGGAGATCTCGCCCACCGCGGCGCTCGCGGGCGCTGCGCAGGCGGTGGAGCCCGAGCCCGCAGCGGCGCCGGTCGCGGTGCAGGCTCCTGCGCCGGCCGTGCGCGAGGTGCCCGTAGCGCCCGTCGAGCCGGTGCAGCCGGTCGCCCGGATCGAGCCCGAGCCCGTCCGGGCGCCGCCGCCAGCGCCGGTCGAGCGTGTCGAGGCGCGCGCCCAGCACGAAGAGGTGATCTTCGCCGACGCGTCCGACGTGCTCGCGCGCCGCGAGCGCCTGCTCGAGGTGAAGCGCAGGGTCGAGGACGCCGTCCGCCCGCGCCCGCGGGCCGAGCCCGCGCCGGAGCGGCCCGCGAAGGCGGGCGAGAGCGCGATCGCGCTCGTGCGGGAGCTGGAGTCGCAGCTCGCGCGGGCGCGCGAGGTCGAGACGGCGCTGCGCGCCGACCTGGAGGACGCCCGCACCGAGGTGGCTCGCGGCGCGGCCGACGTCCGCCGCGTGACCGAGCGTTTGACCGCCGCCGAGGTGGAGGTCCAGAGCAAGCGCGACGTCCTCGCGGAGCTGCTCGAGGAGATGAAGGCGCTCGAGCAGGAGCGAGACCGCGCCATGGAGCGGGCGCAGGCGCTCGCGACGCTCGACGAGGAGCGGCAGGAGATCCTCGACTCGCTCTCCACGCGCGCCGAGGACGCGGAGAAGGCGCGCGCGGCCGCCGAGGCCGAGATCGAGCGGCTCGGCACGGAGCTCGACGAGCGCTCCGCCGACGGCGCTCGCCTGCGCGCGGCGCTCGCGATGGTGACGCGGGAGCGCGACGACCTCGCGCGAGAGGCGGCCACCGCCAAGCGCGAGAAGGAGGAGCTCGAGGAGGCGCGGCGCGCCCTCGAGGCCGTCCACGACGCGCTGTCCCAGGCGCGCACGCGGCTGGGCTGACGCTGCCCGAGCTTCAGCTCGAGCGCGCCGAGTCGAGCCTCGTCACGGGCTCGGAGAGCTCGCGCATCCGCTCGAGGGCGTCGTACGCGGCGTGCTTGTAGGCCTCGCCGAGCGTCGGGTAGTTGAAGACCGCCTCGATGAAGTACGCGAGCGTCCCGCCGAGCGACATCACCGCCTGCCCGTGGTGCACGAGCTCCGACGCGTGGGGCCCGATGCAGTGCACGCCCAGGATCCGCGCGCCGTCGGGCGAGGCGAGGATCTTCAGGAATCCGACGGCCTCGCCGACGAGGTTCGCGCGCGCGTTCTCGTCGAGGCGCGCCTTGCCGACGATGTACGGGATCTTCTTCGCCCGCAGCGACTCCTCGCTCTCCCCGACCGACGACACCTCGGGGATCGTGTAGATGCCGATCGGCAGCAGATCGCTCAGCTTCTGGTAGGTCCGGCCGCACGCGTGCGTCATCGCGACGCGGCCCTGCTCCATCGACGCCGAGGCGAGTCCGGGGAATCCCACGACGTCGCCCGCCGCGTAGATGTGCGGCGTCGCCGTCTGGAAGTGCTCGTTCACCTCGATGATGCCCCGGTCGCTCGACTTGATGCCGGCGGCCTCGAGGTTGAGGCGATCCGTGTTGCCGAGCCTGCCCGCCGCGACGAGCACCTTCTCGGCGATGACCCGGCGCCCGTCGGAGAGCGTCACGAGGACGTCCCTGTCACCAGCCTCGACGTTCACGGCGCGCACCTGCTGGTAGATCTCGATGCCTGCCTCGCGGAAGAGCTCCTGCATCTCGAGCGACAGCTCGGCGTCGAGCCAGGGGAGCAGCCGTTCCTTCGAGTCGATGATCGACACCTGCACGCCGAGCGCCGCGAAGATCGACGCGTACTCGCAGCCCGCGACGCCGCCGCCGAGGATGGCGAGCGAGCGCGGGACGCGATCGAGCATCAGGATCGAGTCGGAGTCGTAAACGTGGACGTGATCGAAGTGGTACTGCGGCGGATGCGCGGGGCGGGTGCCGGTCGCGACCAGGATGACGTCGGCGGAGAGCGTGTGCTCGGGCGAGTCGGGGATCAGGATCCGGACGTGGTGCGGGTCCGCGAACATCGCCCTGCCGCGGAACTGCTCGACGCCGGACTTGTTGAGCGCCGCGCGGATGCGCGAGTGCTCGCGCGCGGTGACGAGCCCCCTGCGCCCCATGAGCTCGGGCACCGTGACGGTCTTCGAGACCTTGAACTCGATGCCGTGTGCGTCGCGAGACCGGGCCTGCTGGATCGCGAGCGCCGTCTCTCGCAGCGCCTTGGACGGGATGGTGCCGGTGTTGGCGGCCGCGCCTCCCGGGACCGCCTCCTTCTCGACGAGCCCGACCTTCTTCCCGAAGAACGCCGCCTGGACGGCCCCGGCCTCCCCGGCAGGCCCACTGCCGATCACGAGCACGTCGTAGTGGAGCATGCCGCGGATATACTCCGTCCTTCACTCGACGGCTCGGGAAGGTGCAGATGATGGCGGAACTCGAACGGGTGCGGGCGCTGGTCGAGGCGACCTTCGCCGACCGCGAACTGCTGAAGGACACGTCGCACCGCGCTGCGGTGCTCGAGGCGATAGCGGCGCTCGACGCCGGGACCGCGCGCGTCGCGGAGAAGCGCGACGGCGCCTGGATCGTGAACGCCTGGCTCATGCAGGCGGTGAACCTGTACTTCGTGATATCGGGGCTCGAGCCGCACTCGTTCGGCCCGTTCGAGACCCGCGACAAGGTGCCGCTGAAGGAGAACCTCGAGGCCGCGGGGGTGCGCGCCGTCCCGGGCGCGGTGCTGCGCTACGGCTCGTTCCTCGCGCCCACGGTCGTCGCGATGCCGTCCTTCGTGAACATCGGCGCGCGCGTCGGCGCGGGCTCGATGGTGGACACGTGGGCGACCGTCGGCTCCTGCGCGCAGGTCGGCGAGAACGTCCACATCGCCGGCGGCGTCGGGATCGGCGGCGTGCTCGAGCCGCCCGGAGCGCGCCCGAACATCATCGAGGACGGCGTCTTCATCGGCAGCCGCTGCGTGATCGTCGAGGGCACGCTCGTGGAGGAGGAGGCGGTGCTCGGCGCGAACGTCGTCATCACCGCGACGACGCCGATCATCGACGTCACCGGCCCGGAGCAGGTCGTCTACAAGGGCAGGGTGCCCGCGCGCTCCGTCGTGATCCCGGGCACGCGCCCCAAGCAGTACCCGGCGGGCACGTTCCAGATCCCGTGCGCGCTCATCGTCGGCCGCCGCTCCGCGGCGACCGACAAGAAGGTGTCGCTCAACCAGGCGCTGCGCGACTTCGAGGTCCAGATCTGACGGGCGGCGGGCACAGCGACGCGCTCGCGGCGCGCGCCGAGTCGCTCTGCGCGATCGCTTCGTCGATCGGGCAGGAGGGTCCGCTGTGCGATCACGTCGAGGCGTGGGCGCACGCGCGCTTCTCGTTCGTGCGCCGCGTGAAGAACTCGCTCGTCGTGAGGCTCGATCCGGCGCGCCCGACGCCCGAGGGCGAATCCGCCAGGCCCGGTGATCGCCCGCTCGTCGCCCTTTGCGGACACCTCGACACCGTGCCGGCGCACCCCGGCGACGAGGGGCGACCGCCCGCGCGTGAGGGCGGGCGCCTGATCGCGCTCGGCGCGTCGGACATGAAGGGCGGCCTCGCGGTGATGATGGAGGTCGCGGAGCGGCTCCACCGCGACGCCCGTGGCTACGACCTCATGCTGGTGTTCTACTCGCGCGAGGAGGGCCCGTTCGAGGAGAACGAGCTCGCCGACGTGCTGCGCGAGGTGCCGCAGCTCCGGGAGTGCGCGCTCGCCATCTGCCTCGAGCCCACCGCGAACAAGCTGCAGCTCGGCTGCGTGGGCTCGATCCACGCGACGGTCACGTTCAACGGCCGAGCCGCGCATTCGGCGCGTCCGTGGGAGGGGGCGAACGCGGTCCACGCCGCCGGTCCGCTGCTCGCGCACCTCGCCGCGCTCACCCCGCGCGAGGCGGTGAGCGGCGGGCTCGTCTTTCGCGAGGTGATGAGCGTCACGCGGATAGAGGGCGGGCGCGCGCGGAACGTCGTGCCCGATCGCTGCACGCTGAACCTCAATTACCGGTTCGCGCCGGACAAGTCGCTCGAGGTCGCCGCGGAGGAAGTGAAGGATCTGGCGGAGCGGCTCGGCGCCGAGGTGGCGCTGACGGATCTGTCGCCGGCGTGCCCCGCGTACGCCGACAACCCGCTGGTGCAGCGCTTCATCGAGACGACCGGCGCCGCGGTCGAGCCGAAGCAGGCGTGGACCGACGTGGCGCGCCTCGCGGCCGCTGGTATCCCGGCCGTGAACTTCGGCCCTGGTTCTCCGGAGCAGGCGCACCAGGCCGGAGAGTGGCTCGATCTCGCGCAGCTGCAGCGGTGCTACGAGCTGCTCGAGGTGTGGCTGACGGCGTGAAAGGCGCGCGCGCCGCACTCAGCGCACCAGCCGCGCCGCGTAGAAGCCGTCGGTGCCGTGACGGTTCGGGACGGTGAGGAGATCGCCGTCGGGCGTGAGCACGTCGGCCGGAAACCCCGCCGGCGGACTCGCGCGCCGGAAGCCGGACGCGATGAGCGAGGCCACGAGCTCCGGCCCCTCCGCTCGCGACAGCGAGCAGATCGAGTACGTGGTCGGCGCGCCGGAGCGGGCATACGTCGCGCACTGCTCGACGATCGCGCGCTGGAGCTCCGCCATCCGCGTGAGGTCACTCGCCCTGCGGCGCAGCTTGAGCTCGGGATGGCGCCGCAGCGTGCCGAGCCCTGCGCACGGGGCGTCGACGAGCACGGCGTCGAACGAGTCGGGGGCGAGGCCGGGGATCGGCTTCGATGCGTCCGCGCAGACGACGCGCACGCTGGCTCCGCCGCGGCGTTCCGCCTCGCGCCGGAGCTCGTCGGCCTTCCGCGGGTGGAGCTCGACCGCGACGACCTCGGAGCCCGGGGCGAGCAGCTCGGCGAGGTGGAGAGCCTTCCCGCCCGGCGCGGCGCACGCGTCGAGCACGCGGGCGACTCCGCCGCGCAGGTGGCCCGCCGCGAAGAGCGTCACGAGCTGCGCTGCCTCGTCCTGCACCTGGAACGGCACGTCGTCGGCGGCGCGCGCGACCGCCGCGACGGAGCCGCCCGCCACGAGGACGCCGTCGGGTGAGCGCGCCGTCGTCCCCGCGGCGATCCCTGCCGCCGCCAGCCGTGCAACGAGCTCGTCGCGTCGCGGACTGCGGAGGCACAGCGGAGCGTGCGTGTTCATGCCTCGCGCCACGGCGAGCGCCTCCGTCGGGCCGAACCACGCGACCCACTCCTCCGCCAGCCACCGCGGCAAGCCCTCCGCGGCGGCGACGTGACCTGCGGGATCCTGCTCGAGCGAGGGCACCGGCGGCAGGCGCGGGTCGCGGGCCAGCGACCGGAGCACGCCGTTCACGAAGCCGGCGGCTCGGCCGTGGTTCACGGTCTTCGTGAGCGCGACCGCCTCGCCCACGGCCGCATGCGGCGCCGTGCCGAGGAAGAGGAGCTGGTACGCGCCCATTCGCAGCGCGACGCGCGCCGCCGGGTCGACCGACGCCAGCGGGCGGGACAGGAGCGGCGCGAGCGCGCCGTCGAGCGTCAGCGTCCGCCGCAGCGTCCCGTAGACGAGCTCGGTCGCGAGCCCCGCCTCGCGAGGATCGAGCGACCCCGCCGACGCGAGCGCGGCGTCGAGGGCCCGCGAGGCGAAGGCCCCGCCCTCCTCGACCCGGCGCAGCACCTGGAATGCCACCTCGCGACCGGTCATGAGCCGAGCACTGTCCCCTGAGCGAGCCGCTGACCCTTCACGAACTCGGACGCCGAGACGCGCCGCTTCCCCTCGAGCTGCAGCTCGGTGACGAGGAGCGACGAGCCCCCGCCCGCGCCGACGAGGATCCCCTCGGGCGCGGGGCGGACCTCCCCCGGTGCGAGGCCCGAAGGCGCCGCCTCGATCGCGGCGTGGACCTTGAGGAGCTTGCCTTCGAGCGTCGTGAACGAGCCAGGCCACGGCGAGAACCCGCGCACGCGACAGGCGATGCGCGCCGCGGGCGAGCCGAAGTCGATACGGCCGTGCTCCTTCTCGATGATGGGCGCGAGCGTCGCGAGAGACGCGTCCTGCTTCACCGGCGTCAGCTTGCCGGCCGCGAGCAGGGCCAGCGCCTCGACGATCGCGGCCGCGCCGACGCGCCCCAGCCGGTCGTGCAGCGTCTCCGACGTGTCGGTCGGGTCGATCGCGACCGGTCGCTGCAGCAGGATGTCGCCGGTGTCGAGGCCCTCGTCCATGCGCATGATGGTGACGCCGGTCTCGCGGTCTCCCTCCGCGATCGCCCACTGGATCGGCGCCGCCCCGCGCCAGCGCGGCAGCAGGGACGCGTGCACGTTGACGGCGCCGAAGGGCGCGAGCTCCAGCAGGTCACGGCCGAGGATACGGCCGTACGCGACCACCACCAGGACGTCGGGCGCGAGCGCGGACAGCTCCGCGGCGAGGCGGCCGTCGCGGACCTTCTCGGGCTGGAGCACCGGGATGCCGTGGTCGCGCGCCCACACCTTGGTGGCGGGTTCGCGCGGCGCCTGGCCACGTCCAGCCGGGCGATCCGGCTGCGCGACGACGCAGCAGAGCTCGTGACCCGCGTCCGCGAGCGCGGCGAGCGGCGGGACGGCGAATCCGGGTGTTCCGAGAAAGACGATCCTCATCTGCTCACTCCCCGTCTGCTGCGGCGCGGCCATCCGCGCAACGTCCGTTCGGCTCATCGTTCAGATCCGGCCGGGGTGCCTTCCCAGGCGCACGTTCACCTTCATCCGCCGCCATCCGCGAGGATTCCCTCCGACCACGGCGGCGGCTGCGATTCACGAGGCGCCGCGCTTCGCGTGCGCCGGCGTCGCGTACAATCGCGCGACCGGAGGAGCGATGACCCAGCGGCGTACGTATCTCCTCGATCGCAGGTTCCAGCTCAAGCTGATCTTCCAGCTCGTCGCCTGGGGTGCCGTGATGGCGGCGCTCTTCGGACTCTGGATCTGGCAGGCTCACGAGCAGACGACGGAGGCGCTCGCGAGGTCCGGCGTCGCGCGCGCGCTGGTCGAGCGGTCGGATCGCCAGCTGCTCTGGGCAGTCGCGGGCATCGCGCTCTTGTCCGCGGTCGCGCTCGGACTGCTCGGCTTCATCGTCGGCCACCGCGTCGCCGGGCCACTTCACGTCGTCGGGCTGCAGCTCCGCGCCCTCGCGAGCGGCCAGTTCCCGCGACGGCGCAGCCTGCGCCGCGGCGACGAGCTGAAGGCCTTCTTCTCGGAGTTCCTCGACACGGTGGAGTCGCTGCGCGATCGCGAGCTCCGTCACACCGAGATGCTCGAGGGCGTGCTCACGCGCATGGAGGCGGCCGCCCAGCGCGCCCCGGAGCTCGGCCCCGCGATCGGGGCGCTCAGGGAGGAGGTCCGCGCCCGGCGGGAAGCGCTCGCGGAAGCGGGTGTCAGCGCCGAGGACGCGGCCGTCGACAGCGACGCCGTGACCGTCCGCGAAGCCGTGACTCGCCACTGAGCGCGAGCGGCAGCGCGCGCGACTTCTTCTGCCGTCGCTAGCCGCCCTGGGCGGGCTCGCTGACGACGGTCAATCGCTTATCCCAGCGCAAGTTCTTGGACTCGTGAGGTCGACGACGCGGTCAGCGGCGTCCGAGGTCGCACACACGTCACTTCTTCGTCGCACCCGCGGGCAGCCGCGCCGGCTTCGCGTGTGCCCACGCGGACGGCAGCATGTTGAACGGGAGGAGCTTCGACAGGAGCGGCAAGAGCAGCATCCCGCCCGGCGCGGCGAAGATCGCGAGCGCGGGCACCACCTTCGCGAGGTCGATGAGCTGCGCCTTCACCTTCGCGCGCTCGACGGGCGTCAGCGTGTGGCCCGACGCCGCCCGGCCGAGCAGCTGCCCCAGCTCACCGGTCTCGCGGACCTCCGTCACGAGCGCCTCGAGGTTGTCCGAGAACGCGTCGGCGACCCGCGTGTACATGCGCTCGGCCGCCGCTTCCCACTCGCGCGCGAGCGCGTCGGCGTCGGTGCTCGCGCGCGGCTCGAGCCACCGCTGCGAAGCGGCGCAGCGGGCGGCGGCCACCGTGCGCAGCGCGGGGAGGTCGTCGTGCGAGATCCCGCACTCCTCGGCGAACGCGTCGATGAAGTCGGTCTGGCGTGGCGCCTCGGCGCCGCAAGCGACCTCCGCGAGGAGGAGCTGGTCGAGCGTGAGGCGACGAAGGCGAGGAGGGTTGTTGCGCGCGAGCTCTCGCGGAGCCCGGGGCTCCGCGAGGACGGTGCGCGCGCGCTGGTGAGCCGACCGCCGCAGTCGAAGCCACTTCAGCTGCTGGAGGACGATGCGGTTCGAGCCCGCCGGCAGCGCTCCGCCCGCGAGCAGCCACGACGCGAGCGTCTCGAAGAGCAGCGCGGACTCGGCCTGCGCCTGCGCCACCCTGCGCCGCAATCGAACGAGGGTGAAGCGGCCGGCGTGGTGGTCCGCGGCGAGCCGTTCGAGGTGCCCGCGCTCGATCGCGAGGAGCCCGGAGCGCAGCGGGAGCCCCCCTCGCGGATCGGCCGGAGGCCACCATCGCTCCACGGTCGCGCCGCCGGTCACCTCGAGCGCGCGTCGCACCGCGGCGATGCTGCGCCGGTGCGGCCGGTTAGGGTCGGCGGCGATCGCGAGGGCGACCTCTCCCGCGCGCGCGGCGAGCACGGATGCGACGAACGCCCGCAGCCACGCACCGTCGTCGCGGTGCCGGGCCGCGGCAGGGCTGCGCGACAGCGCGTCGATGTCTTCCCTCACGGGCGTGAGGAACGCCGTGAGTGGATCGGTCGCGAGAGCAGCGACTGCGTCGCCGCGCCGCTCGCGCGTGGCGAGCGAGGCGAGCGAATCATCGACCAGCAGGGCGAGCCAGAGGGGATCGGCGAGGTCCGTCACGAGAGCGCGCGATTGTAGTCGGCTGTGCGCCAAAAAGGAGTCCCGCTCCCGGGGCGGGCCCCGGCAGGCGGGCGGGCGGCTGCTGCCCGGACGTCGCCACTGCATCGCCGTCGCCGCCAGAGCGGCGACGCACCGCGCGGCGCGGCTACTTCACCGCCTTCACGCGGGGCTTCTTCTCCTCGGGCGGCTCGGGAGCGGCCTCGGGCGCCAGCGGCGCGCGCTTCACGCCAAATTTCTCGAGCAGTTGCGCCTCGATGCGGCCGAGGGTGTCCTGGTGCTCCTTGAGGAACGCCTTCGCCTGCTCGCGACCCTGGCCGATGCGCTCGCTCCCGTAGCTGTACCAGGCGCCGCTCTTCTCGATGATGTTCTCCGCCGACGCGAGGTCGAGGACGTCGCCTTCGCGGCTGATCCCGACCCCGTACATGATGTCGAACTCGACCTCCTTGAACGGAGGCGCGACCTTGTTCTTCACCACCTTCACGCGCGTCCGGTTGCCGACGACCTGCTCGCCGTCCTTGATCGCGCCGATGCGGCGGATGTCGAGGCGCTGGGATGCGTAGAACTTGAGCGCGTTGCCGCCGGTCGTCGTCTCGGGGTTGCCGAACATGACGCCGATCTTCATGCGGATCTGGTTGATGAAGATGACGATCGTCGAGGACTTGGAGATCGTGCCCGTGAGCTTGCGGAGCGCCTGGCTCATGAGGCGCGCCTGCACGCCCATGTGCGCGTCGCCCATCTCGCCTTCGAGCTCGGCCTTCGGGACGAGCGCAGCGACCGAGTCGACGACGAGGACGTCGATCGCGCCGGAGCGGACCAGCGTCTCCGCGATCTCGAGCGCCTGCTCGCCGGTGTCGGGCTGCGAGATGAGCAGGTCGTCCGTGCGGACGCCCAGCTTGCGCGCGTAGTTCACGTCGAGCGCGTGCTCGGCGTCCACGAATGCGGCGATGCCGCCACGGCGCTGCGCCTCGGCGATGGCGTGGAGCGCGAGCGTCGTCTTGCCCGAGGACTCGGGGCCGTAGATCTCGATGATGCGCCCACGCGGCAGCCCGCCGACGCCGAGGGCGATGTCGAGGGAGATGGAGCCCGTCGAGATCGCCTCGACGTCCTTCACCAGCGCGTCCTCGTTGCCGAGGCGCATGATCGAGCCCTTGCCGAAGGCCTTCTCGATGGACGAGACGGCCAGCTCGATGGCCTTTTCCTTCTCCGGTGCGACGGGCATCAGCCTCTCCTTGACGTGTTCAGTTCGGGACTCTTCTAGCGCCGTGCTCTGACAGCGCCAGACGAGCACCTGAACAGACGCATACTGAACGGATGAGCAGAGGTCAAGAAATGGCGACGGCGCGGCGGAGGACCCCGCCACGCCGTCGGAATGGTGTCGATCGACGTCCGAGGACGCCCGCTGCGGCGCTCGCGGGGATCGACCGCCGCGAGCCTCGAACCGCTGCTACTGGATCTTCGCCGTGACCATCAGCACGAGCCCGCCCTGCGGAATCTCGCGCTCGATCTTGAGGTCCTCGGGCTGGAATCCCGCCTCGAAGAACATCGAGAGGAAGTCCTCCGCCGTGCGGTAGATGAGGCGCCAGTCGGCGGCCCACTCCATGAACGTCTGCGTCGGGTTGCCCTGCGCGAAGTTGCCGATGAGGAGCTCTCCGCCCGGCTCCATGCCGTTCCGCAGCGTCCGGAGCAGCGACACGGCGATGTGGCGCCGGAGGTAGTCGAAGAGGCCGAGTGACACGATGTAGCGCGCGCCGGCGAAGCTCTCGGGGTAGACGCGAGTGCGCGCGATGCGGATCGCGTTCTCCTCCGCGAAGAGCACGCTCTCCGCGTGCGGCCCGAGCACCCGCTTCGCGTACGCGAGCGCCTCGGGGTCGTGATCGGCGGCGACGAACCGCGCGCCGAACGCGCGCTGCCGATCGATCAGGTCGCGCTCCACGCGGCAGGGGCCGCACGCGAGATCGACGACCATCGAGCCGGGGTTCTGCTCGAGGCGCGCGCCGAGCCAGTCGACGACGTAGTGCTTGCGGTTCACGACGGCGCGGACGGCGGGCGTGCCGTGCGCCACGTCGTCGAGGACGCGGTCGAGGCCGCCTGGTGCGCGCTTGTCGGTGTAGTACATGTCGAGGAGCCCGTGGTCCCCGGCGTACCCGCGCGGCTTCTGGAGCGCGCGCGCGATGGTGCCGCTCCGGCAGAAGAAGTCGCTCGTCAGTCGACGGAATCGCGACTGCGTCTCGTTGACGAGCGTGTCGGCGCCCTCGAGCCGCTGCTCGACGGAGCGCGCCTCGGTCATGAGCCCGTCGATGGCGATCCCGAGCTGGAGGCGGTGCGGCGCGGACGGGTGACCCTCCCGTTCGATGGACCTTTCGAGGCTGTCGACCTGGCACTGAAACGCAAAGACGTTGTCGTAGAACCGGCCAAGCTGACTGGCGTATGCATACATGAGCGACTCCCAGCCCCCGCTGTGAGCGATAGTACGCTTGTAGCGTACCTTGTGGGAGTCAAACGTCATGTTTTTGACGCGATTTTCGCGAGTAATCACGCGATATCGCTACCGAAACCCCCTGTTGACGCAGGGTCCGTGCTAACCCGGGTCGACTCGTGAGAGCTAATGCCGGTGGCGTCAACCTCCCGGAAGCAGAGAGGCCCCCAGCGCGGCGCGCGCGATCGTCTCGTACCTCGCCCCTGTCGGCGAGAGGTGCGACTGGACGAGGTCGACCTCCACGACTCGCCACCCCGGGCCGGACACGTTCGCGGTTCCCGCGATCGCCGCCGCGAGCCTCGGCGCACCCCGCGGCTCCCTCGATCTGCCGAGGGTGACATGAGGCGAGAAGGGGCGGTCCTCGGGAGTGAATCCGAGCGGGGCGAGCGCGTTGCCGATGGACGCAGCGAGCGCCGTCAGGCGATCGACGTCGCCGGAAAGGCCGGCCCACAGCACGCGCGGCTTTCGCCCGTGCGGGAACGCTCCGGCGCCGCGCAGCTCGAGATGGAGCGGCGCGATCTCCGCAGCCGCTCCCGCGAGCGCCGCCTTCACGTCCTCGACGCGCTCCTCCGGGACCGACCCGAGGAACTGCAGCGTGACGTGCAGGTTGTCCGCGCCGACCCAGCGCACGTCGTCGGCGTTGCGCCCGGCGAGCCGCTTCATCTCGGCCTGGATCGCCGCCAGCCGGCGGCGCACCGGCGGCGGAGGCTCGACCGCGATGAAGAGTCGCCGGGTCACTCCACCGTCACGCTCTTCGCGAGGTTCCGCGGCTGATCCACGTCGGTCCCTTTGAGATCCGCGACGTGGTACGCGAGGAACTGAAGCGGCAGGATCGAGAGCAGCGGAGCGAGGAGCGGCGGCGCCTGCGGCACCGTCAGGGCGACGTTCGCGAGGCTCGCCGCGAGCGTGTCGCCTTCGGACACGACCGCGAAGACCTGGCCGCCGCGCGCGCGCACCTCCTCCATGTTCCCGAGGGTCTTCTCGTACGCGGGCTCCTTCGTCGCGAGGACGATCACCGGCAGGTTCTCGTCCACGAGCGCGATCGGGCCGTGCTTCATCTCGCCCGCGGCGTAGCCCTCCGCGTGGATGTACGAGATCTCCTTCAGCTTCAGCGCGCCCTCGAGCGCGACGGGGAACTGCGCTCCGCGGCCGAGGAACAGGACGTCGCGCGCCTGCACGCAGCGCTTCGCGATCGGCATGATCGCCGCCTCCTGGCGGACCATCTGATCCATCCAGAGCGGCACCTGGCGCAGCGCCTCGAGGTGCTCGCGGACCTGCGACTCCGAAAGCTGGCCGCGCTGGCGGCCCAGCTTCACCGCGAGGAGGAAGAGCGCAGCGAGCTGGGTCGTGAAGGCCTTCGTGGACGCGACGCCGATCTCGGGGCCTGCGTTCGTGTAGATCGTCCCGCCGTCGCTCTCGCGCGGGATCGCGGACCCGACCACGTTGCACACCGACATGGCCCGCGCGCCGCGGCGCTTCGCCTCCTTCACCGCGGCGAGCGTGTCCGCCGTCTCTCCGGACTGGGAGATCGCGAGGCACAGCGTGCGCGGGCCGGCGATCGGATCGCGGTAGCGGTACTCGCTCGCGAGCTCGACCTCCACCGGGATGCGTGCCAGCGCCTCGATCATGAGGCGCCCCGAGAGGCCCGCGTGCCAGCTCGTGCCGCAGGCGACGATCGTGATGCGCTCGAGGTTGCGGACGTAGTCGTCCGGCAGCTCCACGCCTGCGAGCGCGACGTCGCCCTGCTCGAGCACCGCGCGCCCGCGGATCGTGTCCGCGACCGCCCGAGGCTGCTCGAAGATCTCCTTGTGCATGAAGTGCTTGTGGCCCTCCTTCTCGGCGGCCACGGCGCTCCACTCGATGCGGCGAGGAGGCCGCGTCACGGGCTCCCCGTCGCGTCCCTCGATGCGGATCCCCTCGGCCGTGAGGCACGCGAGCTCGCCCTCCTCGAGGTAGGTGACGTCGCGCGTGTACTCGAGGATCGCGGGCACGTCGGACGCGAGGAAGCTCTCACCCTTGCCGAAGCCGACGACGAGCGGGCTCGCGTTCTTGGCCGCCACGATCTCGCCGGGCCGGTCCTCGCTCACGACCGCCATCGCGTACGTCCCTCGCACCTGCGAGAGCGCGGCGCGCACCGCCTGCGCGAGGTCGCGCTTGCCGCCCTGCAGCGCGTCCGCGATCAGGTGAGCGAAGATCTCGGTGTCGGTCTGCGACGAGAACTCGTGCCCCTTGGCGGTGAGCTGGCTCTTCAGCTCGAGGTGGTTCTCGATGATTCCGTTGTGGACCACGGCGACGCCGCCGTAGCTGTGCGGGTGCGCGTTCTCGTCGGAGGGGCGTCCGTGCGTCGCCCAGCGCGTGTGCCCGATGCCGATGCAGCCCGCGATCGGCTTGTCCGAGAGCTTCTCGACGAGGTTCTTCAGCTTGCCCTTCGCGCGGCTCACGACGAGGCCGTCCGGGCCCACGACCGCCACGCCGGCGGAGTCATAGCCGCGGTACTCGAGCTTCCGGAGCCCCGATACGATGATGTCGACGCACTGCCGCGAGCCCACGTACCCAACGATTCCGCACATCTTCGATCGATCTCCCCGCCGCGCTGTGCCGCCCGCGATGTGCCGGCGCCGCGCGAAAGCTCGCTACTTTACCTTCGACGCCTTCTTCGCGGCGACCCAGCCCTCCTTCGTCACCTGCCGGGAGCGGCCGAGCGCCAGTGCGCCCGGCGGGACGTCGTCGGTCAGCGTCGACCCAGCCGCCACGTACGCCTCGTCTCCGATCGTGATCGGCGCGACCAGGATCGAGTCGGACCCGATGAACGCGTTCTCGCCGATGACGGTCGGGTGCTTCTTCTCGCCGTCGTAGTTGCACGTGACCGTGCCGCAGCCGACGTTCGTGCCGGCGCCCACCGTCGCGTCGCCGAGGTAGGTGAGGTGGTTCGCCTTGGCGCCCTTGCCCATCTTCGTCTTCTTCAGCTCGACGAAGTTGCCGACGTGGGCCGACTCGCCGAGCTCCGCGCCGGGCCGCAGCCGCGAGAACGGCCCGAGGATCGCCCGCGGGCCGATGCGCGCGTCGTCGGTGACGGAGTACGGGTTCAC
>DASSQI010000071.1:0-12504 GCA_035702585.1 Anaeromyxobacteraceae bacterium
TCGACGCAGCCAGGCTCCGGGCGCCACCCCCCAGGCGTCCGGAGCTTTTTTTTTGGCCGAAGCGGCCGGCCCGACGCGTCCCGGTTAAGCTCCCCCCGACCTACGCATGCAGGACGTCTACGGAAACACCCTCGGGCTGAAGCAGAGCCAGCTCCATCACCTCCGCCGCACCTATCGCCGTCGCGTGGACGCCGAGTCCATCGTGACCGCCGAGCTCGCGCGCCACCTCACCGAGGTCTCGCGCGAGACGAACCGCCAGGTCGGGGTCCTGCTCGATCGCAAGGGCGACGTGCAGGCGGTGATCGTCGGCGACGCGCGCAAGCTCACGCTGCCGGACGTGGGCCGCGCCCGCGCCGGCTCGCACCGCCTCCGCGGCCTGCGGCTCGTGCACACCCACCTCGCCGGCGAGCCGCTCACGCGCGACGACCACACCGACCTCGCGCTGCTGCGCCTCGACCTCGTCGCCGCGATCGAGGTGAAGGACGACGGGCTTCCCGGCAGGGTCGACTGGGCCCACCTCCTCCCCGAGAACGCCTCCGGCGCGCTCTGGAAGGACGACTCGGCCGCCGGCGTGCACGACCTCGCCTACGACCCGCGCGCGGGCGCGCTCGCGCTCGAGGAGGAGTTCGCGCGGGCGTCGGCGCTCCGCCACACCGGCGGGCGCGAGCGGGCGCTCCTCGTCGGGTTCGGCGACCGTCAGCGCACGCGCGCCGAGTCGGAGGGGTCGCTCGAGGAGCTGAAGGAGCTCGCGCGAACGGCCGGCGTCGCCGTCGTGGACGCGACGCTGCAGATGCGGCGCGAGCCGGATCCCCGCTATCTCATCGGCAAGGGCAAGCTCGAGGACATCCTGCTCCGCTCGATGCAGCTCATGGCGGACCTCATCGTCTTCGACGCGGACCTCTCGCCGTCGCAGGCGCGCCACATCGCCGAGGCGACGAGCCTCAAGATCCTCGACCGCACGCAGCTCATCCTCGACATCTTCGCGCAGCGGGCGCACTCCGCCGACGGCAAGCTCCAGGTCGAGCTGGCGCAGCTCAAGTACCGCTACCCGCGCCTCGTCGGCCGCGACGACTCGCTGTCGCGCCTCGCCGGCGGCATCGGCGGCCGTGGGCCCGGCGAGACGAAGCTCGAGATCGACCGCCGCCGCGTACGCGACCGCATCACCGCGCTCGAGCGCCGCATCGACGCGCTGAGCGCGAACCGGCAGGTCCGGCGCAAGCAGCGGAACGAGCGCGCGCTCCCCGTGATCTCGATCGTCGGCTACACGAACGCCGGCAAGAGCACGCTCCTCAACGCGCTCACCGAGTCGAACGTGGTGGCGGAGGACGTCCTGTTCGCGACGCTCGACCCGACGAGCCGCCGGCTGCGGTTCCCGCGCGATCGCGAGGTCATCATCACCGACACGGTGGGGTTCATCCGCGACCTGCCGGCGGACCTCGTGACCGCGTTCCGCGCGACGCTCGAGGAGCTCGACGACGCGGACCTGCTCCTCCACGTGATCGACGCTTCCGACCCGCGGCTCGACGAGCAGGTCGCGGCCGTCGAGGAGATCCTGCGCGACCTCGGGCTGCTGGAGAAGCGGCGGCTGCTCGTGTTCAACAAGGCCGACCGGCTCGCGCCGGGCGAGGCGGACCAGCTCGCGCACCTGCGAGGAGGGGTCGCGATCAGCGCCCGGACGCGCGGCGGCGTCGACGAGCTGCTGCACCGCTGCGACCATCTGCTCTGGACCGGGGTCCCCCGAAACGTGGATTCCGTCGCCGAGTCGTGATTTCTTCCGCGCGGCGACCAGCACCCCACGAGGACGAGAATGGCGACACCCGAGAAGATCCAGCCGCAGCCGCCTGCCTCGAAGGAGCCCGCTTCGAAGGAGTTCAGGCCGTACGTCGCGGCCGAGACGTCGATGCCGGAGCTCACCGCGAAGGCGCTCGTCGCCGGCGCGCTGTTCGGCATCCTGTTCGGCGCGGCGACCGTCTACCTGGCGCTGAAGGCCGGTCTCACGGTGTCGGCGTCGATCCCCATCGCCGTCATCGCCATCTCGCTCGGGCGGAAGCTGCTCCGCACGAGCATCCTCGAGAACAACATCATCCAGACCGCGGGCTCGGCGGGTGAGTCGATCGCGGCCGGCGTCGTCTTCACGCTGCCCGGCTTCCTGTTCCTCTCGGTCGATCCGGGCACGCGCACGTCGATCGGCGCGGGCTACTTCGACTACATCACGCTCTTCGTGCTGTCGCTCGTCGGCGGCATCCTCGGCGTGCTCATGATGATCCCGCTGCGGCGATCCCTCATCGTGAAGGAGCACGGCACGCTGCAGTACCCCGAGGGCACCGCCTGCGCGTCCGTGCTGGTCGCGGGCGATCGCGGCGGCGAGTTCGCGAAGACCGCGTTCCAGGGCGTCGGGTTCGCGCTCGGCTACGCGGTGCTGCAGAAGGTCTTCCACGTCATCTCCGAGACGCCGACGTGGGTCACGAGGCAGACGAACAAGTGGCTGCCGAACGCGACGGTGAACGGCGAGATCACGCCCGAGTACCTCGGCGTCGGCTACATCATCGGACCGCGGATCGCCGGCGTCCTCGTCGCGGGCGGCGTGCTCGCGTGGCTGGGCCTCATCCCGCTGCTCGCCGCGCTCGTGCCCGGCGACGTCATCGCCGCGCAGCTCCCGCGCGTCGGCTATCAGCCCGGCGCGTTCGGCTGGAACCCCGACGCGCACACCTTCGAGAACCTGCCGCGCGCCGTCTACTTCGCCTACGTCCGGCAGGTGGGCGCCGGCGCGGTCGCCGCGGGCGGCTTCATCACGCTGCTCAAGACCTTCCCGACCATCTGGTCCTCGCTCAAGGACGGGCTCCGATCGATGGGTGACAAGAGCGCCGCGGCGTCGATCTCGCGGACCGAGCGCGACCTGTCGTTCAAGACCGTCATCATCGGCAGCCTCGCCCTCGTGGCGCTCCTCGCGGTGCTGCCGCAGGTGCCCGGCGATTCGGTCGTCCAGAAGGTGCTCATCGCGATCCTGGTCATCGCGTTCGGCTTCATCTTCGTCACCGTCTCGTCGCGCATCGTCGGCATCATCGGGTCGTCCTCGAACCCGATCTCGGGCATGACGATCGCGACGCTCATGGCCACCGCGATGGTGTTCGTGAGCATCGGCTGGACCGGCATCGCCTACGAGCCGATGGCGCTCGTCGTCGGCGGCATGGTCTGCATCGCGGCCGCGAACGCGGGCGCGACCAGCCAGGACCTCAAGACCGGGTTCCTCGTCGGCGCGACGCCGAAGGCGCAGCAGATCGCGCTCTTCGTGGGCGCGATCGCGTCGGCGCTGGTCATCGGCGTCACGGTGAAGGTCCTCGACATGCCCACCGCCGAGGCCGCGAGCCAGGGCGTGCAGCACATGATCGGGACCGACAAGTTCCCCGCGCCGCAGGCCACCCTGATGGCGACGCTCATCAAGGGCCTCTTGTCGCTGAACCTCGACTGGACGTTCGTGCTCGCCGGCGCCTTCTTCGCGGTGACGATGGAGCTCTGCGGCGTGAAGAGCCTCTCGTTCGCGGTCGGGCTCTACCTGCCGCTCTCGACGACGCTCCCCATCTTCGTCGGCGGCGCCATCAAGGGCGCGGCCGACTGGGTCGCGTCGCGTCGCGGCGAGGCGGTCGAGGAGAGCGAGCTCGGCGGTGGCAGCCTGTTCGCGACGGGCCTCGTCGCGGGCGGCGCGCTCACCGGCGTCATCGTGGCGCTGCTCCAGGTGAACGACGGCGTGAGCGCGTTCATCCAGAAGACGCTCAACATGGAGCCCCGCATCGAGCACGCGATCGGGTCGGGCGGCTACACGGTGCTCGGCGTCCTCTTCTTCGCCGCGCTGGGCCTCCTGCTGTTCCGCGCGTCGCGGAAGTCGGCCGCGGCGCCGGAGGCGTGACCGCGCCCTGCGGGGCGCGAGCGCAGCGTCCCGCGCGTTCTGCGCTATGCTCCCCCGCTCGATGACGCCGCACCGCAGCGCGCTCCTCGCACTCCTCGTCCTCGCCGCCGGCGCCTGCCGCGGCGGCGACGAGAGTCGCGCCCCCGTGACGGATCAGAGCAGCGCGGGGGCGTCGTTCGACTGGAAGCAGCCGCGCACCGCGCTCGACTTCGACGCCGACCAGGCGGCGCGCCGGCTCGGCAGCTTCGAGTGGGACGCGCAGGTCACCTGGCGGGTGCACAGGGGCGAGGGCACGCGCGCCTCGAGCGCGACGGAGCGCCATCGCCTCGTGCAGACCGCAGACGGCGCGTTCGACGTCGAGGCGGTGGTGGACGACGGACGCGGCCCGGGCTCCGAGACGGGGCGCCACATCGTGTACGTGAACGGCGCGACCTACGCGAAGGGCCACTGGGCGCCGTTCCGCGAGCGCCCGACGGATCGCGGACACGCCGCGAAGCGCTTCCGCGACGAGAGCTTCCGCCTCGCGGGAGATCTCGCGGCGCTGTGCGGCCCCGGGCTCACGCTCGTGGAACGCGGCACCGCGACGGTCGAGGGCCGCCCCGGGCGTCGCTACGCGATCACGCTCGACCGCGGCGCGCTCGGGACGGTGACGAGTCCGCCCGCGCCCTCGGGCCGCGCCACCGATCGCGAGACGCAGCTGCGCGTCGAGCTGCTCGAGGGCGCGGTGCCACGCACCATCGAGGGTGAGCTCGTCGCGGACGCCGCCACCGGCGTGCCGCTCCAGGTGCGGCTCGTGACGACGCTCGGCGTCCCGAGCGACGCGGCGCTACGAGCCGAGGTGACGCTCGACGCGCGGATCACCGCGCTCGGCGCCGCCGCCGCCGCCGTGCGCCCGCCGGACAAGATCCTCCCGGACGAGCGGAAGCCGAAGGGAGTGGCACAGGCGCTCGAGGCCGCGGGGCTCAAGGAGAAGCAGCCCGTCGAGCCCCCGGGGACCGGCGAGCGGGCCGAGCCCGCCGAAGAGGCCGCCCGCCCCGCCGAGTAGCGCGAACTTCGTCGCGAACGCCGCGGCGAACGTGGGCGCTAACCCACGTACGACGGTGGCCCGCGCCTGAGTCGCCCACGCGACGGCGGACCGGCGTCGGAGTTGCCCACGCGCGACGGTGGGCCGGCGTACGACCGAGCGGTTCGGCGCGGAACGGTGTGGCTCGATCGCGGGAAGCTTTCGTCGTCGTGCACCGAGAGTATTGGCCGCGCGCGCTCTCAGTCCGCATCTTCTTTCCTTAGGAGGTCCGCCATGAGGAAAGCTCTCGTTGCGATCGCCGTCCTCGCGCTGGCGGGTTGCGCGGGCGGGAACAAGAAGGCCGCGAAGCCGGTGACGGTGAGCGACTCCGACTACGGGCGGCTCACTCCGGCGCAGACCGCGCCGGTCGATCAGGCCCGGACGGCGCTCGGGCAGGCTCGTGACGAGTTCGCCCGCGCGAAGCTGCGCCAGACCGAGTCAGCGCAGGCGGCCGCCCTCGCGCAGGCCGACATGGGCGTCGCCGCAGCGGAGGCGCAGCGCGCCGAAGCGAGGATGAAGATGGCCCAGGAATCGGCCGATCCGAACCAGCTCGCCCAGGCGCGGACGATGTCCGACTCCGCCCGGCTCCGGCAAGCCACCGCCCAGGCTCGCGTCGACTACGCCCAGAAGATCCAGGCGGCGCGCGCCGCCGAGGTCGCGACGGCCGAGAAGCGCGTCGCGCTCGCCGAAGCGGAGGTGGAGCGGTCGAAGCTGCAGGCGCTCCTCCAGGCGCAGGTGCCTGCCGCGACGAAGTACGACCCCGCCAAGCTCGACGCCCGCGTCGCCACGGCGCAGCAGGAGTACTCGCAGGCGAGCGCGACGTCCCAGGCCGCGCTGAACGACGCGATCAACGCGGAGGCACACTGGCGGGAGCTCGAGCGACAGCTGCAGGCCCGCGCCGCGCCGCCCGCCCCGCGAGGGTAGGACGCGAGGGAGGTTAGGGCCGCGCCGTCGGGAGGGTCCGACTCCGCGAGGGGGATGACGCGAGGAGCATCCCGCCCTGTCGGACTTTACCGGCGGGGCGGGAACGCAGTTCCCTTTCTAACGAAACCTTCCCCACTCGACCTTGAGGCAGCGGTCCTGGACGACCAGGATCCCCGCCTCGGCGAGCTCGCGCGCCGCCTCGTCGTTCACGATCCCGAGCTGGAACCAGACCGCGCGCGGCTTCAGCGCTTTCAGGTCGGCGACGTGCGGCGGGATGTCCCCAGGCCGGCGAAAGACGTCGACGATGTCGACCGGCCCCTGCACGTCCGACAGCCGCCGGACGACCTTCTCGCCGAGGATCGTCGGCACGTCGGCCTCGTACACCGGCACCGGGACGATCTCCGCCCCGCGGTCCTGGATGTACTTCGCGACGTAGAACGCCGGGCGGTCGGCGTGGGCCTCGCTGCGAATCCCCAGCACCGCGACGCGCTTCGCGGAGCGGACCAGCGCGGCGATCCGGTCGTCGTCTTCCAGGATGTTCGAGTGCGTCGGCATCGGTTCACCTCGGGGTGGAGACCACATGGGAATACGTCCGAGATAGCAGGCGCTTGCGCTATCGCGTCCGTCTAGGTGGGTGCACCGGCGAAAAATGGACACGCTGTCCTCGGCGCCTACCATCGAGACCATGCAGACGCGGAATCGATCGACGGTGGTGAGCGAGAGCGCGGTCCAGGCGACGTTGCGCCGGGCGCCAGCACGGGAGCTCCAGGCGGACGAGGACCGGGCGATGCGCATGCGCCTCGGCGCGTCGGTTCCCGCGGGCGCGCCGCTCGAGCGAAAGCCGGCCGGGAACGAGGACGCCGAGATCGAGCTGCTCGCAGCCGAGATCGAGATGTTCATGCGCATGCGCGACCAGCTCCGGGCGCACGCCGCCCGGCGCGCGGCCACGAGCGCTGCGGCCGCGGAGCACAGGCCGGTAGCCCGGGTCTCCGCCGCGAAGACGAAGATCGTCCGCGCGCTCCGGAAGAAGCGGTAACAACTCCGCGCGCTTCAGCGCGCGGAACAGGCCGAGCGGTGGAGGGCGTCAGCAGCTCTGAAACCTCCGCGCGCTTCAGCGCGCGGAACAGGGCGAGCGGCCGAGGGCGTCAGAAGCCATGCCCGACGATCGCCGCGCAGCAGCGTCACCGCGGCGTTGCAGTGCAGCGGCCGCCAACGGTAGCGGCTCGCCGCCTACAACAACTTCACCAGCGCCTCGCCGCCCTCCCCCAGCTGCAGCCCTTCCCCGACGGGCGCGTCTCCGGCGGCGAGGATCCCGGCCAGCGCCTCCGCCGCGCGCGGGTTCCGCCACCAGTCGACGTCGTAGCGGTCGACCAGCATCGCGCGGATGCGTGCCGCGAGCGCCGCTCCCCCGAGCGCCGCGAGGTGCCCGTCGGCGTCCGCGTCGCGGGCGTGCAGGCCGAAAGGCCATGCGGCGAGGGTGGCGAGCGTCAACGCGTCGCGGTGCGCCGAACGCCAGGTGGCGCCGCTCGTCCCGCGCTCGACCTCCACGGCGACGCGCAGCGCTGCGGCGCTCGCCCGGAGCCGGAACAGCTGCCGGAGCGCGAGCACGCGCACGACGTCGGCCGCGTGCTTCTTCTCGACCTCGACCCGCTGGACGAGGAAGCCGCGATCCAGCAGCAAGCCCGAGAGCACGGCGCCGATGGCGGCTGCTGTCCGCGGATCACGCGCGTGCGGAGGGGGCCCGAGCGCGTTCGCGAGCGCGCGGCCGAGGGCGTCGAGCAGGTCGAGCCAGTCCGGAGCGCCGCCTCGCCGGCGGAACGAGACGCGCGCGCCGAACGCGTGCGCGCCGGGCCACTGCGAGGGGCGCGACTCCTCGTCCACGCGGACGCGCCCGAGGGCGAGCCCGAGCTTCTGCGCGACCGCGTTCACGGTCGGTGCGAGCAGGCCCGCCTTGAAGAGCCCGTCCCAGGGACCGAGCGCCATTAGCTGCAGGACGCCCGCCCGGTCGAGGCCGCCGTGCGGCGCCGGCGCTGCCGCGCCCTCGCGACGTGCGAGCCAGCCGAGGACGTCGCGGTACGCGTCGTCGGTCGCGGCGAGGAGCGCGTCGGCGCCGACCACCTGCTCCCAGTCCGCGAACAGCCCCACCTCGACGCGCGCCCGCGCGCGCACCTCGGCCCAGCGCTCCCGCGGCGAGGCGACCGCGTCGAAGGCGCTCGCGACCGCGGCCCCCAAGGCGCTCCGCCGGGCCGCGTCGCGCTCGCGCGGCACGGCGAGCGCGGCGTCCTCGAGCGCCACCGGCCCGTCGGGACCGATGCCCCGCGCGTCCCACTCCGCCCGTCGCCACGCCTGCTCGTCGGCGGCCGCGGCGCGGTCCGCGCGCAGGGCGGCGACGCGGGCAGCCATCGCGGCTTCCCCGTCCGCCCTGAGCGCGACGACGGTGTCGCGGTGGGCCGCGCGCGAGCGCGCCCGGAAGAGGGACTCCAGGTCGGGGCTCCGCTCGAGGCCGGCGACGTGCCGGTACCGCTCGCTCTCGAGCGCCTCGACGAGGGCATCGACGTCCCGGCGGAGGATCTCCCTTTCCGCGCTGTCCATTCCGTTCCTCCCCCCATTTCCGACTGCGATCACGTCGCGTCGGAAATGTCGTGCCATCTGCGGCGGTTGCGGTACGCGGGGACCTCCCGCGCTGGCAGTCTCGACCGACGACTGCTTGACTCTGACGGTCGCTCGCTTAATTTCCACTCTGGAGCCGACGCCATGCCTCTCTACGAGTACGACTGCCCGAAGTGCGGGCGCTTCGAAGTCCTCCAGAAGATGTCCGACCCGCCGCTCGAGACGCACGAGTGCGGGAACAAGGTGCACAAGCTGATGAGCGCGAGCGCGTTCTCGTTCAAGGGCTCCGGCTTTTACATCACGGATTACAAGGGCACGTCGGCGCCGCCCTGCGACAAGCCGAAGGCCGAGAAGAGCAGCGCCTGCGAGTCCTGCCCGTCGAACAAGGCGGCCGCGTAGTTCGTGAAGCGCCTGACCCTTCGCGTCGCCGAAGGTGAATCGGGCGAGCGTCTCGACCGCTTCATCGCTGCGCGTGGCGGCATCTCCCGCGGCCTCGCGCGACGCACGCTGGACGCCGGCGGGGTGTTCCTCGACGGCCGCCGCTGCAAGGTCGCGAGCCGCGCGTTGCAGGCCGGGCAGCGGGTCGAGGTCAACCTCGAGGAGGGAGGCCGCGCCGGGGCTCCGGCGATCTCGCTCGATCGGTCGCGGCTCCTTTACGCCGACGCGTGGCTCGTCGCCGTGGACAAGCCGCCCGGCGTCCCCGCTCAACCCACGCTGA
Organism: Anaeromyxobacteraceae bacterium; assembly: GCA_035702585.1. Taxonomy (GTDB): domain Bacteria; phylum Myxococcota; class Myxococcia; order Myxococcales; family Anaeromyxobacteraceae; genus DASSQI01. The sequence goes on from DASSQI010000071.1 coordinate 9,220, forward strand.
CGCGCGATCGGGGCACGATCGCGGACCTCGCGGGCGAGCTCGTCGGCGGTGCGCCTCTCACGGTCGTCCATCGCCTCGATCTCGACACCTCGGGCGTCACCGTGCTCGCGCGGACGCGCGAGGCTGCGGCCGCGCTCTCGGAGGCGTTCCGCGCCGGCGATCCGCAGAAGACGTACCTCGCGCTCACTGCCCGCGCGCCTTCGCCGCCAGACGGCCGCATCGACGCGCGACTCGGAGCGGATCCCTTGCGCCCGGGGCGCCGCATCGTCTCGCCCGCCGGCGACGAGGCGGCGACCGCGTACCGGACGCTCCGCACGGGCGACCACGCCGCGCTGGTCGAGGCGCGGCCGGAGACGGGACGCACGCACCAGATCCGCGTCCACCTCGCCCACCTCGGCGCGCCGCTCGTCGGCGACGTGCGCTACGGCGGGCCGCGGAGAGTGCTGGAGACGAGCGTCCCCCGGGTCATGCTCCACGCGCAGCGGCTCGAGCTCCAGCACCCGGGGACAGGAGCGACGCTCGTCTTCGACGCGCCGGTACCCGAGGATTTCCGCGTCGCCGAGGCAGCGCTCATCCCACCCGTCACCACCTGAGCGCACCTTGCCGCCTATCGCGCGAGCGCCTGCCTTGTCGCTATTCTGTGGGACATGAGACCGTTCATCACGATGTTCTTCGCGCTCGCCGTGTCGGTGCTGGCCGCCGTGCCAGCTCCCGCAAACGCGGCAGTGGACGTCCAGGTCCACATCGGCCTGCCGGTGGCCCCGCCCCTCGTGGTCGTGCAGCCCGGCGTCAGCGTGGTCGAGAACTGGGACGAAGAGGTGTTCTACGTCGCCCCCTACTACTGGGTGCGGCGCGGTGACCTGTGGTACCGGGCGCGATCCCCGCGGGCGGCCTTCCGCGTCGCGCCGATGCGGGTCGTCCCCGTCACCCTCGTGCGGATGCCTCCGGGACAGTACGTCAAGTACAAGAAGGCCCGGCACGAGCGTTACGACGACCGGCACGGTCACGGGCACCACGGCAAAGGTCACGGCAACGGCAACGGCCATGGCAACGGCAACGGCAAGAACAGGCATTAGATTCGCTGGTGAGGCCAACGGCCACGGCGCGTCGGCCTCCGGATCGTGATAGGACCCGCGGCGCCCTGAATGGGGCGCCGCGCGCTTTTCGTGACCACGAACTCACCCGCCAGTCGCCGCCGGATAGCCGCCCTCGACGCCGCACGAGCGCTCGGCGTGCTCGCGATGGTGTGCGGACACACGCTCGACGCGCTCCTCTCTCCCGCCATCAGGTCGATGCCGGGCGTCGAGACGTACTGGCGCGTCCGCGGGCTGACCGCGCCTCTCTTCCTCCTCGTCGCCGGCTGGGCGGTGACGGCTTCCGTCACCCGGGGCCGCGCCGAGGGCTGGGACATCCTTCGGGGGAGGCTGCCTCGCGTCGGCCTCCTCCTGCTGATCGGATACATGCTCCGCCTGCCCGGCTGGGACATCGGCGGGTTCATCGCCGGCGACCGCGACCAGTGGCGCCACTTCCTCGCGTTCGACGCTCTCCACTGCATCGCGCTCGGTCTGCTCGGCGGCGCCGCGATGCTGTCCGCGCTCCGGGGCCGCGCCGCGCGGATCGCCGGGTTCGTCACGCTCGCGGCGCTCGCGCTCGCCGTCGCGCCGCTCATCCCGGTCACGCGCGCCCGCGGCATCGGCCTCATCGCCCTCGAGCAGGCCGCGCTCGGGACGTCGCCGTTCCCGCTGTTCCCGTGGGTCGCGTACTTCTTCGTCGGCGGCATCGTCGGGCTGCTCGCGACGGGAGCGCGCCCGCTCGTCGCCGCCGCGGGCATGGCGGCCGTGGGCGCCGGCGGCGTCGTCGCCGCGCGCGTCATCGGCCTCGACGACCTGCCCGTGCACAGCCCGGTGCTCTTCGTCCTTCGGGCGGGGCAGGTGCTCCTCATCCTCGGCGCGCTCGCCGCGGTGCCGGCGGCGATCGCCGCGCGCGCCGCGCCGATCGGCCGCGCGTCGCTCTTCGTGTACGCGCTGCACGTGCCGATCGTGTACGGCTGGGCCAACCAGCAGGGTCTCGCGCAGCGCATCGGTCCGACGCTCGGGCTCGGCGCCGCGCTCGCCAGCGGTGTCGCGCTCGCCGCGGTGTGCCTCGCCGTGAAGGTGGGCGTGGACCGCGCGCGGCGCGCGGTGGAGGAGGCGGGGGGCGTGGGGGCGGTGGTGCGCCTCTGGACCACGGTGTCGTGGCGAACGCTGGGCTCGCGGTTCTGACGAAGGGAGCCGCGGGTCCTGTTCCGCGGGCTGAAGCCCGCGGGGTCAGCTCACTACCCAGTAGTCCCGCAGCTCCTCGAAGCCTTGCCGCGCGAGCTCGGCGCGGATGAGCGGCCGCGCTCCCGGCGCTCCCACCGCGACGAGGAGCGGAAGTCCGCGACAGCGTCCGGCCTCCTCCGCCGACACGACGGGCGCGTTTCGCCGGCGCATCCCGATCTTCCGCCGGTCCACGTCGACGAACAGCGCGACGCCCACTCGATGGCGCGCGAGCGCGTCGGCGAACGACTTGCCGGTGTCGCCGGCGCCCCAGATGGCGACCTCGTTCGCGTGCGCGAGGACCGTACGCCGCAGGAAAGCGCACTTCAGCGCGACGTGGCGCGCGAGGTCGTACCGGGCGTCGGTGCGCGTGAGCCGATCCGGCGAGTCGCGCCAGTCGAGGAGCCGCTCGGGCACGTTCGCGAGGAGGCCGCCGCGCTCCGAGATGCGCAGCCACAGGTCGTAGTCCTCGGGGAAGTCGCCGCCGCGCCATCCGCCGACCTCGTCGAGCGCGCTGCGGCGGATGGCGCTCGCGGGGTGCACGAGCGGCGCCTCCACGAGCAGCTCGCGCGCGACGTCGTCCGGGGTGACGATCCCGTCGAGCCAGGCGCCGTAGCGGCGCATCCCCGGGCGCAGCACGCGGCGCGGGAACAGCCGCACGCGCGAGCCGACCGCCGCGAGGCGCGGGGCCTCGCCGAGCGCGCGGCGCTGCTGCTCGAGGCGGCGTGGGTGCGCGACGTCGTCGGCGTCCATGCGCGCGACGACCTCGCCGTCGCAGTATCCGAGACCGCGCTGGAGCGCGCCGGCGATCCCTTCGCCGGGCCCGCGGACGACGACGACCCGGCGATCGCGCTCCGCGAGCCGCTCCAGGACCGCCGCCGTGCCGTCGCGCGACCCGTCGTCCACCGCGACGAGCTGCATGTCGCGCTCGGTCTGCCGCAGGATGGACGCCGCGGCGCCGTGCACCGTCCGCTCCGCGTCGCGGGCG
>DASSQI010000072.1:0-7179 GCA_035702585.1 Anaeromyxobacteraceae bacterium
CCGCCGCTCCACGAGTTCCTGCCGCACGACGACGCCGGCGCCGCCGAGCTGGCGCGCGCGACCGGCAAGAGCGTCGAGCGCGTGAAGCAGCGCATCGCCGATCTGCACGAGTCGAACCCGATGCTCGGCCACCGCGGCTGCCGCCTCGGCATCTCGTACCCCGAGATCACCGAGATGCAGTCGAGGGCGATCCTCGAGGCCGCCTGCGAGGTCGCCGAAGAGGGCATCGACGTGAAGCCCGAGATCATGATCCCGCTCGTAGGCCACCGGAAGGAGCTCGAGAACCAGGAGCGGATCGTCCGGGCCGTCGCCGAGCAGGTGTTCGCCGACAAGGGACGGAAGGTGAAGTACCTCGTCGGCACGATGATCGAGGTGCCGCGCGGCGCGCTCACCGCGGACGAGATCGCGAAGACCGCCGAGTTCTTCTCGTTCGGCACGAACGACCTCACCCAGACGACGTACGGCATCTCCCGCGACGACGTCGGGACCGTGCTCGCGAGCTACAAGCAGAAGGACATCTACGACACCGATCCGTTCGTGTCGGTCGACCGGAGCGGCGTGGGCGAGCTCATGAAGATCGCCGTCGCGAAGGGCCGCTCCACCCGCCCGAACATCAAGCTCGGCATCTGCGGCGAGCACGGCGGCGATCCGCGCTCGGTCGAGTTCTGCCACGAGATCGGCCTCGACTACGTCTCCTGCTCGCCGTACCGCATCCCGATCGCGCGGCTCGCCGCCGGTCAGGCCGCGCTGAAGGAGGCGAAGGGCGCGAAGGCGGCGACCGCAAAGGTTGCGACGAAGGCCGCGACCGCGAGGACCGCGACGGCGAAGGCGGCGTCGAAGGTCGCGAGCAAGGTCGCGCCGGTGAGGGCGAAGGCCAGGGCTGCGCTCACGAACGGCAAGCTCGCGAAGCGCGGCCAGGCCGCGAGCGCGAAGGCGGCGAAGGTCGGCCGCACCGTCGCGCCGGTGGCGAAGTCGGTCGCGAAGAGCGCGATGAGGGCGGTGTCGAAGGCGGTGAAGACCGCGCGCGGGCCGGCGAAGAAGTCCGCCCGCGGCCGCGCCCGGGCGTAGGCCGCGGCGAGTCGAGCGGCACCCGTCCTGGCGTGTCGATTGCTCTCGAAGAGGGCGCCCCCAAGTTCGGGGCGCTCTTTTTCTTTGACCCCGGTGATATCGGGGAGAGACTCGACGCCGCCTCATGCTCCGCTCGAGATTTGCCCCCTGGCTCGTCGCCGTTCCTGCTGCTTTTTTCCTCGTACTTGCGGTTCCTTGGCCCTCGGCTGAGGCGCGCGGTACCCCGGGTCAAGAGAGCCGGGTCGCCGCGACCCAGGCTGCCGCCGAGAAAGCCGCCGCCGCAAGCGTTGCGGAGACCGCCGCGACGGCGCAGGTCGTGCTCGGCGCGATGTCCTACGACCGCGAGCGCGACGCCTACGTCGCGCCGACCGCGAAGGGTCAGGCGACCCTCACGCTCGATCCGAAGATCCAGGGGAAGCTCGAGCGGTTCCTCTCGGACGGAAAGGTCCCGTGGGGCGCGGCGGTCCTCATCGAGCCGAAGACCGGCCGCGTGATCGCGATGGCGGAGCACTCGCGCGCCGAGCCGGGCGCCCGCGGGATCTCGCTCCGCGCCCTCGCCCCGGCGGCGAGCATCTTCAAGATCGTGACGAGCGCGGCGCTCCTGCAGCAGGGCATCGACGCCGATCACGAGGTCTGCTTCCACGGCGGGCGCCACCGGCTCCAGCCCGGGCTCTTGCGCGACGACCCGCGCCGCGATCACAAGTGCGCCACGCTCACCGACGCGCTCGGCCACAGCACCAACGTCGTCTTCGCGAAGCTCGCGAGCCGCGGCCTCTCGAGCGACCTGCTCCGGAGCGAGGCGTCGCGCTTCCTCTTCAACACCGAGATCCCGTTCTCCTGGCGCGTCGAGCCCTCGACCGCGGACATCCCGGACGACGACTTCCGCCTCGCCGAGACCGCCGCCGGCTTCGGGCCGGTGCGCATGTCGCCGCTCCACGCCGCGCTCATCGGCGCGATGGTCGCGAACGGCGGCAGCTTCGTCGCCCCGCGCATCGTCGAGAGCGCCGACGGCGTGAGCCTGCCGGCGGCGGCGCCGCGCCAGCTCATCGAGCCCGAGATCGCGTCCGAGCTCGCGCGGATGATGCGGACGACCGTCACCGAAGGGACCGCGCGCCGGGCGTTCCGGCAGGACTTCCGCTCCTCGCGCTCGCCGCTGCACGGCGTCGAGGTCGCCGGCAAGACCGGCTCGCTCGCCGACAGGTCGCCGTACCGCGACTACTCGTGGTTCGTGGGCTTCGCGCCGGTGGACGACCCTCAGGTCGCGATCGCGGTCGTCGTCGTGAACGAGAAGCTCTGGCACGTGCGAGCGACGCAGGTCGCGCGCGAGGGGCTCGCCGCGTACTTCTCCGAGCACCGCGAGCTCCGCGCCGCCGCCGCGCCGACGAAGAAGCGGCGCTGAGCGGTCAGCGCATCTCGAGGATCCGCGCGTCCACGAAGCGACGCATCGCCTTCAGCACCTCGAGCTCCGCGAGCGGCGCGATCTGCACGATGTGCGCGACGTCGCGCGAGCCGTCGCAGCGGCCCAGGATCCAGCGCTCCGGAGCGGAGAGGGTGAGGCGCGGCACGTCGTGCGGCGGCACCTTCAGCGACGGCGTGCGCGGCGGCTTCAGGAACGACGCGCGGAGCTGCTCGCCGAGCGCGGTCCGCGCCTCGCGCGCGAGCTCCACCGCGGTCACGAGGCCGGGCGCGACCGCGACGGCGCGGGCGGCGCACTCCTCCGCCTCGGCGAAGCGGCCCTCGAGGAGGTGCCTGCGCGCCTCCGCGAGCATGCGATCCGGTCCGAGCGCCGGCCCGTTCGCGGCGATGCTGCCGGGGCGAACCGGGGCCGCGCGCAGGACGCCCTGCGTGTGCAGCGCGTAGAGCCGCTGGTACAGGTGGAAGTCGGTCGCGTGGAGCGCGAGCGCGATCTCGTCGATCGTGCGCCCCTCCCGCGCGAGCTTCACGATGCGGCCGTTCACGCCCGGCGGTTCGACGGAGCGGGGCATGCGCGCCTCGTCCACCTCGAGCGCCGCGGCGCCGGTCGGGAACGCCGAGCGGAACGCCTGCCACGCCGTCGAGCGGAACTCCGCCTCGCGCGCGACGTCGGCGAGCGGCACGTGGGCGGTGAGGTCGTCGCTGCCCGGCGGCGGCGCCTCGTCGAAGTGGAACGTGCCCGAGTCCCACAGCATCGCGTCGAGCAGGGTCTCGCGGATCTTGAGCGCGAGCGCGTCGCGCACCGCCTCGGCCTTCACCGCGCCGACCATGACGAGCACGCTGCCGAGCCGGATCCGCGTCTCCTGCTGCGTCTGGAACGCCTTCGCGAGCTGCTCCTCGGTGATGTGGCCGAAGTTGATGAGGAGCTGGCCGAGGTACTCGCGCGGATCGTTCGAGCTCGCCTCCGAGGCGACGCCGTCCAGCACGTGGCAGCTCTTGCGCACCGTCCCGCGCTCGCACACGAGCGTTCCGGTCGCGCGTCTCCGCCCGAGAAAGTCCACCACCTCGTGGAGCGGCATGAGCCCCAGGCTCCCCATCAGCGCGCGCATCGACCGCGCAGTCTCTCCCGCGGCCCGGGTGGCTTCAAGGTTCGGTGTGGTGGTACATCGGCCCCACGATGAACCGCCGAGTCCTGGTCCTCGTCGCAGCCGTCGCCGTGCTCGCCGTCGCGATCGCGGGCGGCGTCACGGCATACGATCGCTGGGTCGTCGCGCCGCGTCAGGCGCGCCTCGACGAGGCGCTCGCGGCGGCGTTCGGCATCGACCGCTCCGACACCCCGGCGCCGCCCGCGACGGTCGAGCTGTCGGATGGGCGCCCGCTCGTCCTCACGCAGCTCAAGGGCGAGGTCGTCTTCGTGAACTTCTGGGCGACCTGGTGCCCGCCGTGCCGCGACGAGATGCCCTCGATGGTGCAGCTCGGGCAGGAGCTGTCGCAGCGCTACCCGAACAAGTTCCGGATGGTCGCGGTGTCGGTGGACGAGAGCTGGCAGGAGGTCGCCGACTTCTTCGGCGGACGGCCTCCACCGGGAGTGCTCGTCGTGCGCGATCCCGAGCAGATCGCGACGCGCTCCTACTACTGCGCGGCGCGCGGCGGCTGCCCGGATTCGTACAAGTTTCCGGAGACTTACATCGTGGACCGCGAGGGCCGGCTGGTGGCCTACATCGTAGGTCCGCGCGACTGGTCGAACCCCGCCGCGAAGCAGTTCCTCGAGCGCCTCATCGAGGGTTGAGCCTCAATCAAACGTTGAAGGACTTTGCGCGAACGGGTTATGACCCCGCGCGATTCCCCGCTTTTTCGCGCAATTGCGCGGTGCGGAGGGGAGCGTGGCGGAGGCGGAGTCCTACATCCCGGTCGTGGTCCAGGGGCTCGGCGCGATCGGGCGGGCGATCGCTCGCGCTGCGCTCGAGAAGCCCGAGCTGAAGATCGTCGGCGCGGTCGATCCCGCGTATGCGGGCGCCCGGCTGCCCGATCTGGTCGGACCGGGCGCTCCCGATCTCGAGGTGCTCGCCGACCCCGGCAAGGCGTACGCGCAGGCGGCGCCGGGCGGGGTGGTGCTCCACGCGACGGCGTCCCTCTTCGAGGAGGTCGCGCCCCAGCTCGAGCGCGCCGTCGACGCGAGGCTCCACGTCGTCTCGACGTGCGAGGAGCTCGCCTGGCCGTGGCTCCGGAACGAGGAGCACGCCGACCGGCTGGACGTCCGCTGCGAGAAGAAGGGCGTCGCCGTCGTCGGCGTCGGCGTGAACCCCGGCTTCGTGCTCGATCGACTCCCCGCGTTCCTGTCGCTCGCGACGGGCCCCGTGCGCCACGTCCGCGCGCTCCGGGTGGTCGACGCCGCGACGCGCCGCGAGCGGCTGCAGCGCAGGGTGGGGCTCGGCCTCGACGAGGACGCCTTCCACGAGGCGTGGGAGCGCGGCGCGGTCGGTCACGTCGGGCTCGCCGAGTCGGCCATGCTCGTCGCGGCGGGCTGCGGCTTCGAGATCGACGAGTTCGAGGACGAGTGCGATCCGGTCGTGGCGGATCGCGACATCGAGGGACGGATCCCGGTGAGGGCGGGCCTCGTCGCCGGAGCCGCGCAGGTGGTCCGCGGCTTCGTGGACGACGTCGAGCGGGTGCGGCTCGAGCTCGTCATCGCGGCCGGCATCGAGAACCCGCGCGACGAGGTGGAGCTCGACGCCTCGCCGCCGGTGAGCGTGCTCATCAAGGGCGGGCTCGCCGGCGATCTCGCGACCGCGTGGAGCGTCGTGAACGCGGCGCCCGCGCTCATCGAGCTGCACGGATTGCTCACGGTCCTGAACCTGCCTGGCGGAAGGTGAGGAGGAGAGATGCTCGATCGATCGCTCATCGGGAGACAGAGCGAGCCCGTCACGCACGAGGTGGAGCGCGGCATGATCCGCCGCTTCGCCGACGCGATCGGCGATCCGAACCCGATCTACAGCGACGAGAGCGCGGCGAAGGCGGCCGGCTTCTCGCAGCTCGTCGCGCCGCCGACGTTCGCGGCCGCGCTGACCGCGAACGAGCGGTTCCGCGCCGGGCTCGACCTCGGCACGCGCAGCTTCCTGCTCAGCGATCAGCAGTTCGAGTACGGCCGGCCGATCTTCGCCGGTGACAGGATCACGGTCGTCACGCGCGTCGCCGACGTGCAGGAGCGGGCCGGCGCGACCGACATCCTGGTGCTCGAGGACGAGGGCCGCGACGCCCAGGGACAGTTCGTCTTCCACTCGAGAACGACTCTCGTGCTCCGCCGCCCGTGACCGCACGGCAGCCACAGGGAACGCACGCATGGCCCTACTAGCACGCCAGCTCTACTTCGAGGCGGTGAAGGTCGGCGACGAGCTGCCGCCGCTCGTGAAGCCCCCCGTCGACCGCGTCCAGATCGCCCGCTACGCCGGCGCGAGCTTCGACTTCAACCCGCTGTCCGTCGACGAGCACCACGCGCGGAACTCCGGCTTCCCCGCGCCACACGTCCCGGCGACGCTCGTCATGGGCTTCCTCGCCGAGCTCGCGGTGGACTGGCTCCGCGGCGCGCGCATCCGCCGCTTCTCTGCGCGCTTCGTGAAGATCGTGTTCCCCGGCGACGTGCTGACCTGCCGCGGGCGCGTCGTGGATCGCCGCTTCGAGCCGAACGGCGTCTACACCGTGGACATCGAGGTGTGGGCCGAGAACCAGCGCGGCGAGCTCGCCACCCGCGGTCTCGTGACGGCGCAGCTCTACTACAGCGCCGAGGACGAGACGCGTCAGCGCGGCGGACAGCCGGCGCTCGTCGTCACGCCGGAGCAGGAGGCCGCGGCGCTCGCGAAGCTCTCGCGCGCCCAGGCGCCGAAGAAGGCCGAGCCGCCCCCGCCACCTCCGCCGCCGCCGCGCGCGAAGGCGCCGCCGCCACCGAAGCCGCCCCCGCCGGCCCCCGCGGCGAAGGCGCCCGCGCCGTTCAAGCCGGTCCTCGCGCCGCCGCCGCGCGTCGAGCGCAGGCCGGCGCCCGTGGCGGCGAAGCCGATCGCGACGCCGACTCCAGCGAAGCCCGTCCCGGCGAAGCCGGTTGCGAGCCTCGCAGCGGCGAAGCCGGTTCCAGCGAAGGTCGCCCCCGCGAAGCCCATCACTGCCCCCAAGGCTGCGCCTGCCAGACCGAAGCCGATGGCCGCCCGCCGGCCGCCGCACAAGGTCGGCAAGGTGCGGAGCGACGCGCCGCAGAAGGCCATCACCAAGGTCCGCGACGCGGTCCGGAAGCTCAAGGCCGCGGTCCGGCCCGCGCCAAAGTCGAAGCAGACCGCTACGCGCTCCAGCCGCCAGCGCCCCGGCTCGAAGCCGAACCCGAAGAAGCGGCGGTGAGGGGCGCGGGAGGGGGCGCCGCAGCGTTCAACGAGCGCTCAGTCCTGTTCAGCCTCATGCGAAGGAGGCGAAACCAGCCTGAACGCTCTCGTTTCGGCAGCTTAGGCGTGGAGCTTTCGATAGCGGGTGATTTTCGGTCTTCGCCGAAAATGGGCTGTAACCGAAGATCCGCTTCAGAGTTGTGAGACGTCGTCGCGCGTCAGATGCCCTTCAGCTTCACTCTTCTCGCGCCGATGTGCGCGATGATCTCGAGCTCACCCCCGAGCGCTTCTACCAGTGTCCGGATCGTCGAGAGCCGGTGATCCGACCGCCTCT
>DASSQI010000073.1:0-12252 GCA_035702585.1 Anaeromyxobacteraceae bacterium
CGTGCTCGTCTCGCCGCGCGCCGCGGTGGGCGGGTATCCCTGGATCGACGCGGCGGTCGGCGAGTACGGGCGCTGCGCGGAGCCGGCCGCGCACGGCCGCCCGGCCGCGGTTCAGCTGCGCTGGAGAGGCGCGCCGGGGCCGAAGCGCGCCTCCGGCGGCAAGGCGGAGATCGCGCGCGACTACGCCCGGCTGGGCGACATCCTGCGCGCGCGCGGCCGCAACGAGCCGGCGCGCATCGAGTACGACAAGGCGATCCGCCGCGGCGGCGTGAAGGACCCGGACGTCGTCGCGCGGTACGCGCAGGTCGCGCTCGCGACGGGCACCCCGGGCGCCGCCGAGGGGCCGCTCCGCGACGCCGCGCGCGAGAACCCCCGCCACGCCGCGGTCCAGGCAGCGCTCGGGAAGGTGGAGGCGAACGAGGGGAGCTGGGCGGCGGCGCGCGACGCCTACGCCGCGGCCATACGGGTGGATCCTTTCGACGCGGAGGTCCACACAGGGCTCGCCGCGGCGCTCTCGGCGCTGGGTGACGCCAGCGGGGCGTCGCGCGAGAAGAAGATTGCAGGGATGCTGCGCTGATGATGGATGACGGGCTGGCCCGGCGGCCGCACGACGAGACTGGAGACCCGTGGATGGAGACGACCGTGACCGCAACACGCCCGGCCGAGCACGCGGGCGACGATCTCGCCGCCGTGCAGCAGCTCGCGCACGCGAAGTCGGCGCTCCTCGCGCAGATCGAGCGGCGCATCGTCGGCCAGCGCGAGGTCGTGGAGCACCTGCTCATCGCGCTGTTCTCGCGCGGGCACTGCCTGTTCGTGGGCGTGCCCGGCCTCGCGAAGACGCTGCTCATCTCGACGGTGGCCGAGGTGCTGAACCTCTCGTTCAACCGCATCCAGTTCACGCCGGACCTCATGCCGTCCGACATCACCGGCACCGACGTGCTCGAGGAGGACCACGCGACCGGCCGGCGCGGCTTCCGGTTCGTGAAGGGGCCGGTGTTCGCGAACCTGCTCCTCGCCGACGAGGTGAACCGCACGCCGCCGAAGACGCAGGCGGCGCTGCTCCAGGCGATGCAGGAGTACCGCGTGACGGCGGGCGGCCAGACCTATCCGCTGGAGCTGCCGTTCCTCGTGTTCGCGACGCAGAACCCGATCGAGCAGGAGGGCACCTATCCATTGCCCGAGGCGCAGCTCGACCGCTTCATGTTCTACGTGAACGTGCACTACCCGAGCGCCGACGAGGAGGTCGAGATCGTCCGCTCGACGACCGTGTCTGCACGCCCGGTCCTCGAGAAGGTGCTGTCGCCGGCGCAGATCCGCGACCTGCAGGAGCTCGTGCTCCGCGTGCCGGTCGCCGATCACGTGGTGCGCCACGCGGTCGAGCTGGTGCGGGCCACGCGGCCGCGCGAGGCCGCCGCGCCGCAGTTCGTGAAGGACTTCGTCGAGTGGGGCGCCGGGCCGCGCGCGAGCCAGTTCCTCGTGCTCGGCGCGAAGGCGCGCGCGGTGCTCGACGGCAGGCTCGTCGCGTCGGTCGAGGACGTCCGCGCGCTGGCGAGGCCGGTCCTCGTCCACCGCGTCATCACGAACTTTCGCGCCGAGAGCGAGGGCGTGAAGAGCGAGGAGATCGTCGCGCGGGTGCTCGAGCAGGTGAGGACGTAGCCGCGCTCGGAGGACGCGAAGCGACATGGCCGAGCCCCGCACCACGTTCCTCGATCCCGCGCTGCTGGCGAAGCTCGCGAGCCTGCAGGTCCGGGTCCGCGCGGTCGTCGAGGGCGTCATCGACGGGCTCCACCGCAGCCCGCTGCGCGGACAGTCGATCGAGTTCGCGGAGCACAAGGAGTACACGCCCGGCGACGAGATCCGGCACATGGACTGGAAGGCCTACGCGCGGCGCGACCGGTACTACGTGAAGCAGTACGAGCAGGAGACCAACGTCCGCGCGTGGCTCGTCGTCGACGCGTCCGCGTCGATGGGCTGGCGCGGCGCGCCCGGGCGCCTCACGAAGCTGGAGCACGCCGCGACGATGGCCGGTTCGCTCGGCCACCTGCTCTCGCGGCAGCAGGACTCGGTCGGGCTCGTCGCCGCGGCAGACCGGGTGATGCGGGCGGTGCCGCCGCGGGGCGGCGCCTCGCACGCGGCGACGATCGTCGACACGCTCGCGTCCCTGGCCGCGCAGGGCGCGACGCGGCTCGCCGCGGCGGCCGATCACGTCCTCGAGCACGCACCGCGCGGCGGGCTCGTGCTGGTGTTCACCGATCTGCTCGATCCCGACGAGCACGTCGTCCGCAGGCTCGGCCTCCTGCGAAGGCGCAAGCACGAGGTCGTGCTGTTCCACGTGCTCGACCCGGCCGAGATCGAGTTCCCGTACGAGGACGACGCCTTGTTCGAGCCGGTGGAGGGCGGCGCGCCCGTGGAGGCGCGCGGGCGCGACGTCCGGCGCGGCTACCTCGAGGTGTTCGAGCGCTGGCTCGAGGACACGCGCCGCAGCGCCGCCGCCGCCGACGTCGAGTACGTGCTCGCGCGCAGCGACGTCGCGATCGAGCGGATCCTGATCCCGTTCCTCGCGCGCAGGGAGCGCCGCCTCGCGTGAACCTGGGCTTCGTCCACCCCGCGCTCGCGTGGGGCGCGCTGGCCGCGCTGCTCCCGCTGCTCGTGCACCTGTTCTTCAGGCGCCGCCCGCGGCCCGTGTCGTTCCCGGCGGTGGAGTTCATCCTCCGGGCGCGCCGCGAGACGCAGCGCCGGCTGCGGCTCCGCCGGATCCTCCTCTTCGCGGCGCGCACCGCGCTGCTCCTGCTCGTCGCGCTCGCGCTCGCGCGGCCCGAGCTGCGGCGGGAGGGCGGCGGGACCGTCGCGGCGACGACCGGCCCCGCGGCCGTCGCGCTCGTGCTCGACGCGTCCGCCTCGATGACGTACCGCCGAGGGGACGAGCCGCTCTTCGAGCGCGCGCGCGCCGACCTCGGCGACGCGATCGGGGCGCTGGGGTCGAGCGACGCCGCGACCCTGATCGTCTGCGGCGGCCCCGCGCCGTCGGCGCCGGCCCCGTCGTACGACAGGGCGGCGCTGCGCCGCGCGCTGCGCGACGCGAGGCCCACCATGAGCTACGCCGACGTCGGCGCGTGCCTGGGCGCGGCGGCCGTCGCGCTCTCCGATCCCGCGGTGGCGACGCTCGCGAAGCGCATCGTGGTCGCGACCGACCTCGCCGCCACGTCGTGGCGCCTCGGCGGGCCGCCTCCCGAGGTGAACGGGCCGAAGGGCCCGCAGCGACCGGAGGTCCGCGTCGTGGACGCCGCGCGCGGCAGCGAGCTCCCGAACCGCGCCGTCGTGGACCTCGCGGCCGAGCCGGACCTCGCCTCGGGGCCGCGCGGCTACCGAGTCACCGCGACGCTCGCGAACGCCTCGGCCGAGCCGGTGAACGACGTGCGGATCGAGCTGCGCACCTCCGCAGCGCCGACGGCGCCCGTGGCCGTGCAGGGCTTCGTCGAGATCCCCGCGGGGGGCACCGCGAAGAAGACGCTCGTCGCCAGCTTCGAGAAGGGTGGGCCGGCGTCGGTGTCCGTCGCGCTCGCGCCCGACGCGCTCGCGCTGGACGACGCGCGCGTCCTCGCCGTCGCGGTCCCGCGCGACGCGAAGGCGCTCGTCGTCGACGGCTCGCCGTCGCCGGTGAAGTTCCGGGACGAGGCGTTCTTCCTCGAGGCGGCGCTCCAGTCGTCCGCGTCGCCGGTGCGCACCACGCTCGTGGACGTCGGCGGCCTCGCGCAGCATCGCTTCGCCGACTTCGACGTCGTCTTCCTGCTCAACGTGCGCGAGCTGGGCCCGCGCGCCGTCGAGCTGCGCTCGTTCGTCGAGCAGGGCGGGGGGCTCTTCGTCGCGCTGGGGTCGGAGGTCGACTTCGAGCTCGCGGACAAGGAGCTCGCAGGCCTCGTCCCGCCGCTGCACGTCGTGAAGACCGCCACCGACACCGGCGGCCCGGCGCGGTTCGACGCGGTGGACTTCAGCCACCCGGCGCTCGCGATCTTCGCCTCGGGCGACGCGCGCGAGGGGCTCCTCGGCGCGCGCACCTACAAGTACGCGCTCATCCGGCCCGAGCGGCGCGGAGAAGGGGCACGCACCCTCGCGTCGTTCGACGACGGCGCGCCAGCGCTCGTCGAGACGCACCCGGGGCGAGGGCGCGTCATCCTCTTCACGTCGAGCGTCGATCGCGACTGGTCCGACTGGAGCATCCGCACGAGCTTCCTGCCCGCGATGCAGCGCTTCGCCGCCTACCTCGCCGGCGTCGAGGAGCGGCGCGTCGTGTCGAGCGTGGTCGGGGCCACGCGGACGGTCGAGCTCGAGCAGGGACAGACGCTCAAGGCGCTCGTCGCGCCCGACGGGCGCGAGCTCGCCGCCGATTCCCTGCCGCGCCCCGGCCCTCCCGGCTCGCCCCCCGTCGTCGTCCCCGACGCCCCCGGGCTCTGGGAGGTGCGAGTCGAGTCGCGGGGCGAAGTCCGGCTCGACCCTGCGCTCGCGTTCGCGGTGTTCCCGGATCCGCGCGAGTCGGACACCCGGCGCGTCGCCCCGGCGGAGCTCACCGCCTGGCTCGGCGGCGCCGACCACGCCGCGCTCGCCCAGGACGCGCGCGGCGAGCGGCGCATCCCGCTCTGGTCGGTCCTGCTCGCGCTCGCCCTCGCGGCGTTCGTTGCGGAGAGCGCGCTCGCCGCGCGATAACGATCGGCGAGGTGGCGATGACGCTCGACCAGGAATGCGCGGCCCTGTTCACGGTGGGGTTCCACGGCACCGAGCCGTCGCGAGAGGTGCTGGAGCTCATCGAGCGCGGCGTCTCGGGCGTCATCCTGTTCGCGCGGAACGTGTCGACCGCCGAGCAGGTCGCCGCCCTCGTCGGCGAGCTGAAGCGCGCGGCGGGGCGGCCGTTGCTCGTCTCGATCGACCAGGAGGGCGGTCGGGTCGCCCGGCTCCGGTCCCCGCAGGGGTTCACCGAGGTGCCGCCGATGCGCGCCGTCGGCGCCGCCGGCGACGAGGAGCTGGCGTTCCAGGTGGGGGCGCTGCTCGGGCGTGAGCTGCGCGCGGTCGGCGTGGATCAGGACTACGCGCCGTGCGTCGACGTGGACACGAACCCCGCGAACCCGGTGATCGGCGATCGCAGCTTCTCCCGCGATCCCGCCGAGGTGGCGCGCTTCGGCGCGGCGCTCGCGCGCGGCCTGCAGTCGGCCGGCGTCGCCGCCTGCGCGAAGCACTTCCCCGGGCACGGCGACACGAGCCAGGACTCGCACAAGGACCTGCCGCGGCTGCCGCACGGGCTCGAGCGGCTCCGGGACGTGGAGCTCGTGCCGTTCCGCGCGCTCGCCGCCGCCGGGGTCGCGTCGGTCATGACCGCGCACGTCGTCTTCGACGCGCTCGATCGCGCGCGCCCGGCGACGCTGTCGCGGCCCGTCCTCGACCTCTTGCGGAACGACTGCCGCTACGACGGCTGCGCGATCTCGGACGACCTGGAGATGAGCGCCGTCGCGGCGCACTTCCCGCTCGACGAGGCGGTGCCGGCCGCGCTCGCCGCCGGCATCGACCAGCTCATGGTGTGCCATCGCCCCGACGTCCAGGCGCGCGCGATCGACGCCGCGCGTCGTGCGGTCGAGCGCGGGCAGGTGTCTCGAGAGCGCCTCGACGAGGCGCGCCGGCGCGTGGAGCAGCTGCTCGCGTGGGCGGGGCCGCCGCCAGACCCGGCCGGAGTACGCGCCGGCCTGCGCACGCGCGAGAGCCTCGTCGTGGCCGCGCGCGTGCCGCCGCTGGCGGTCGGAGACGACCCCACCGTGTAGCGGCGCGCTCCCGCCGGTCGAACCGAGCCCTGCGACGGCGCACGGGACGGCAAAAGAAGCAGTAACGCGCGACGATCGTGTTATCTGAATCGACCTCTCCCCCGATCCGGAGGCCTCGATGCGAACCCCCCGCTTCGTCGTCGTGCTCGCTGCGACCCTGGCCGTGGCAGGCTGTGAGAAGAAGCAGCAGGGGGCCCCCGCGCAGGGAGGCGCCGGCGCCGCGGCCGGGGCCGCGAAGGCCGGCGGCGACACCATCCTGCTCGGCCACGTCGGGTCGATGAGCGGCAACGAGGCGACGTTCGGCGCCTCCACCGACAACGGCATCCGCCTCGCGCTCGAGGAGCAGAACGCGAAGGGCGGCGTGAAGGGCAAGAAGCTCGCGCTGAAGACGCTCGACAACCAGGGCAAGCCCGAGGAGTCGGCGGTCGCGGCGACGCGGCTCGTGACCGAGGACCACGTCTCGGTGCTGCTCGGCGAGGTCGCCTCGAGCCGCTCGCTCGCGATGGCGCCGATCGCCGACACGTACAAGGTCCCGATGATCTCGCCGTCCTCGACGAACCCGCGCGTCACCAAGGACGGCCAGAAGACGCGCCCGTACGTGTTCCGCGTCTGCTTCATCGACCCGTTCCAGGGCACGGTGATGGCGAAGTTCGCGCGCGACACGATGAAGATCTCGCGCGTCGCGGTGCTGCGCGACGTCGGCAACGACTACTCGGTCGGTCTCGCGGACTACTTCTCGGCGAAGTTCAAGGAGCTCGGCGGCCAGATCGTCGCCGACCAGAGCTACAAGGCCGGCGACCAGGACTTCAAGGCGCAGCTCACGGCGATCCGCGGCCGCAACCCCGAGGCGATCTACGTGCCCGGCTATTACACCGACGTCGCGCTCATCGCGAGGCAGGTGCGCGAGCTGGGCATGAAGCAGCCGCTCATGGGCGGCGATGGCTGGGACTCCGCGAAGCTCTACGAGATCGCGCAGGGCGCGCTCGACGGCTCCTACTTCTCGAACCACTACTCCCACGAGAACCCGTCGCCGGTGATCCAGGACTTCGTGCGCCGCTACAAGGAGCGGTTCGGCGAGGTACCCGACGGGCTCGCGGCGATGGGCTACGACGCCGCGCGGGTCGCGATCGACGCGATGAACCGCGCCCCCGACCTGTCCGGCGCCGCGATCCGCGACGCGATCGAGCAGACGAAGAACTTCGACGGCGTGACGGGCACGATCAGCATCGACCAGGATCACAACGCGGTGAAGGCCGCCGTGGTGCTCGCGATCCGCGACAACACGGCCAAGTACGCCGCCACCATCAATCCGTGACCGAGTTCCTGCAGCACCTCGTGAACGGAGTGTCGCTGGGGACGATCTACGCCCTCATCGCCCTCGGCTACACGATGGTGTACGGGGTGCTGAAGCTCATCAACTTCGCGCACGGCGACGTGTACATGGTCGGCGCGTTCTCGGGGTTCTACCTCGCGAACGCGCTCGGCGTCGCTCGCGCGCCGTCGCTCTGGAAGGCGTTCGTCGTCTTCGTCGTCTCGATGATGATCTGCGCCCTGCTCGGGATGGTCATCGAGCGCTTCGCGTACCGGCCGCTGCGCCGCCGCGCGCGCCTCACCGCGCTCATCACCGCGATCGGCGTCTCGTTCCTGCTCGAGTACGGGTTCCAGCTCCCGAGCATCCCGGGCCTCGGCATCCCGTTCCCGCCCGGCCCGACGCCGCGCTTCTTCCCGCAACCCTTCCAGACCGTCGGCTGGCAGCCGTTCGGCGTCTACGTGAGCAACTACGACGTCATCTCGTTCGTCGTCGCGGTCGCGCTGATGCTCGCGCTGCAGTACGTGGTCTTCAAGACCAGGTTCGGCACCGCCATGCGCGCGGTCTCGTTCGACTCGCAGGTCGCCGGGCTCATGGGCATCAACGTGAACCGGGTCATCGCCGGCACGTTCGCGCTCGGGAGCGCGCTCGCCGCGGCCGCGGCGCTGCTGTTCGCCGGCTCGCGGCCGAAGATCGATCCGCTCATGGGGCTGACCCTCGGCCTCAAGGCGTTCGTCGCGGCGGTGTTCGGCGGCATCGGCAACGTGCCGGGCGCGATGGTCGGCGGCCTCCTGCTCGGGCTCGCGGAGGAGTACGTCGCCGGCTACACGGTCTCGTCGTACCGCGACGGCATCGCGTTCGCGTTCCTGATCATCGTGCTGCTCGTCCGGCCCGAGGGCCTGTTCGGCCGCGTCCGCGCGGAGAAGGTCTGACGTGACGCCCGCGCGCGCGTTCGGCCGCTCGCTGTTGCCGTTCGCGATCGGCCTGCCGGTCCTCGTCGTCTTGCAGGGGTCGCTGCGCGGCTCGGCCTCGATCATCCTCATGGCCGCCGGGATCAACGTCATCCTCGCGGTGTCGCTCAACGTCGTGAACGGCTTCACCGGCCAGTTCTCGCTCGGCCACGCGGGCTTCGCCGCGGTCGGCGCGTACACCGCCGCGAAGATCACGACGGGGCTCGCCGACGTGCAGATCGTGGGCCTGCCGGTCGGGCTGTCGGACGAGCTCATCTTCGCGGCGGCGCTCGCCGCCGGCATGGTGAACGCGGCGATCGCCGGGCTCGTCGTCGGGATGCCGTCGCTGCGGCTCCGCGGCGACTACCTCGCGATCGTGACGCTCGGGTTCAACGAGATCATCCGCGTCATCATCGAGAACACGCCGTTCCTCGGACAGGCGACCGGCATCTCCGGGCTGCCGGCGCGCACGAACGTCCTCTGGGTGGGGATGGGGATCATCGCCACCGTCTGCATGGCGGTGCGCCTCGCCGAGTCGACGCACGGGCGCGCGCTGCTCGCGATCCGCGAGGACGAGATCGCCGCCGAGGCGATGGGCGTGGACACGACCGGCTACAAGGTCCGCGCGTTCATGATCTCGGCGGCGTTCGCCGGTCTCGCGGGCGGGCTGCTCGTGCACCTCATCCAGCTCTGCACGCCGCGCAGCTTCACGTTCGTGAAGTCGATCGAGATCGTCGCGATGGTCGTGCTCGGCGGCATGGGCTCGGTCACGGGGTCCATCGTGGCGGCGCTGACGCTCTCGCTGTCGCTCGAGGGGCTGCGCGGAGTGCAGCAGTACCGGATGGTGCTGTACTCGCTCATGCTCATCGTGCTCATGCTCGTCCGGCCCGAGGGCATCTTCGGCACCCGCGAGATCTGGGACCTCCTCCCGCGCGTCTTCCGCAGGCGCGGCGCGCCGCCGCCGGGGACGGCCGAGCCTGGCACCGGCAGCGGAGGGAAGCTCGCGTGAGCGCCGCCCCGTCCACCAACGGCCCGGTCCTCGAGGCGCGCCAGGTCACGATGCGCTTCGGCGGCCTGAAGGCGCTCGCCGACTTCGATCTCGCGCTCCGCCCGCGCGAGCTCGTGGGCCTCATCGGGCCGAACGGCGCCGGCAAGACGACCGCCTTCAACGCGATCACCGGCGTGTACCCGCCGACGTCGGGGGACGTGATCGTCGCGGGCCAGCGCGTGAACGGCATGCGGCCGCACGAGATCTGCGCTCGCGGCGTGGCCCGCACCTTCCAGAACATCCGCCTGTTCAAGGAGATGACGGCGCTCGACAACGTGAAGGTGGGGCTGCACCACGGGACCGGCCACTCGATCGCGAGCGCGCTCGTGCTCGCCCCGGGCCACTACCGCGAGGAGCGGCGCGTCGAGGGCGAGGCGCAGGAGCTGCTGGGGGTCATGGGGCTCGGCCACCGCCGCTACGAGCGGGCGAAGAACCTCCCCTACGGCGAGCAGCGCCGGCTCGAGATCGCGCGCGCCCTCGCGACTCGCCCGAAGGTGCTCTGCCTCGACGAGCCCGCCGCCGGGATGAACGCGTCCGAGAAGACCGCGCTGATGGAGCTCATCCGCAAGATCCGGGACCAGTTCGGCCTCGCCATCCTCGTCATCGAGCACGACATGCGGCTCGTGATGGGCGTCTCCGAGCGGCTGGTGGTGCTCGACTACGGCGTCACGATCGCGCAGGGACCGCCGCACGAGGTGCGCCACGACCCGAAGGTGATCGAGGCGTACCTCGGCGACGCGTACCTCGAGGAGAAGCGCATCCCGGTGCCGCCGGAGACCGCGAAGTGACGGCGCCGGTGCTCGAGGTCGCGGACCTGCGTGTCCACTACGGCGCCATCGAGGCGCTGCGCGGCGTCTCGCTCGAGGTGCCCGCCGGCGAGGTCGTCGCGCTCATCGGCGCGAACGGCGCCGGCAAGACGACGACGCTCCGCGCGATCACGCGCATGGTGCGCGCCAGCGCCGGCACGATCCGCTTCGAGGGCGAGGATCTCACGCGCCTCGAACCGCACGAGATCGTCGCGCGCGGGCTCGCGCACGCGCCGGAGGGCCGCGGCATCTTCCTGAACCTCACCGTCCGCGAGAACCTCGAGCTCGGCGCCTTCCTGCGGCGCGATCGGGACGGGATCGCGCGCGATCTCGAGCGCGCGTTCACCGTGTTCCCGATCCTGCGCGATCGGGCGGACCAGACGTCGGGGACGCTCTCCGGCGGCGAGCAGCAGATGCTCGCGGTCGCGCGGGCGATGATGAGCCGGCCGCGGCTGTTGCTCCTCGACGAGCCCTCGCTCGGGCTCGCGCCGCAGGTGGTCGAGCGGATCTTCGCGGTGCTCCGCGAGGTGAACGAGTCGGGTGTCGCGCTGCTGCTCGTCGAGCAGAACGCCCACAAGGCGCTCCAGCTCGCGCACCGCGCCTACGTCCTCGAGACCGGCGTCGTCGTCATGCAGGGCACCGGCGCCGAGCTGCTCGCGAGCCCCGAGGTGCGAAAGGCGTACCTGGGGGAGTGATGGCGCGCGCCTGAAGGCGTGCCTCGCGATTCACGCGGCTCCCTACGGCGCAGCGACGTCGATCCTGTGCGTCCGCACGGCGCCGTCCGCGCGCCGGTACCCGTGCGCGACGATCGGGAGCCCCGCCGCCTCGGCCGAGTGCAGCTCGAAGAGCTGCCGCAGCGTGATCGCGGCGCCTGTCGCGGTGATCCGCGTCGCGAAGTCCTCCACGACCACGATCTCCCCGCCCAGCGTGAACGATCCCGCGGCGGCGGGGTTGAGGAGGTGGAACGAGCCTGGAGCGATGCGGCCAGCGTGTCGCTGCACGTCCACGAAGCGCACCCGCTCGGCGGCGAGCTCCCGGCCCTGGCGCGCGCCTTCCACGACGAGCCGCACGCCGGGGGCGAAGACCGCGTCGGCGCTGCTCCCCTGCGGGACGCCGTCGAAGATCGTCGCGGTCGTCGTGCGGACCAGGTGATCGCCGACCGTGAAGGACGCGAGCGCCCCGCTCGAGACGACACCTTCGACGACGGCCCGATCCTCGCCGACGGGGAGGAGCTGCGCGAGGACGTCCACCGAGGTCGCGGCGAGCACCGGCGGCGCGCCCGCGGCGATGCCGCTGCCTCCCACGCGCACCAGCGCGTTCGCGGGCACGGTCGGCGAGGTGGTCGCGCTCGCGGCGTCCACCCGCAGGACCGGCGCGCCGCCGGGGACGAGCGACAGGTCGAACGCGCCGCTCACGGGCGCCGCCAGCGTCCAGCCGTGGACGGCGACGAGCGGATCTCCGGGCAGGGCCCGGACCAGCGTCGCCCGCACCCGCGTCCCGCTCTCGGGCCAGCCGTGCACCTCGACGCGAGCGCCGGCCGGCAGCGACTCGATCGACGCGGGCGCCCCCGCCTCGCCGAGGATGGCGGTGCGGGAGTCGAGCAGCACGTCGGCGCCGGCGACGGCGATCGACGACTCGGCGCGGCCCTGCAGCGGGCCGCGCAGAACCGACCGCACCATCACCTCGTCCGCCACGCCGGTCCGCCGGTCGTGCGCGATCGCGCCCCGGACGGCCACGACCGTGCCGGCGACGAACGGGAGCCCCGAGGGCGCGTCGGCGGCCGTCAGCGTCCGTCCATCGTCGAGGTACCGGACCACGGCGCCGCGGGTGTCGAACGCCGTCCCGTTGACCGTGAGCGTGCCGGTCGCGTCCACCGCGCCGTGCACGAACGTGAGCGGCTGCGCGGAATCGCCGTTGCCCGAGCCGCAGCTGGCCAGGAGCAGCGCGGCGGCGAGCGCGGGCGCTGCGGAAGGAAGTCTCATGTGGATTCGCTCCAGGTATTCGTGTGGCGCGTGGCGCGGGCGAGAGCGCTCTTCTACGATCCTCGCGCGGCCGCACGAATTCCCTTCACGGGGCGATCGCGCCGGCGCTCCGCGCCCCCACCGCGCCCCGCCGAAGCTCGGTGAGGTGCCGCCTGCGGGGGCCCGCCGCCGCGACGTGGCCTGCGCAGACCGCGACGCCGACGACGAAGCAGCTCCCCCAGAACAGGTGCGTCCCGAACCGCGCGAGCAGGCCGGGACCGAACAGCGGCGCGGCGAACGCGGCGCCGCTGACGGTGATCCCGAACGCCCCCTGGTAGCGACCGCGCAGGTCGGCCGGCGCGAGCTCGGAGATG
>DASSQI010000074.1:0-7704 GCA_035702585.1 Anaeromyxobacteraceae bacterium
CCTCGTTGCTGTTGCCCGCCGCGGTCACGAACAGGATCTGCGGCGCGCTCGCGAACGCCTTCGTCAGCGCCGCCTTCTGGATGTCGAAGTATTCGCGCGCGATCTTCTTGCGCTCGTCGGGCGTCTTGCCGATGTTGCAGAGCTCGAGCTGCTCCTCGATGCCCTTCACGCTGCCGCCCCAGCTCATGTTGACGACGCGCACGTGATGGCGCATGAAGAAGTCGACGTATGCCTGCTGGTTGCGCGCGTCGCGCTCGACCAGTTCGCGGCTCGGGCACGGGTCGGGCAGCAAGTGCCAGTCGAACTCGATGCGCCCGGTGACGAGGCGCGCGTACGGATTGCCCGCCATCGTGATGCCGGCGACGTGCGTGCCGTGCATCCAGTTGCCGGCGAGCCCCAGCTCCTCGACGACGCCCTTGTATTGCTCGGGCTTGAGCGTGGAGAGGTACTGCTTGACCTCGCTCGCTTCGGCACTGTCGATGTTCGACTGCAGGTCCGAGAAGCCCTTGAGCCGCGCCTTCATCTGCGGAATGCGGTCCTTCAGCTCGGCCGGGATCGGCTGCAGCTCGCCCTTCGCCGGGCGTGCGTAGCGGTCGAACGCGATCACCGCGGGCGCCGCGCCGTCCTCGACGACGCGATTGGCGAAGAGCGACGTGTCGACGCCGCCATCCCAAACGGCGACGTTCACCGTCGAATACAGTTTGCCCGCCGGCAGCTCGACGTTTCGCGCCGCCCAGATGTCGGGCTTCTCGACCTTGTGCGCGGCGATGACCTCCTGCAGCGCTGCGACGGCGCCTTCCTTGTACGGCAGGATGTCGCGCATCGTCGCCGCCATCTGTACGACTGCGACCGCGATGTCCTTCGACACGGTGCCGCCCTTCGCCGCGGGGTCGAGCTGCTGCTCGACGATTCCCATCACGAGATTGCGCGACTGCATCTCGAGGCTCGCCTTCGCGCTCTTCAGCTCGGACTGGACCTGCTCGTAGGGGAACGACGCGAGCTGCTTTCGGACGGTCGCGTCGAACGTCGCCTGGCGCTCGGCGGGCGAGGCGCGCTTCGCTGCCACCGCGGCGCGGAACACGAACCCCGAGATGATGCGCACCGCAGGCTTGTCCTCCAGGTCCCGGACGCGGTCGGCGTGCGAGATCGCGTCGTCGAGCCGCCCGTCGAGGAGCGCGATGCGCGACAGCGCGCCGTGGTACTCGCGCAGCGTCGCAGCGTCCTGGATGTCGAACGCGCCGAGGTCGCCCTCCAGGTCGCGTCGCACGTCGGAGGCGAGCTTCGCCGTGAGCTTCTCGTCGGCGAGCACCTTGGACACGCTGTTCGGGACCGCGTACGTGTGGACCGGCAGCTGGTCCGCGCGCTCGATGCGCTTCTTCGCGATCGCAGGCGTGGGCGCGGCCGCGCGCGCCGTCGCTGCGCCGTTCGCGGCGAGCACCAGAACCAGGACGAGCGTCGTTCTCATGTGTCCTCCGGAGTCCCGCATCACAGCAGACCTGGAGCCCGCCCGATCGCCCCTCGAGGGGCGTCTCCGGTGGGCCGCGCGCCGGGCACCCGTCACCCGCGCCGCGCCAGCCCCACCGCGACGATCAGCGCGAGCGAGACGAGCCCGGCGAGCGCCGCGGCTGGGACCGAGGGCGGCACCCGGCGCAGCGAGGCGCGCGGCGCGGTCGGCGACGGGTCGATGGGCTCGAGCGCCTCCGACGCGGGCGGCGGCACCGGCGTCATCCGAGCGTACGCCATGAGCAGCGGCGCGATGAGCAGCGTCCCCATCGCGAGCGCGAGCAGCGCGGCGCGGGGATCCGGCGCGTCGCGGCGGGCCGCCGCCTCGCCGATGGTGCCCACGAGCAGCGCCGCGGTGGCGTTGTTCGCGGCGTGCGCCGCGATCGCCGGCCAGAGGGATCCGGCGCGCCAGGCGATCCAGCCGAAGAGGACGCCGAGCAGGAACACCGCGACGAAGCGCACCGGGTCGAGGTGGAGCAGCGCGAACAGGAACGCCGTCGCGAGGATCGCCGCCCACGGGCGGAGCCGGGCCCGCCACAGCGTCAGCATGTGACCGCGAAACGCGGCCTCCTCGCACACCGGCGCGACGAGCGCCGCGAGCAGCGAGAGCGCGATGCGCTGCCACGCGGGGCCGAGGAAGAGCGGCGCGAGGTCGAACTTCACGAGCCACTCGTGGGGAAGCAGCAGCGACACGAGCGCCATCACCGCGCCGGCGGGGATGAAGCCGACGAGCCCGATGAGGAGGCCGAGGAGCACGGCTGCGATCGGCGGCCGTCGCCACAGGAGGAGCGCGCGCCGGGGGTGGAGGTTCCAGATCGCCGCCGCGGCGATCGCGGGCACCAGGAAGACGAAGATCTGGGCCCACGCGAGGCCCGCGACGGGCACGGCGATCTGCGAGAGCGCTCCGGGGCCGATGTACAGCACGACGAGGAGCCCGAAGTACGTGAGCGGGCTGCCGGGCGGACGACGCGGAGTAGCAGGCGCGATCGGTGATCCGGCGGCGGCCGCGGGCGGCGGTTCGAGAGCGGGCGGCGGTTCGGAAGCTGCGCGCTGCGGCGGGTCGGGTTGCTCGGGCGCGGTGCCGGACGTGGGGTCCACCCCACGATCATAGGACGACGCGCGCCGTCGGCGCGCCGTGAACGGGCGTACCGGACAGGATCGGATAGGATTCGCGCCCATGGACGAGCTGCAGGGGCGTACGATCGTCGTGGGCGTGAGCGGCGGGATCGCCGCCTACAAGGCGTGTGAGCTGGTGCGGGCCTTCGTGAAGGCGGGCGCGACCGTCCGGGTCGCCATGACGCCGAACGCGACGAAATTCGTGGGTCCCCTCACGTTCCAGGCCCTTTCCGGAGCGCCGCCACTCATCGACCTGCTCGACTCGGCGCAGGAGAGCACCTACGGGCACCTCGCGCTGGCCCGCATGGCCGACATCCTGGTGCTCGCGCCGGCGACGGCCGACGTCATCGCGAGGGTCCGCGCGGGAATGGCGAACGACGCGGTGACGACGACCGCGCTCGCAGCGACCTGCCCGTGCCTCGTCGCGCCGGCGATGAACACGCGCATGTGGCAGAACCCGGTGA
This sequence comes from Anaeromyxobacteraceae bacterium, assembly GCA_035702585.1. Lineage (GTDB taxonomy): Bacteria > Myxococcota > Myxococcia > Myxococcales > Anaeromyxobacteraceae > DASSQI01. The sequence continues at coordinate 3,084 of DASSQI010000074.1, forward strand.
CGCACGAGAACCTCGCCGCGCTCGAGAAGCGCGGCTGGCACGTCGTGCCGCCGTCCTCGGGTGAGCTCGCGGACGGAGACGTGGGGGAGGGCCGGCTCGCCGACGTGGACGTGATCGCGGCCGCGGCGGCGCGCATCCTCGGGACGCGCGATCTCGCCGGCCGCAAGGTGGTCGTCACCGCCGGCCCGACGCGCGAGCCGATCGATCCGGTGCGCTTCATCAGCAATCCGTCGACCGGCAAGATGGGCTTCGCCGTCGCCCGCGTCGCCGCGCGCCGCGGCGCCGAGGTGGTGCTCGTCACGGGGCCGGTGGACCTGCCCGATCCGAACGGCGTCCGCACGCTGCGCGTCGGCACCGCCGAGGAGATGGCGTCGACGGTGGAGGACGAGGCGGGCGCCATGGACCTCTTCGTCGCCGCGGCGGCGGTCTCCGACTGGAAGCCGCGCTCCGCGTCGGCGACGAAGAAGAAGAAGACCGACGAGGACGAGTCGCTCCTCCTCACGCGCACGCCCGACATCCTCGCCGCCGTCGGGAAGCGCTGGGGCGGGCGGGACTCCGGCCCGGTGCTCGTCGGGTTCGCGGCGGAGACCGAGGCGCTCGTCGCGAACGCTCGCAAGAAGCTCGCGTCGAAGCGCTGCGACCTCGTCGTCGCGAACAAGGTGGGGCGGCCGGGTGCCGGCTTCGGGGCCGACCGCAACCGCGTCACCCTCGTCGGCCCCGGCGAGCGCGCCAACATCGAGGGCACGAAGGATCAGGTCGCCGAGGCGATCATCGACTGGGTCGTGCCGCTGCTCGATCAGCGCCGTCCGCGCGGCTCGTCGCGCTGAGCGTCTGGCCCGCGCGCGGGGAGGGCGTTACGCATGGCGGCTACGGGGCGCGACGCGCCCCGAGGAGGCGCCGTGGCCCGCACTGGTTTCCGATGCATCGCCGTCGCGTCGTTCGCGGCGCTCGTCGCGCTCACGAACGCCTGGGGCGAAGCGCCACCGAGTTCAGGCGAGGCGTTCGACCCGGAGGCGACGGGGTTCGAGTACGCGTACCCGGTGCGTTACTTCGAGCTCGAGAGCCAGCGGCAGAAGGTTCGGATGGCGTACCGGGACGTCGCGCCGGAGAAGGCGAACGGCCGCGTCGTCGTGCTCCTGCACGGCAAGAACTTCCACGCGGGCACGTGGGCGAACACGATCTCGTCGCTCACCCGCGCCGGCTTCCGCGTGGTGGCGCCCGACCAGCTCGGCTTCGGGAAGTCGACGAAGCCGCAGGCGTACCAGTTCTCGTTCGTCCAGCTCGCCGCGAACACCCGCGCGCTGCTCGCGTCCCTCGGCGTCGAGCGCTCCGTCGTCGTCGGGCACTCCATGGGCGGCATGCTCGCGGCACGCTACGCGCTCGAGTATCCGGCGCAGACCGAGAAGCTCGTCCTCGTGAACCCCATCGGCCTCGAGGACTACGGCGCGATGATCCCGCCGCGCACGGTGGACGACTGGTACAAGCAGGAGCTCGCGCAGACGCCCGAGAAGATCCGCGAGTACCAGCGCACCGCGTACTACGCCGGCTCGTGGAAGCCCGAGTACGAGAAGTACACGCGGCTGCTCGAGGGGTGGACGCGCCACCCCGAGTACGAGCGGATCGCCTGGGACTCGGCGCTCACGTACGACATGATCGTCACGCAGCCGGTCGTGAACGACTTCCCGCGAATTCGCGTACCGACGCGGCTGATCATCGGTACGCGAGACCGAACCGCGATCGGCCGCCAGCTCGCGCCGCCCGACGTGCAGAAGACGATGGGTGACTACACGACCCTCGGGAAGCGCACGCAGCAGCGCATCCCCGGATCCCAGCTCGTCGAGATCCCCGGCATCGGCCACGTGCCGCAGGTCGAGGCGTTCCCCGCGTTCGAGAAGGCGCTGCTGGAGTTCGTGCGGTGATCTGACCGGGATCATTCGGCACTATTCCTGGAGATAGTTGGTTCGGGGCGCGCGATCCGCACCGGCCCGGCTTTCGACGACGAGCCATCGCCGCACGTGACGCGCTCGGACACGGCGGTGATCCCGAAATCGACAAGGGCAATGACGATTGTGGTTGACGCGAATTATCGTCGATTTCGACAGCGCGCCGTGCGTCGCACGAGACGGGCCATCTCGCGCAACGAGAGCCGCGCCCAAACGCGCTCGCTCGCTTCGAACCCGGCAACGGCGGGCCAGTCGAGGAAATGCGAGCGCGCGCGCGCCAGGGGCCTTCGCGGAGGGGTCGAGAGCGCGTGCGAGGATGCATGCATGAACGGTCGAGATTCGAAGAGCACACCCGCCCCGTCATCCCTCGGCTCAGAGCTCCTCGCTCGACGCCTGCGGGAGCTCGCCGGCGAGGAGCGCGACGTCCAGGTCGATTTCCTGCTGCACCTCGACGAGTTCGATCGGCGACGCGCGTTCTTGGAAGCGGGTCACGACTCGCTCTGGTCTTATTGCCTCCGGGTGCTCCACTTGCGGGAGGGCGCAGCAGGCCGACGCATCGGAGCCATGCGCGCGCTGCGCCGATTCAAAGCGCTCGAGGCGCCGCTCCGCGACGGGCGTCTGTGCCTGTCCACGGTGACCCTGCTCGCTCCGCTCTTGATCGAGGAGAACCTTGACGACCTCGTCTCCCGAGCTGCCTATCGCACCAAGGCGGACGTCGAGCATCTCGTCGCGACGATCCAGCCGCGAGTCGCTCCGAAGGAGGGCATCCGGAGGATCGCGCAGCGGAGAAGTCCGCAGTCTTCCGCCACGAGCGTCGTCTCGCCGCCCGCGACCTCGAGCGCCCTGGGTGATGCAAGTCCGAGCGGCGTTGAACGTTCTCGAGCAAACGATGACGCGGCGCCAGGCGCGCGTGCCGAGGGTACCGGGCTTCTGTCGCTGTTACGTAACGAGCCCTCCGACGCGATGACTCGCGTCGCAACCACGAAGGCGCCGAGCGCTGAAGCGCCGCTCGCGTCACCGGGCACTTCGCTGGTGCTACAGCGTGACGATGGCCGCGGCGAAGGTGCCTTCGCGCTCTCGATACCGTGTGACGTTCGGCTTGCGGAGGCGCGCCGGCAGGAGATGAGGCCCATATCGGCGGACGAGTGGTCGCTCCGTGTGACGATCGACGGGCAGATGAAGGCGGAGCTCGAGACGCTCAAGAGCCTGCTCAGCCACACCGCAGGCGGCGATCTCGCCGCCGTCCTGCGCGAGGCGATTCGCTGCGGTATCGAGAAGCACGGCAAGCGCCGCGGCGCGGAGAAGCCTTCGCACGAGCGGGCAGCGCGTAGCGTCGCGAACCGAGATGGCAAGCCCGGAGCCGCGGTGAACCCCGTCGGTATCTCCGGCGAGCCCGCGGCGCAGCCGGTGCAGCCCGCGGGGCAGCCGATGCAGCCCGCGGGGCAGCCGATGCGCGGCTGCGATGATGTCGCAGCTGCGAAGCCGATCCGCGCTCGCGAGGCGGCAGCGCCGGGTCAGAAGCCGGAGCTGCCGCGAACGAACAGGCGCACCGACCCCCGGGCGATCCCCATCGCGGTCCGGCGTGAGGTGTGGCTGCGCGACGAAGGGTGCTGCTCGTGGGTCGGCGAAGACGGCCAGCGCTGCCGCAGCCGGTGGAAGCTGGAGTTCGATCACATCCGTCCCGTCGCGCACGGGGGGAAGTCGACCCCCGACAACCTTCGACTCGCGTGTCGCGCCCATAACGTCCTTCACGCCGAGCAGGTCTTTGGCCGTGAGCACATGGCTCGGTTCTCGGGACGAGAACTATTCCTGGAGATAGCGCAACCCTGCATGTGACCGCGGGCCCGATCGCCGATGGGATTTCCTTGACGATCAGTTGATCGTGCCGTCCATCGACGATCGGGCAATCCATCACCGATCGTGCCGTCCATCGACGATCGGGCCACCCATCACCGATCGGGCCTTCTACCGACGATCGGCCCTCCGTCGACGATCAGTCGTTCGAGTCGTCCTTCCGCACGCCGCGCAGGAATCGCGGATTGCCGAGGTCGAGCAGGCCCGTCGCCGGATAGCGGCCGACGAACGAGCTCGTCCGCACGACGGGCCACGAGCGCCACTGGACGGCCGTCGCGCTCATGGCGAGCACCAGGTTCTGCATCAGCGCGTCGACGTCGTCGACCTGCCAGACGTCCTCGTTGCCTGCGACGCCGCGCAGGGCCGTCGCCAGTCGAGACACGACGACCATCGTGAGCGGCGGCACGAGGCAGCCGAGCGTGGAGAACACGCCGAGGAGCCGCTCGGCCACGTCCATTCCACCGACCGAGTCCATCGTGACGACGGTCCCGACCGGTTTCCCGACGAAGAGGTCGGACGTCTCGAACGCGCTCATCACCTCCAGGAATCGCTGCAGCGGCGAGCCCCACGAGCCCCAGTACACGCCGGTGCCGACGAGGAGGCCGTCGGCGTTCCTGATCTCCTCGGCGAGCGCCTCGACGGACGCATCGTAGGTCGCGAGCACGATCTCGCGCGTGTCGATCCCGGCGGGGACCTTCTCGCGAGCGAGCCGCAGGAGCTCGCCCGTGTTGCCGCCCTCTCCGCGGATCGAGCCGTTCAGGACGAGGAGCCGCTTGCTCATGCCAGCGCTCCTTCCCTGATCGCCGTGGCCGGCGCGACAGGTC
>DASSQI010000075.1:0-56377 GCA_035702585.1 Anaeromyxobacteraceae bacterium
TCACCGACGAGAAGCGGCGCATCGGTGGCCGCGGCGAGTCGGACATCCGCAAGATCACCTGCGAGGTCGGCCTCCTCCCGCGCGTGCACGGGTCGGCGCTCTTCACGCGCGGTGAGACGCAGGCGCTCGTCGCCTCCACGCTCGGCACGGCCGAGGACGAGCAGCGCGTCGAGCAGCTCACCGGCATGAGCTTCAAGAAGTTCATGCTGCACTACAACTTCCCGCCGTTCTCGGTCGGCGAGGCGAAGTTCCTCCGCGGCCCCGGCCGGCGCGAGATCGGCCACGGCGCGCTCGCCGAGCGCGCGCTCCGCTACGTCCTGCCGGACGAGACGAAGTTCCCGTACACGATCCGGATCGTGTCCGACATCATGGAGTCGAACGGCTCCTCGTCGATGGCCTCGGTCTGCGGCGGGTGCCTCTCGCTCATGGACGCCGGCGTGCCGATCAAGGCGCCCGTCGCGGGCATCGCGATGGGGCTCATCAAGGAGGGCGAGAAGATCGCGATCCTGTCCGACATCCTCGGCGACGAGGACCACCTCGGCGACATGGACTTCAAGGTGTGCGGCACCGAGGCCGGCATCACGTCGATCCAGATGGACATCAAGATCGGCGGCGTGACGCGCCAGATCCTCGAGGACGCGCTCGCGCAGGCGGCCGAGGGCCGGAAGCACATCCTCGGCGAGATGGAGAAGTCGCTGTCCACCCCGCGCAACGAGATCAGCGCCTATGCGCCGCGGATCACCACCATCAAGATCCGGCCGGAGCGCATCAAGGACGTCATCGGGCCCGGCGGCAAGGTGATCAAGGAGATCACGGCCCAGACCGGCTGCGCGATCAACATCGAGGACGACGGCTCCGTCTCCATCGCGAGCGCGAACTCCGAGGCGGTCGCCGCCGCAGTGAAGCGCATCCGGGACCTGACGCAGGAGGCGGAGGTCGGGAAGACCTATCTCGGCACGGTGCGCAAGATCGCCGAGTTCGGCGCGTTCGTGGAGATCTTCCCCGGCACCGACGGGCTCATCCACATCTCCGAGCTGTCCGACAAGCGCGTGAAGAGCGTCAGCGACGTGCTGCAGGAGGGCGAGGAGGTCCTCGTGAAGGTCATCTCCGTCGATCGCTCCGGCAAGATCCGGCTCTCCCGCAAGGAGGCCCTCGCCGACGCCGCCGGGAAGAAGCCGGAGGCTGCCGCGGCGGCTTCCGGCGACGGCGCGCCGAAGAGCTAGGCGTGCCGCCGGTGCTCCGGATCCGGCGAGTGGGCCACCGCGGCCCACCCGCCGTCGACCTCCCCGCCTACCAGACGGACGGGGCCGCAGGGCTGGACCTGCGCGCGGACGAGGCGTGCTCGCTGCTCCCCGGCGAGCGGCGCCTCGTCCCGACCGGCATCGCCGTCGAGATCCCTCCCGGTCACGAGGGGCAGGTGAGGCCGCGATCCGGCCTCGCGCTGCGCCACGGCGTCGGCATGGTGAACGCGCCCGGCACGATCGACGCGGACTACCGCGGCGAGGTGGGCGTCATCCTCGTCAACCACGGCCACGAGCCGTTCTCCGTCGCGCGCGGCGACCGCATCGCGCAGCTCGTCGTCGCGCCGGTGGTGCGGGTCGAGGTGCGCGAGGTCGACGAGCTCGCGGACAGCGGCCGCGGCGCCGGCGGCTTCGGATCAACAGGCAAGGAGTGAGCGCATGATCCCGCGTTACACGCGCCCGGAGATGGCCCGCATCTGGTCTCCGGAGCGGCGCTTCCGCATCTGGCTCGACGTCGAGCTCGCCGCCTGCGAGGCGATGGTCGCGCTGGGCGAGGTGCCGGCGGAGGACCTCGCGCAGCTGCGCCGCGCCTTCGACGGGTTCGAGTTCTCCGCGGCCGACGTGACGCGGATCGACGAGATCGAGCGCACGGTGAAGCACGACGTGATCGCCTTCCTCACGTTCGTCGAGGAGAAGGGCGGCCCGGCGGCGCGGCACCTGCACCGCGGCATGACGTCGTCGGACGTGCTCGACACGACGCTCGCGGTGCAGCTCAAGGAGGCGTCGGCGCTCGTCGTCGCCGGCATCGAGCGCACCCGCGCGGCGGTGAAGAAGCGGGCGTTCGAGCACCGCTTCACGCCGATGATGGGCCGCAGCCACGGCATCCACGCCGAGCCGATCACGTTCGGGCTGAAGCTCGCCGGCTGGTACGACGCGTGGACGCGCCGCCGCGACGCGATCGAGCGCGCCGCGCGCACGGCCTCGGTCGGCAAGATCTCGGGCGCGGTCGGCACGTTCGCGAACGTCGACCCGCGCGTCGAGGCCGCCGTGATGGAGCGGCTCGGGCTCGCGGGCGCGGAGGGCGCGGCGACGCAGGTCGTGAACCGCGATCGGCACGCCGAGCTGTTCACGTCCTTCGCGGTCGCGGCGGGCACGCTGGAGCAGCAGGCGACGGAGGTCCGGCACCTGCAGCGCACGGAGGTCCGCGAGGCCGAGGAGCCGTTCACGGCGGGGCAGAAGGGCTCGTCCGCGATGCCGCACAAGCGGAACCCGATCCTCTCCGAGAACCTCACCGGCCTCGCGCGGCTCATCCGGTCGTACGCCGTCGCGGCGCTCGAGGACGTGGCGCTCTGGCACGAGCGGGACATCAGCCACTCGTCGGTCGAGCGCGTCATCGGGCCGGACGCGACGATCGCGCTCGACTTCGCGCTGCACCGGTTCGCAGGCATGGTGGACAACCTGCGCGTCCACCCGGAGCGGATGAAGGAGAACCTCGACCAGACCGGCGGGCTCTACGAGGCGCAGCGCGTGCTGCTCGCGCTGGTCGGGAAGGGCGTCGCGCGGCAGGAGGGGTACGTGTACGTGCAGCGCAACGCGATGCGCGTCTGGGAGGAGGGCGTGGACTTCCGCACCGCGCTCAAGGGCGACCCGGACGTCTCGCGGCTGCTCTCCGCGTCCGAGATCGACGCCTGCTTCGACATCGCGTACCACCTGAAGCACGTCGACACGATCTTCGATCGCGTGTTCCGCGACTGAACGCCGCGCGTCGCGTCGTCATGCACGACGGCGCGCGCCGGCCGCGATCGATCACTGCGCGGGCGACCGCGCCGGCTGCGGGATGGTGAAGAGGAACGTCGCGCCCGCGCCGGGCTCGCTCTCGACCCAGATGCGCCCGCCGTGCGCGTCCACGATGCTGCGCGCGATCGAGAGCCCGAGGCCCGCGCCCTGACGCGACTCGCGCGACTTCCAGTACCGGTCGAAGATGTGGGCCTGGTGCTCGAGCGGCACGCCGGGCCCCGTGTCCGTGACGGAGAAGCGGACCTCGCCGGCCGCGGGGATCGCGCTCAGCGTGACGCGGCCGCCCGGAGGAGTGAACGTCACCGCGTTCCCGAGCAGGTTCGAGAACACCTGGATGATGCGTTCCCGATCGCACCAGGCGTCGCTCGGCTCGTCGGGTCCCGACGCGACCTCGACCGAGATGGAGCGCTCCGCGGCGATGGGCTGGATGAGCGCGGCCGCCTCCGAGAGCAGCGTCGCGGCGTCCACCGGGGCGCGATCGAGCATCACGCGCCCGGACTCGAGCGTCGAGAGGTCGAGGAGATCGCGGATCAGCCTGCCCGCGCGGTGCGCCGACCGTTCGATCGCGGCCGCGTGCTGCCGGGTGCGCTCGGGGGAGGACGCGCGCTGGAGCAGGTTCGACGCCATCCCGATCGCGTGCAGCGGGTTCCGCAGGTCGTGCGAGACGATCGCGAGCACGTCGTCGCGCGCGCGGATCGCGCGCTGCGCCTCGGCGTAGAGGCGCGCGTTGTCCATCGCGAGCGCGCAACGCCGCGCCAGGCTCCCGGCCATCGCGAGATCCGACGGGCCGTAGCGGCGCTGCGACTCGGCCGACATGAACGTGATGACGCCGAGGATCCGGCCCCGCGCCGCCATCGGCACGATCATGATCGAGCGCAGGCCCATCTCGCGACAGATCCGCAGGTGCTCGTCGTCCTGCGCGACGCTCACGAGCAAGGCGTCGGTGACGTCCGGGTACAGCTCCGGCTCGCCCGTCCGCAGCACGCGGCCGATGCCCTGCACCGAGGCGGGGTCCGTCGGGTAACGGCGCCCGAGCTCTCGCGCCATGCCGGCCTTCTCGGGATCCGCGTGCGCGACGACGACCGAGGCGCGACGCTGCTCGACGTCCTCGACGAGATCGACCGCGCAGCAGTCCGCCACTCGCGGCACCGCCAGCCGCGCGACGCTCGCGAGCGTGTCCTCCCAGTCGAGCGAGGAGGCGAGCAGCGCGCTCGCCTCGTAGAGGAACGCGGTGCGCTGGTGCTCCGCCTCGGCGTCCGCGCGGGCGCGGCGCTCGGCGTCGAGCAGCCGGGCGCGCTCCAGCGCCTGCGAGCCCTGCCGCGCGATGGCGACGAGCATCGCGCGGTCCTCGGTGGCGACGTGGCGCGATCCAGGGAACGAGACCGCCATCGCGCCGTGCCGGCCGGACCGGGTCTCGAGCGGAACGGTCGCCAGCGCGACCTCGTCTCCGAACCAGCCCTCGCGCGCCGCGCGGTTCCAGCGAGCCGCCACGAGCGCTCGCGAGGTCATCCACGAGCTCTTGCCGTGCACGAGCGCGGCGCCCACCGGCGTCGTCTCGTCCGCCGCCACGACCTCGAGCGCCCCGACGGCGCCCTCGGAGCAGCCGGCGTGGTGCGCGAGCCGCCCGGAGCCATCGGCAGCGCGCAGCCAGATCGCGACGGCCCGCGCGCCGAGCGCCGCGCGGCCGTGATCGGCGAGCGCGCGCGCGATCTCGTCGGTCGTCGCCGCCTCGGTGAGGGACGCGGTGAAGGCGTGGAGACGCGCGAGGCGCTCGGCGAAGATCCGCTCCCGCTCGAGCATCCCGAGATCGCGGGACACCAGCGCGCGAAGCCGCTGGATCTCCTGCTGCAGCGCCTCGATCTCGTGCGCGCCAGCTGCTGTCGGCCCGCCGACGTGAGGCAGTCCCATTCCAGTCTCCCGCTCGCCCGCAAGGTGGGCGCGAACGGCGGCGACAGGAATCCTCCAGCGGGGTGCGACTCCAGCCGGGAGCGCCTAGGTCGTGCCGAGGTAGCCCTTCGCGGCGAGGTTGCGCCGGATGCGATCGGCGACGCTGCCGACGCTCGACTCGAACGTCTCTCCCGTGAGCCGCTCGAAGACCTCGATGTACTTCGTCGCCAGCATCACCCGGACGTCGTCGGAGAGCGGCGGGGGCGTGCCGTGCCCGGAGAACCCGTGCTCGCGGATGAGCCACTGCCGGATGTTCTCCTTGTCGAGCATCTCCGGCTCCTCGCCGCGGGCGAAGCGCTCGGCGTACGTGTCGGCGACCCAGTAGCGCGAGCTGTCCGGAGTGTGGATCTCGTCGATGACGATGAGCTTCCCGTCCGCGATCCCCATCTCGTACTTCGTGTCGACGAGGATGAGCCCGCGGCTCCGGGCCCACTCCTGCCCGCGAGCGAACAGTCGCCGCGCGATCTCGGTCGCTTCCTTCCAGACGTCCGGCGCGACGAGCCCACGGCGGACGATCTCGGCCTCGCTGATCGGCTCGTCGTGCTTCCCGTACTCGGCCTTGGTGGACGGCGTGATCACCGGAGCGGCGAACGCCTGGTCCTTCTTCAGGCCCGCGGGCCAGTCGATGCCGTAGGCGCCCGCCTTGCCCGCCTGGTAGTCGCGCCAGAGCGATCCGGTGATGTGGCCGCGGATGATCACCTCGACCGGCAGCGCCTTCGCCTTCTTCACGACCATGACGCTCGGATCGGGCGCATCGACGAGGTGGGTCGGCGCGATGTCCTTCACCTTGTCGAACCAGAACAGCGTCAGGCGCGACAGCACCTCGCCCTTGAACGGGATGGTCCCGAGCACGTGATCGAACGCGCTCACGCGGTCGGTCGTGATCATCACGATCTGATCGCCGCGCGTGTAGTTGTCGCGGACCTTGCCGCGGTAGAGCTGCCCCAGGCCGGGGAGATCCGCCTGCTGCAGGCAGTGCGACAGCTGCTCACGAATCCGGGTCTCGGGGATCATGGAGCCGGATGCTATAGCATCGGACCCCGGGGGCGCCGGGGTTTCGACAGGAGGCAGGACGGGATGGAGAAGGCGCGGGTCAGGCTGGTCTTGCACCGGCCGTCGAGCGCCGAGAACATCGGCGCCGTCGCGCGGGTCCTGAAGAACTTCGGCCTTTCGCGGCTCGACATCGTGGCGCCGCCCTCGTGGGAGGGACCCGCCCGCAGCGGCGGTTCCCACCGAGCACGGGAAGACGTCCTCGCGCGCGCGCGCCGCACCGCCCGCCATGCGTCGGACGTCCTCGAATCGGCGACCGTGCACTCCGACCTCAAGGCCGCGCTCAGGGATTGCGTCTGGACCTGCGGCAGCACCTCTCGCGCGCCGGAGGGTCGGCCGCGCCTGACGCCCCGCGAGCTCGGGGCGGAGGTCGCGCGGCGCTCGGTCGCCGGGCCCGTCGCGATCGTGCTCGGCGAGGAGCGCCGGGGGCTCTCGGACTCGGAGCTCGAGCCTTGTCAGGCGGTCTGCACGATCCCGACGCAGCCCGCGTACGACTCGATGAACCTCGCGCAGGCGGCGGCGGTGCTCGTGTACGAGGTGTCGCTCGCCTCGGCGGCGACGCTGCCTGGCGTTCCCGGAGAGCCTCCCGCGCGCCAGGAGACGGTCGAGGCGCTCTGGGACCGCGTCAGGGAGCTGTTCGCGCGCTCGAACTACCTCAACCCGCAGAACCCCGAGCACATCCTCGCGGACTGGAGGAGGCTGCTCGCCCGCGCGGAGCCCACACAGAGAGAGACCGAGCTGCTGGTCGCCGCAGCTCGGTCCGTCCTGAGACTGCTGAAGTGAAGCGGCGGCTGCCGAGGTGGAGCGGCCGCCCGCGTCGCGCGGGGTGGCGGGACTAGGCCTTCGCGGCCAGCGTCGCCGACTTGCGGCTCGCCTTCCAGGCCTGGAAGTGCTCCTGGCAGAGGCCGTGCTCCACGACCTTCTTCCTGCAGTTCTCCTTGTTGCAGGTGTCGTAGCGGCCCGGGCGCCCCTCGAGCTCGTCGCGGCGCCACTTGTCGTAGTGGAAGAAGCAGAGCCCCTTCGCGCGGTAGCCGCGCTTGCAGCCCGCGACCGTGCAGGTCTTCTTGCCGTTCGCCTTCGCCTTCGGCGCCGTCTTCTTCTTCGTCTGGGTCGTCTGGGTCTCTGCCATCGCTCGCTCGCCTGTAATAAGAGAGCGCGCCGGATTTTCGGCGCGGGGGCGCAGATTTAGCTCAACACCCCAGCGATGGCAACACGGTCGAGGAGGGCATCGCGGCGGTGCCGCGAGGCTCGGCCGGCGTCAATCAGACGAGGCGGGTGCTCGTCGTCGGTCGGCCGGCGTCACTCGGACGAGGCGGGCTCGTCGTCGGTCGGCGAGCGTCACTCGGACGAGGCGGGCTCGTCGTCGGTCGAGAGTCGTCTCGCCGCCGCCTGCCGCTCCGCGGCGGGGTCGGGCATGTCGCCGAGCCTGACCTGCACCGACTTCTCGCCGTCGGCGCGGCGGAGCGTGAGCGCCACGCGCCGGCCGACCCCTGCGCTGGCGACGAGCCACCGCAGGCGCGCCGCGGTCGGAATGTCCCGGCCCTCGAACCCGGTGATGACGTCGCCCTCCGTGATCCCGGCGTGGGCGGCCGGGCTGCCGCTGGCGACGCGGGTCACGACGACGCCCCGGGGGGTCGCGCGGCCCTTGCGCGGCAGCTCGCGCACGCTGACGCCCATGTAGCTGCGGACGACGCGGCCGGTGTCGCGGAGCTGGTCCAGCACGTCCTTCGCCATGTTGATCGGGATCGCGAAACCGATCCCCTGGCCGGTCGCGTTGATCGCCGTCGCGATGCCCACGACCTCGCCGCGGAGGTTCACGATGGGACCGCCCGAGTTCCCGGGATTGATGGACGCGTCCGTCTGGATGAAGTCGTAGTACCCCTCGCGACCGGCCGGCGAGATGTCGCTCCGCCCGACCTGGCTGACGATGCCGAGGGTGACGGAGTGCGAGAGGCCGAACGGGTTCCCGATCACCATGATCCAGTCGGCGATCTCGAGCCGGTCCGAGTCGCCCAGCGGCACGACGGGGAGGTCGCTGCGCCCGTCCACCTTCAGGAGCGCGACGTCGGTGGCGGTGTCGACGCCGGCGATCCGGGCGTCGATCTTGCCGCCCTCGTCGCCCAGGTCCACCTCGACCCTGCCGGCGTCCTCGACCACGTGCGCGTTCGTGAGGATCCAGCCGTCCCGGTGGATGATGAAGCCGGTCGCGATCGCCTGGCGCGGCGTGTCCCGGTGGAAGTGCCGGTGCAGCTGCTTGAGCGGGTCCTCCGACTCCGCAGGCGCCGCTGCCTGCTTCTCGGCGGTGAGGACGCCGACGACCGCGGGCAGCACGGCGCGCGCGAGCGGCGCGAGCTGAGGCAATGTGGCGGGGGTGGCGGCGTGCGCCTCCGAGTACAGCGCCCGTCCCGCCGCCGTGGCGTCGCCCGGCAGCGCGACGAGGACCCCAAGCCCCAGAATCGCAGCGGCCGCGCGCATCGCCGAACCCCCTCCGCGCTGAAACTTGGGAGCGGCTGTGCGAGGTCACAAGCATGAGACCCTGCCGGCGTTCCGGCGTGCGAGCGGGTGGCGGGCGACAGAGGCTCAGCGCGGGCGGTCGGTGAGCGGGGGAGTGGGCGAGCGCCGCTGTGAGCAGCGGGATGGGCGTGAGCAGCGGTGCGCGGGATCAAGCCGCATTTCACCCGGGTGAAATTGCGGGCGGGGCGCCGACATGCCGGACCGCACCGCGGCTCACGCCGAACTCTGGGTCGTGAATTCTAACGCGCGCGCTCGGAGAGCAGGCGATCGAGCGCAGCCCGGTCCTCGTCCGTGTGGTGCTCGGCCGGTACCGGGCTCGGCGCCTGGCGGGACGCATCGCGACGCACGGCGGGCGCGGCTGGCCGGGAACGTTTGGTGGCCTGAGGGAGCGCGGAGGGACGGGGCACCGGCGCGCGCGGCTCGCCCGAGACGGCGGCACGCCCTTCGTCCCACGCGTTGCGCGCGAACTCGGCCGGCCCGGCGGCGGCGTTCCAGCGATCCGCGACGGTGCGGCCGCGAATGGGCGCGACGAACACGCCGGCGGCGAGCGCGCCGAGGACCACGAACACGGCGACGAGCTTCAGCATGCGCGGAGCGTGGCACGCGACCGCCGTGAGGGCGAGTTTTCGCCAGCCCGCGCCGGACCGAGAGTTCCGCGGTTCGGCCGATGGTCCGCGGCGCGGACGGTCCCGACGGGCCGTCATCGGCCGGTGACGAGCGGCTCGAGCTCCCGGGGGTGCGAGACGAGGCGGCCGGGGTCGGCGGCGGCCAGGCGACTCGGGTCGACGAGGCCCCACGTCACTGCGGCGACGGGCATCGGGACCGCGCGCGCCAGGGCGATGTCGATCAGGCTGTCGCCGACGTACAACGCATCCGCCGCCGCGACCCCCATCTGCGCCAGGATTCCGCGCGTGCCGGCGGGGTCCGGCTTGCGGGGCGCCTCGTCGCCGCCGACGACGGCGACGAAGCGGTCGCGGATCCCGAGGCCCTCCAGGATCCGCCGCGCGGGCTCGCCGGGCTTGTTCGTGTGGACGGCGAGCGGCACCCGCGCGCTGTCGAGCAGCTCCGCGATCCCGGGGTAGAGGACGGTGTTGTCGAGGAGGTGCTCTCCGTAGAACGACCACCACGCCGACAGCGCCGGCTTCATCAGGTCGTCGTGGCCGCCGAGCGCGCGCGAAACGAGCAGCGCCACGCCCTCGCCGACGAAGCCGGTCACCTCCTCGAGCGATCGCTCCGGCAGGCCGACGGTGCGGAGCGCGTGGTTCACCGCGTGGTAGAGGTCGAGGCGCGAGTCGATGAGCGTGCCGTCGAGATCGAAGATGACCGCGCGCGGCCGGAGGTCGGTTTCCATCGGTCCGGGAGACTAGGCGGTCGCGGCCGAGCGCGCCACGCCCGCGCCGCCGGCGCGCCGCTTCACGACGCGCAGGATCGCGTCGTGGACTCGCGGATCGATCTGCGCCCCGCGCAGGCGCGCCAGGATCTCGAGCGCGGCGTCCGCCGTCATCGCCTCCTGGTATGGGCGCTCGGAGGTGCAGGCGTCGAACGTGTCCGCCGCGTTCACGATGCGCGCGAGCCGCGGGATGTCCTCGCCGCCGAGGCCGTCGGGGTAGCCACCGCCGTCCCACCGCTCGTGGTGGCTGCGGACGCAGGGCAGCGCGTCGCGCAGGAACTCGGCGCCGCCGACGATCGCCGCGCCGATGTCGGGGTGCGCGCGCATGAGGGCGGACTCCTCCGGCGAGAGGCGCCCGGCCTTCCGCAGCACCGCCTCGGGCACGCCGATCTTGCCGACGTCGTGGAGCAGACCGCCCCACGCGAGCGCCTTCAGCTCCGGCTCGGTGAGCCCCAGCTCTCGCCCGATCTCGACGGAGAGCTCGCTCACGCGCTGGCTGTGGCCGCGCGTGTAGGGGTCCTTCGCGTCGATGGCGCTCGCGAGGCTGCGGATCGTGGCGAGCCATCCCGCCTCGAGCTGCGCGATGAGGCCCTGGTTCTCGGCGTTCTGCCGCGCGAGCTCGCGCGACATGTGGTTGAACGCGTACGCGAGGTCGTTGATCTCCCCGCGGAGCCCCAGCGCGACCTGGTGTCCGAACCTCCCGCGCGCGATCTCGAGCGCGCCGCGGACGCACGCGCGCAGCGGCAGCGAGATGCGCCGCGCGAGCCACCATGCGAACGAGGCCGACGTGGCGAGCGCGAGCCCGAACGACCCGGCGACGAGCGCGAGCGTCGTCCCCTCGGCGCCGGCCCTCCACCACACCAGCGCCGCGAGCAGCGCGGTGGGCGCGGCGCTGGCGAGGAGGGTGGCGGCGAAGATCGACCGGAAGAGCTTCACGAGCGAAATCTCACTGCGCTCCGCGCAGCGCCTTCCCGAGCGCCGTCTCGAGGCTGCGCAGCTTGAACGGCTTCTCGAGGATCGCGTCGGGAGCCTGGAACCCGTCGAGCTCGCGGATGCTGGTGTCGCTGATGGCCGTGAGGAGCACCACGGGAGTGCGGATGCCGCGGTCGCGGAGCGCCTTCATCGCGTCGACGCCGGAGAGCTTCGGCATGAGGAAGTCGAGGACGATGACGTCCGGCGCGTCGCTCGCGCAGCGCTCGACCGCCTCGGCGCCGTTCTCCACCGCCACCACGGCGTGGCCGAGGCCTTCGAGCATGTCGGCGAGCAGCGCGCGGATCGTCCGGTCGTCGTCGGCGATGAGGACCTTCACGGTTGCGCCTCCGCCCGCGTCCCGTCAGCGGGGATCAGTGCTGCGGAGGATAGCACCGACCTGCGCCGGCGCCGCATTCGCTGCCGGCCTTCACGGACCCATTCCGACCCACACCGAACCGTCCTCGAACACCTCGCGCTTCCAGATCGGGGCGTCCGCCTTGAGCTGCTCGATGGCCTGCTCGCAGGCGCGGAACGCCGCGGCGCGATGCGGTGCGGCGCAAGCGATCACGACGGCGGCCTCACCCGGCTCGAGGGTGCCGACGCGGTGCACGATCGCGACCGTGGCGCCGTGGCGCTGCTCGAGCTCCGCGCCGATGCGCGCGAGCACCCGCTCGGCCATCGGGACGTAGGCCTCGTAGTGGAGGCGGAGGACGCGCCGTCCGTGCGTCTCGTCGCGGACGGTCCCGGTGAACGTGACGACACCGCCGCGGCCCGGCGACTCGACGGCGCGCAGCACCTCGTCGACCGAGAGCGGGCGATCGACGACGCGGAACACGCCGGCGCCGCCCGCCACGGGCGGCACGAGCGCGACCTCGGCGCCGTCCGGCACGGGCGAGGAGTCGTCGGCGAACTCCTCGTTCACCGCGAAGCGACAGCGCGGCAGCACCTTCGCGAGGCGCGGGTGGCGGGCCGCGAGATCCGCGCGCAGCGCGGTGACGTCCGCGTACGGTCCAGGGACGGTCTCGCCGTCGAGCCCGGCTGCGTCGCGTGCGGCGGCGAAGTAGAGGATCTTGATGGGCATGGGGGCTACCGGCGGAAGATGCGCGCGAGGTCACCGAACACGGTGACGGCGAGGATGAGGCCGAAGATCGCGACGAAGCCCGCCATGTGGAGGAAGCTCTCGACGCGCTGGTTGACGCGCCGGCGCGTCACGATCTCGTAGCAGAGGAAGACGAGCCGGCCTCCGTCGAGCGCGGGCAGCGGCAGCAGGTTGAACATCGCGAGGACGATGGAGATGAACCAGACCATCGTCAGGAACTGCGAGGCGCCCGCGCGCGCGCTGCGCGCCATCTCCTGGGCGATCCCCACGGGCCCGCGCAACTCGGCGCGCTGCTTGCCGGACACGACCTGCCCCAGCCCCGCCACGCTCTCCCAGGCGCGCTGGTTCGTGAGGCGCATCGCGGTGACTGCCGCCTCGGCAGGGCCGGCGCGCAGGCTGCGCATCGCCGGGGCGACGCCGAGCTGGCCTCGCCCTCCCACGTCGCGCGGGACGACGACGACCTCGACGGGCGCGGCGCTGCCGTCGCGCGCGACGGAGAGCCGGAGCGGCTTGCCGGGGTTCGCGACCACCGCCGCGACGAGCTCGGGCCAGCCGTCCACCGGCGCGCCCTCGATCGCGACGACGCGATCTCCGGTGCGGAGGCCCGCCTGCGCGGCGGCGCTGCCCGGCACGATCTCGCCGAGCGCCGCGCGCGGATCCGGCTCCTGGATCCCGAGCGTCGCGATCATCGCGAACGCAAGGAGGAGCGCCGTGACGTAGTTCATCGCCGGACCCGCCAGGATCACGGCGAACCGCCGCCACGCGGGCTGGCTCGAATAGGCGCCCTGGTCTCCGGGATCGACCTTCTCCTCCGGCGACATGCCGACGATGCGCACGTAGCCGCCGAACGGGATCGCCGAGACCGCCCACTCCGTGTCGCCGCGCTTGCGCGCGAAGACGACCGGACCGAAGCCGATGCTGAACCGATCGACGCGCATCCCGCTCGCGCGGGCCGCGAGGAAGTGACCGAGCTCGTGCACGAACACGAGCACGCCGAAGGCGACGACGACGACGAGTGCGACCACGAGGAAGCTGCCGCTCATCCTCCGACTCCTGCGCCGCTACCGCTCATCCTCGCGACTGCTGCGCCGCTACCGCTCATCGCCGAACTCCTCCGCCGCGAACACCTCGACGATGGCGCGCGGATCCTCCCAGGCCTCGGGCCAGAGGCCGGCCTTGAGGCACGTGTGCCGGAGGAACGTCCTCGCGTCCCACCCGTTCGCCACGGCGACGCTCGGGAGCAGGACGCCGCGGTGCCAGTCGAGCCTTATCACCGCGCCGTCGGTCCCGACGCGCAGCTCCTCCGGGGAGCGCAGCGGCCGGGGCGGCTGCAGGACCGAGATCGAGATCTCGAGGTCGTCGACCTCGTGAACCTCGACCGGCTCGAAGCGGGGGTCGGCCGTCGCGGCGGTCACCGCGAGCTCGCCCACGAGCTGCGCCAGCGACCGTTCCGGCTGGAGACGGCCGATGCAGCCGCGCAGCTCCCCTTCGCGGCGCAGCGTCACGAACGCGCCGCGGGGCTCGCCGAGCGCGCCCGCGAGCGGGATCTCCGGCTCGGGTCCTAGCCCCGCGTGGTGGCGGAGCGACGCTCGCGCGACGCCGAGCAGCGCCGACCGCTCGACGCGGGAGAGGAGGGTGACGTCGCTCACAGGCGCCTCCGTGCACCGGTGAGGATGTAGCGCCGGACGTCGGCGAGGATCTCGGCGTGATCGAACACCAGCGCGGGCAGCTCGCTCCAGCGGCACGCGCGCGCCTGCGCTGCGTCGTCGCCGCCGCGCGGCTCGCCGTCGGCGACCGCGATGAACACGGTGCTGATGGTGTGCTTGCGCGGATCGCGGCGAGGGTCCGAGTAGACGTGGAACTGCTCCACGAGCTCCACGTCGAGGCCGGTCTCCTCCTTCGCCTCGCGGACGGCGGCGGCCTCCACCGTCTCGCCGAGATCGACGAAGCCGCCCGGGATCGCCCACCCCAGCGGCTCGAACCTGCGCTCGACGAGCACGACGCGGTCGCCCGGCATGAGGATGACGACGTCCACGGTGGCGGCCGGATTGCGCTGCTCTGGCATGGGATCAGCGCGGTGAGACGATGAGGGGAGCTGCGGGGTCGACGGCGGCCTGCGACGCCGAGGCGACGGACGGGAACGCCTTCTCGACGAGGAGCCGGGCGAACGGAATGCGGGACGGCGCGTCGCCGCGCGCGAGCGCCCGCGTGACCGCGGCGGCCTGCCCGGCGTGTACCTCGTCTCCGCCGTCCGCGAGGTGCGCCGCGACCGCGAACAGGCGCGATGCCCAGCGCGCTCGCCGCTCGCCGGCGAACGCGGCGTCCACCGCCTCCGTCATCACGCGAGCGCTCTGCTCGGCGCGCTGGCGATCGTCGACGTACAGCGCGGAGACGGCGATCTCGTCGAGCTTCTGCGCCAGCGCGCGGAGCTCGTTCTCTTCCGCGAGCCACCCGCGGAGCAGCGGCAGCTCGTGCAGACCGCCCGAGGACTCGACGGCGGCGCGCTCCTCCCCGTCCGACATCTCCGCGAACCGCGCGGACGGATCCTCGACCTGCGCGGCGGGACCGATCCGCCCGAGCCAGGCGTCGGCGCCCTCGGGAGGAGCCTTGCCGGAGGCTTCGTTCCGCCGGCGCGCCTCGGCGACGAGGCCCTTCGCGCGGTCGCGGTCGATCTCGAGCACGCCCATGTTGCGGCCGCGCTCGGAGAGGTCCTTCGCGAACGCGCGGTACTCCTTGCGACCCAGCATGCCGATCTGGAGCTCGACGAGGCCGTTCACGTCGGAGACGACGACCTGCGCCACCTCGACTCCGCGGCCAGGGACGTGGCGGGCGATCCAGACGGCGCGCTCACCCTGCGAGTCGATCGACGAGACGTAGCAGGGCGGCGGCGGCTCGGCCGGGGTCGCGGCGGGCGCGGCGACCGGCGCCGGGCGCGCCGGCTCCGGCACGGAGACCCCGCGGGACTTCAGGACGTGGAGGCCGCGCTTCGCCTCCTTGGCGACGTCCTTGCTCGCGTGCGTCGTGGCCGCCGCGAGCATGTCGGCCCGCCGCGCCGCGAGCGCGGCGCGGAGCAGCGCGAGCGCCAGCACGGGCGGCAGCGTCGCGACCTCCTCGGCCTTCGCGCGCGCGATCCCGTGGACGAGGCGCGCCGCGCGGCCTGCCTCCTCGCGGGGAGTGCCGGTCGCGGTCACGATCTGCTGCGTCTCGACGTTCGGATCCTTGAGCAGCGCCAGAACGGCGTCGGGGTCGGTGACCATCCGAGGCGGAATCTACACGCGCGATCAGGTCGGAACAATCCATACTGGTTGGCGTTTCGGTGAGCGGACAGCACGTCGCAGCGGGAAACGTCCACCGACCGCCCGAGCGATCGATCGGGGGATGGTACGCAGGCCTGCATCCGCTAGACTGCTCGAATTCCGAGCTTCAGCCTTCGAATCGCAAAGGAGACTTCCGATGAAGAACTTCATCCGCCTCGCCCTCAGCGCGCTCTTCCTCGCCTCGGCGGTCCCCGCGTTCGCGGGCGACTGCGAGCACTGCGCGAACTGCCCGAAGAAGACTGCCGCCGAGAAGGCCACTGCGGCCGCCGAGAAGCCGGCCGACAAGAAGCCCGAGGCCGAGAAGCCGAAGTGCGAGTGCGGCAAGGGGAAGGACTGCGCCTGCGCGAAGGACAAGTGCAAGTGCGCGCACGGCGCGGCGCCGAAAGCGGCCTAGCACTGCGGGCTTCAGACAAGGGACGAGTGATCCATTGGGCTGAAGCCCGCTGAACAGGTCGAACGGCAAGATTCGTCAGAAGATCGGACGGAGCGTCCCGCCCCGTCGAAGCGTCACGTGGGCGCAAGCGAGAAGGGCCTCCCGCATTTCGGCGAGAGGCCCTTTCGTATTTCGGTTCGTCGTTCCCTGAGCGGCCGCGGCAAGCGCGGTGGAACGACGAACTACTTCACGCGCTCGAACTTGCTTCCCGCCGCTCCGCACACCGGGCACTTCTCCGGGACGCCGAACTCCAGGTCGCCGCACACCGGGCAGATGAAGACCTCCATCTTCGTGAGGTCCTGCCCGCTCTCGAGCGCCGCCAGCGCCTCCGAGAACAGCTTCGCGTGCACCTTCTCGACCCGGTTCGCCCAGTCGAGCATGGTCTTCGCCTTGTGACCCTCGCGGATCGCCTGCTCGACCATCGGCGGGTACATCTCGGTGAACTCGTAGGTCTCGCCCTCGATCGCTTCCTTCAGGTTGTCGCGGGTGGTGCCGACCCCGCCCATGTTCTGGAAGTGCGCGAGGGCGTGGATCGTCTCCGCCTCGGCCGCGGCGCGGAACAGCCGCGCGATCGACGGGAAACCGTCCTTCTCGGCCTTGCGCGCGAACGCGAGGTACTTCCGGTTCGCCTGGCTCTCTCCGGCGAACGCCACCTTCAGGTTTTCCAGTGTCGTGGGCATCTCGGCTCCTCGTTGATGGGGGACCGGGATTGCGTACCGCGGCGCGTCGCGAAAAACCTTGATCGCAGTCAAGCGTGATGCGCGATCACTCGGAATCGACTCACGAATTTTGCGGCGTTCTGCCGCGCCGCCCTGGCGCGCGGCTCACGCGCTGGCCTGCTTCTCGGTCTTCACGCGCGATCGCGCGGCGTGGTGGGCGAGGACCTTCCCGAGGTAGTGGCCGGTGAAGCTGTCCTTCACCGTCGCGACCTCCTCCGGCGTCCCCTCGGCGATGACGCGGCCGCCTTCCTCTCCGCCCTCGGGCCCGAGGTCCACCACCCAGTCCGCGTACTTGATGACGTCGAGGTTGTGCTCGATGACGACGACGCTGTTGCCCGCCTCGACGAGCCGGTCGAGGACGCCGAGGAGCTTCTGCACGTCCTCGAAGTGGAGCCCGGTCGTCGGCTCGTCGAGGATGTACATCGTCCTGCCGGTCCCGACTCGCGCCAGCTCGCGCGACAGCTTGATGCGCTGCGCCTCGCCGCCCGAGAGCGTCGGGGAGGGCTGGCCGAGCTTCACGTAGCCGAGGCCTACGTCCTCGAGCGTCGTCAGGATGCGGACGATCTCGCGGTGGTGCTCGAAGTGATGCCGCGCCTCCTCGACCGACATCTCGAGGACGTCGGCGATGTTCTTGCCCTTGTAGTGGACGCGCAGCGTCGCCTCGTTGAAGCGCCGCCCGTGGCACACCTCGCACGGCACGAGCACGTCCGCGAGGAAGTGCATCTCGACGAGCTTCATCCCGTCGCCCTGGCACGCCTCGCAGCGGCCGCCCTTCACGTTGAAGCTGAAGCGCCCCGGCTGATACCCGAACGCGCGTGCCTCGGGCGTCTGCGCGAAGACGTCGCGGATGCAGTCGAAGACCTTCGTGTACGTCGCCGGGTTCGAGCGCGGGGTCCGGCCGATCGGCTGCTGGTCGATGTCGATGAGCTTGTCGATCTGCTCGTGGCCGACGATCGACCGATGCTTGCCGGGGACGGCGCGGGTGCCGTGCAGCAGCCGGTTCAGCGCCGGGCGGAGCACGTGGTTCACGAGGGTGGACTTGCCGGCGCCGGAGACGCCGGAGACCGCGACGAGCGCGCCGAGCGGGAACGCGACCGTGATGTCCTTCAGGTTGTTCTCGGTCGCGCCGACGACCGTCAGCGTGCTCTTGGCTTGCCGCCGCCGCGCCGGCACCGGGATCTCCCGCCGGCCCGACAGGTACGCGCCGGTGAGTGACGACGCATCCGCCTTCACGTCCTCCGGCGTCCCCTCGGCGACGATCGAGCCGCCGTGCTCGCCGGCGCCCGGACCGAAGTCGACGAGCCAGTCGGCCTCCTCCATCGTCTCCTCGTCGTGCTCCACGACGATGACGGAGTTGCCGACGTCGCGGAGCCGCTTCAGCGTGGCGAGCAGCTTGCCGTTGTCGCGCTGGTGCAGGCCGATCGACGGCTCGTCGAGGATGTAGATCACGCCGGTGAGCTCGGATCCCATCTGCGACGCGAGCCGGATGCGCTGGCTCTCTCCGCCCGAGAGTGACGGCCCGGCGCGGTCCAGCGTGAGGTAGCTGAGCCCGACGTCCAGCAGGAACTTGAGCCGGTTGCGGATCTCCTTCAGCAGCTCGTCCGCGATCCGCGCCTCGCTCCCCTTGAGCGCGAGCGCGCCGAGCCACGCGTGCGCCTCGCGGATCGTCATGCGCGACAGATCGACGATGCCGCGGTCGCGGATCTTGACCGCCCGGCTCTCAGGCTTGAGCCGCTCGCCGTCGCACGTCGGGCAGGGCTTGTCGGAGAAGTAGCGCATGTAATACCGGCGCATCGCCTCCGACCCGGTCTGCTTCAGCCGCCGGTGCAGCTGGTTCAGCACGCCCTCCCAGACGATGCGCGCCCGGTTCATGCCCTCGTTGCCGTTGAGGACGATGTCGCGGTCGCGCTTGGGCAGCTTCGCCCAGGGCGTGTCGAGGTCGATGCCGAGGGAGCGCGAGAGGTGCTCGACGAACTCGAAGGTCCAGCCCTCGCCGCGCTCCATCCCCGACGCCCAGGGATCGACCGCGCCCTCCCGGATCGTGAGCGAAGGGTCGGGGATGATGAGGTCGGGGTCCATCTCGGCCCGCGTCCCCAGGCCCTGGCACTCGGGGCAGGAGCCGACGGGGTTGTTGAACGAGAAGTTCTGCGGCGCGAGCTCGGAGAACGACAGCCCGCAGGTGTGGCAGGCGTTGTGCTCCGAGTAGAAGCGGTCGTGCTTCTTGTACTCCTCGGGATCGATGCCGGGCCCGACGCGCTGCTCGTTTCCGGCGTCGGCGACGATCAGCGTGCCCTTGCCCTCGCGCAGCGCCGTCTCGACGGAGTCGGTGAGGCGCGACTTGATGTCGTCCTTCACGACGAGCCGGTCGATCACGAGCTCGATGTCGTGCTTCAGCTTCTTGTCGAGCGCGAGCCGCTCCTGGAGCGAGTGGATCATGCCGTCCACCCGCACGCGCGCGAAGCCGCGCTTCTGCGCGTCGCCGAGCAGCTCCTTGTATTCGCCCTTCCGGTTCTGCACGAGCGGGGCGAGCAGCAGGACGCGGGAGCCCGCCGGCAGCTCGAGGATCGACTCGACGATCTGCTGCGCCGTCTGCTTGCCGACCGGACGACCGCAGCTCGGGCAGTGCTGTAGCCCGATCGAGGCGTACAGCACGCGGAGGTAGTCGTGGACCTCCGTGATCGTGCCGACGGTGGACCGCGGGTTGTTCGAGGCCGCCTTCTGCTCGATCGAGATCGTCGGGGAGAGGCCCCGGATCGTGTCGTACTTCGGCTTCTCCATCTGCCCGAGGAACTGCCGGGCATAGGACGACAGCGACTCGACGTAGCGCCGCTGACCCTCTGCGTACAGCGTATCGAACGCGAGCGAGGACTTCCCGGAACCCGACACCCCCGTGAAGACCACCAGCTTCTTCTTGGGGATCGCGAGGTCGACGGATTTCAGATTGTGCTCGCGGGCCCCTTTGACGACGATGTGTTCCGGCTCGCTCATTTGAGCGGGCGTTCATAACCGACGAAGCTCCTGCTGGCCATCGCGCCGGCGCGAGCGAGGGAGTGCCGGCCCCAGATGCCTCACCTGCTCAGCGACTCGGGAGCCATGCGCCTGCTCCTCGATCTCGTCACCCGCGACGAGGGTGGGCGCGTGGTCGCGACGGCAGCAGTGGAGTGGCTCGATCGCCGCGACGGCGAGTGGTGGCCCTTCGTGCGCCTGCCTGTCGTCCACCTCCAGGCCGGGGCCGCCGAGGCCCTGGTGGGAGGCCTGCGCGACATGCTGCAGGGCGTCGCGCCCGGCTTCTCCTGGGCGGCGGCCGAGAACGGGTCCGTCGCGCTGCAGGTCGGAGACGCCGAGAGCGGCGCGCCGGTCGTGGAGGTCGGCATCGATCTCGGCGCGTTCCTCGCCGAGTCGGCCGGCGTCCCGCCGCGGCCGGGGAACGAGCTCGCGCTGTTCCGGTTCGGGGGCACCCGGGCCGAGCTCGTGCGCTTCGCGGGGGAGATCGAGGCTCAGGTCAGGAGCGTGACGGAGCAATGAAGGCGCGCAAGATGCGCGCGCGGACGGAGCTCTTCTTCGCCGCGGTGCTCTTCGGCCTCATGGCGGTGCTGGCTCGAATGGGATCCCAGGGCAGCGGCGGATTCAGCCCGCCGCAGCTCACGTTCATCAGGTTCGTGGTCGGGACGGGGATGACGGTCGCCCTCTTCCGGCTCAGGCCCGGCACCTTCAGGCCGGTGAATCACCGGCTGCTGCTCACGCGCGGCCTGGCGGGCGGCCTCGCGGTGCTGCTGTACTTCGTCGCCCTGTCGCGCATCCCCGCGGGCGAGGCGACGCTGCTCAACAACACCTTCCCAGTGATCGCGGTACTCCTGTCCTTCTTCACGCTGGGCGAGCGGCCCACGGTCCACATCCTGGTCGCGCTGGTCGTCGTGACCTGCGGCATGTTCATGGTGCTCGGCGAGGGGCAGAAGACGGTAGGGCTGGGGTGGGGGCAGGTCGCGGGGCTCGCGTCGGCGTTCCTGGGTGCCGCCGCGGTGACGTCGATCCGCGCGCTCCGCGCGACCGACAACGCGCCGACCATCTTCTTCGCGTTCTGCATCGGGGGAGCGGTCGTGTCCGCGCCGTTCGCGCTGCAGTCCTGGCCCGCCGACTCCGGGCTCTGGGCGCTCGCGGCGGCGGTGGGCGTGCTCTCGTTCGGCGCGCAGATCCTGATGACGGACGCCTACGGCGCGCTCACCGTCGCCGAGGCCGCGCTCTGGCAGCAGCTCACGCCCGTCGCGAGCTACGTCTGGGCGCTCGTCGTGCTCGGCGAGCGGGTGGGGCCGCTCGAGGCGGCCGGCGTGCTGCTCGGGATCGCGGGCGTGACGTACGGCACGGTGCTGGGCCACAAGGCGCCGGGCGCGGCGAAGGCGTCCGCGCGGACGGCGACGCAGCCCGTCGAGCCGGTGGAGCCGTCGTGACGGCCGCCGCGTCGCGACGGCGCGCGGTGGCCCGCCTCGAGCTCGCCGGGGCGGCGCTGGCGTTCGCGCTCATGGCGGTGCTCGGACGGCGCCTCTCGCGCGAGTACGGCTTCACCGCCGGGCACCTCTCGGTCATCCGGTTCGCGATCGGCGCAGCGGTGAGCCTCGCCGCCTTCGGGATCTGGTCCGGCCTCTACCGCCCCGCTCGCACCGGGCTGCTGGTGTCGCGCGGCATCTCGGGCGGGCTCGTCGTCATCCTGTACTTCGCGGCGCTGGCGCGCGTCCCCGCGGGCGAGGCAGGCCTCATCTACAACCTCTTCCCCGTGATCGCGACGGGCATGTCGTTCTTCACGTTCGGCGAGCGCCCCACGATGCACCTCGTCGCCGGCCTCGCGCTCGCGACGGCCGGCGTCGCGCTGGTGCTCGGGGGCGGCGGGCTCTCCGGTGCGTTCGAGGTCGGACACCTCGCGGCGCTCGGGGCGGCGGTGTTCGCGGCCACGAGCGCGAACGTGATCCGCGCGATGCGCGGGACCGTGAACGCGCCGACGATCTTCTTCTGGTTCTGCATCGCAGGCCTGCCGGTCGTGCTGCCGTTCGCGCTCGATCCGTGGCCGCGGGCGATCGACGGCTGGTCGATCGCGTGCGTCATGGGGCTGCTCTCGTTCGTCGCGCAGGTGCTCATGACGGAGGCGTACGGGGCGCTGTCGGTGGCCGAGGCGGCGTCCTGGCTGCAGCTCACGCCGCTCGTGCAGTACCTCGTCGCGGTGCCGCTCCTCGGCGAGCCGGTGACGCCGATCGGCCTCGTGGGGATCGTCGCGGGGGTCGTGGGCGTCGCGTGGGCGACGGTGCTCGGGCGCCGTCCGGCGGTCGCGGCTTCGACTCCAGCGCCTCCGATACCGCACGACGAGTGACGCGCAAAACGCGCCCCCCCGTCCGGTCGGCACCCAACAGGGCGAGCGGTTTCTTCGCGCCGGCCCAGCCGCGGCCCGGTAATCGGACGAGCCGTTGCTTCGATCCACTTGCATGGGAGGATTCATGAGAGCTTCACGCATTGTGCTGGTCGCCGTGATGCTGGCGGGCGCCGCCACGGTCAGCGCGCAGGGCACCGCCGAGCGCACGCGGCAGGCGGCGGCGACCGGGAAGTCGACGTACGGCGCGGCGGGCTGCGGTCTGGGCTCGCTGGTCTTCGGGGATCAGCCGGGTGGCGTCCAGATCCTCGCTGCCACGACGAACGGCACGGTAGGAAGCCAGACGTTCGGCATCACCTTCGGAACGTCGAACTGCGGCAACGCCGTGGTCGGTGGCGCCGGCGCGCGCACCTTCATCGAGGCGAACCGCGAGATGCTGGCGAAGGACGCGGCGCGGGGCTCGGGCGAGACCATCTCGACCCTCTCTCACCTCGCTGGCTGCGCGGACGCGTCGAAGGTCGGCGCGGCCCTGCAGCAGAGCTACGAGGCCAACTTCTCGGAGGCCTCGAGCGAGGCGGTCGCGGAGCATGTCATCTCGACGCTCCAGAGCGATGCATCGCTCGCGTGCGGCGCGTTGATGTAGGCTCGCCGGAGGGAGCCCCGCAGTGCGGGGCTCCCTCCTCGTGATGCGTCTCCTCTCGTTCGTCGCGGCCGCCGTCGCGCTTCTGCCCTGCGCCGCGCTCGCGGCGGGCGATCCGGATCCAGCGTACCTGCCGGAGCTCCGCGCCGCGGCGCACGCGCGCAAGCTGTCGGAGCACGTCCAGTGGCGGCGCCTCGGGCGCTGGCGCGACGGCCTCACCGGCACGAAGAGCGAGGTCGACGGGGAGGCGTTCTTCCTCGCGCCGGGCGGGAAGCGGGACCCCGCCGCCGAGCTCGACGCCACGCTCGCGGCGTTCTTCGAGCCGGAGCCGGCGGACGCCGCGGCCGAGCACCCGCAGTGCCGCTTCCCCGCGCGGTTCGCGTTCCTCGCGCGCGAGCTCGGGATCGACCCTGCGCGGCTCCCGCCGCGAAGCTGCCCCAGGTTCGAGGAGTTCTGGAGCCGCCTCGCCGCGCGCTCCGTGACGCTCGTCTTCTCGTCGTACTACATGGACAACCCGTCGTCGGCGTTCGGACACACGTTCCTCCGCCTCGACAAGGTCGCGCCGAGCGGCGACCAGCTGGCCGGCGTCGCGGTCGGGCCTGGCGCCGGCAGCGATCCGCGCAGCGCCGCGAGCGGCGACGCGATCGCGGCGAGCGAAGCGCGCTACGAGCTCCTGGATCAGGGCGTCGACTACGCAGCGAAGGTCGACACCGGCAACACGCTCCTCTACGTCGTGAAGGGGCTCGCGGGCCTGTTCAGGGGCGAGTTCACCGCGCGCCCGTACTTCTACAAGGTACGGGAGTACGCGGACTACGAGTCCCGCGACCTGTGGGAGTACGACCTCGCGCTCCAGCCTGTGGAGGTCGCGATGCTCGTCGCGCACCTCTGGGAGCTCGGCCACACCTGGTTCGACTACTACTACCTGACCGAGAACTGCTCGTATCACGTGCTCGGCGCGCTCGAGGCGGCGGCGCCGAGGATCCACCTCCTGCAGCGGGCGCGCATGCCGGTCATCCCGGCCGAGACGGTCAAGGCGCTCTACGACAACCCCGGCCTCGTGCGTGCGGTGCGCTTCCGGCCGTCGGTGCGGACGCAGTTCGAGCTGCGCGCGGCGGGGCTGAGCCGCGCCGAGCGGCACGCGGTCGAGTGGGTCGCGGCGCGCCCGCAGACGGACCTCGCGTTCACCGACGACGCGACGCGCGCGCGGGTGCTCGACGCGGCGCTCGACCTCTACGACATGCGCCGGGCCAAGGACGTCGTGCGCGGAGACGCCGGCGCGCTCGCCGCGCGCGAGGAGCTCCTCACCCGCCGCAGCGCGATCCCGGTCCAGTCGCCGCCGCTGAGAGTGCCGGTGCCGCGCGATCGCGCTCCGCACCTCGGCCACGGCGCGGCCCGCGTGGCGTTCGGCGGCGGCGGCTCGACGCGCGAGGGCGGGTTCGCGACGCTGGAGTGGCGCGCCGCGCTGCACGACCTCGTCGACCCGCCCGCCGGGTTCTCCCCCGCGTACCAGGTCGAGTTCCTGCGGGCCCGGCTCCGCTGGACCGAGCGCACCAACGACCTCCGGCTCGACGACGCGACCTTCGTCGAGGCGACGTCGCTGCACCACTTCGACCGCTTCGACCGGCGGCTCTCGTACCGCCTGCGCGCGGGCGCCGAGACCATCCGCGACGGCGGGTGCCGGTCGTGCCTCGCGGCGGTCGCGGAGGGTGGGGCAGGACCGGCGCAGCTCCTGCTCGGCGATCGGCTCACCCTGATGCTCACCGGCGACGCGGTGATCCACGGCTCGGCGGCGCTCTCGGGCGTCAACGGCAGCGGCGCGCGCCTGGGACTCGGGCCGACCCTGGCGGTCCGCGTGCTGGGGGCCCGCGCGTCCCTCCTGGCGCGCGCCGGGCAGCGCTGGATGCCGGCGGCGTCTCCCGGATCCACGTTCGAGCTCGGGACGTCGGGTCGCCTGCACCTCGGGACCGTCAGCGCCGCGCTCGACTGGCGGCGCACCCCGCTCGCGCACGAGGTCCTCTTCTCGCTGCAGGTGTTCCGATGAAGACGCTCGATCCGTTCGGCGAAGAGCACGACGCGTTCCGCAAGACGGTGCGCGCCTTCTGCGAGCGCGAGCTCGCGCCCCACGCGCGAGAGTGGGACGACGCCGGCATCTTCCCCCGCGAGCTGTTCCCGCGCTTCGGCGAGCTCGGCCTGTTCGGGATCCGCCACGACTTGGCGTACGGCGGCTCCGGGCTCGACTACTGGTACGTCGTCGCGTACGCGGAGGAGCTGGTCCGCTCGCGGAACGCCGGCCTCAACATGGCGATGCTGGTGCAGGGCGAGATGGCGATCCCGGTCATCGGCGACCTCGGCACCGACGAGCAGAAGCGCGACTTCCTGGCGCCCGCCATCCGCGGCGAGCGGATCGCCGCGCTCGCGATCTCGGAGCCCGACGCGGGCTCCGACGTGGCGTCGATCCGCACGACGGCGCGGCGCGACGGCGGCGACTGGATCGTGAGCGGGGCGAAGACCTGGATCACGAACGGCACGCGCGCCGACTTCCTGACGATGGCCGTCCGCACCGGCGAGCCCGGCCACGCGGGGCTGTCGTTGCTGCTCTTCCCGACCGACGTGCAGGGGTTCTCCGTCTCGCGCAAGCTCGAGAAGATCGGGAACCACTCGTCGGACACCGCGCTCCTCTTCTTCGACGAGTGCCGCGTGCCGGCGCGGTGCCTGCTCGGCGAGGAGAACCAGGGCTTCTACTACGTCATGCAGAACTTCCAGGGCGAGCGGCTCGTCGCGGCGGTGCTCGCGGTGGCGGCGTCGAGGCTCATGCTGGAGGACGCCATTCGCTACGGCCTCGAGCGCGAGGCGTTCGGGAGGCCCATCGCCCGGATGCAGGTCTGGCGGCACAAGCTCGCCGAGCACCTGTCGCGGGTCGAGGCGGCGCGCTGGCTCACCTACCACGCGGCCGACCTGTTCGCGCGCGGCGAGCCCGCCGTGAAGGAGATCTCGATGGCGAAGCTCGTCGCCTGCGACCTCGCGCAGGACGTCGCCTACGATTGCATGCAGATCCACGGCGGGATGGGCTACGTCCTGGAGAACGACGTCGCGCGGGCGTGGCGCGACGCGCGGCTGCTCACGATCGCGGGAGGCACGAGCGAGATCATGAAGGAGCTCATCTCCAGGGCGGAGGGGCTGTGACGGCCGCTGAAGCCACTGCGGCCGGACAGGCGGAGAGGCCGTGACCGACGTCTTCGTCGTCCTCGTCACCGCGCCGGACGCGGAGAAGGCAGCCGAGCTCGGGCGGACGCTCGTCGAGCAGAAGCTCGTCGCGTGCGCGAACGTGGTCCCCGCCGTCCGGTCGATCTACCGCTGGGAAGGGCGCATCGAGGACTCGACCGAGGCCCTCGTCGTGCTGAAGACCCCGCGGTTCAAGCTGAAGGAGCTCGTGGACCGGATCACCGAGATCCATCCGTACGAGGTCCCCGAGGTCCTGGCCGTTCCCGTCGAGGCGGGCAACGTCCGGTACCTCGACTGGGTCATCGGGTCGGTGTACTGAGCCTCGGGCGCCGCGCGCGGCGCGCAGCGCGCCCGCGAGGGAGGCCGGCGTGAACACCACCGAAGTCGAGGCCGTGGAGGAGCGCCTCTCCGCCCCCGAGCTCTGGGAGAGCTGGGCCGTCCTCTCCGAGGAGGAGAAGATCGAGGGCTTCCGGATGCTCCGGCGCCCGGAGCGCGAGGACTTCTTCCTCGAGCTGCCGTCGCGCGACCAGGCGACGCTCGTCGAGCGGCTGCCGCCGGAGCAGCGCCGGTCGTGGCTCCGGCTGCTCGCGCCCGACGACGCCGCCGACGTCATCCAGCACGTGCCTCCGGAGGAGCGCGACGGCTGGCTCGCGCTGCTCGACCAGGTGACGCGACGCGACGTCTCGGCGCTCCTCGCTTACGCCGAGGACGACGCCGGCGGCCTCATGAGCCCGCGGTTCGCGCGGGTGCGGCCGGACATGAGCGTGGACGAGGCGATCACCTACCTGAGGAAGCAGGCGCGGCAGCGGGTCGAGACGATCTACTACGCGTACGTCCTCGGCCCGGACCAGCGCCTCCTCGGCGTGGTGTCGTTCCGCGACCTCTTCACGGCGCGCCCGGAGCAGCGCGTCGACGACGTGATGATCCGCGACCTCGTCGTCGCGCGCGACACGATGGACCAGGAGGAGATGAGCCGGCTGTTCGCGCAGCACGACCTCATCGCGATCCCGGTCGTCGACGACGAGGGGCGGATGAAGGGCCTCGTGACCGTCGACGACATCGTCGACGTCGTGCAGGAGGAGGCGACGGAGGACATCCAGCGGCTCGGCGGCTCCGAGGCCCTCGACGCGCCGTACCTCGTCGTCACGCTGCCGCACATGATCCGCAAGCGCGCGATCTGGCTCGCGGTGCTGTTCCTCGGCGAGATGCTCACCGCCACCGCGATGGGCCACTTCGAGGAGGAGATCGCGAAGGCCGTCGTGCTGGCGCTGTTCGTGCCGCTGATCATCTCGTCCGGCGGCAACTCCGGCTCGCAGGCGACGACGCTCGTCATCCGCGCGATGGCGCTCGGCGAGGTGAAGCTGCGCGACTGGTGGCGCGTGGCGCGCCGCGAGGTGGTCGCCGGCCTCGCGCTCGGCGTCATCCTGGGGGCCATCGGCGTGATGCGGATCCTCGTCTGGCACGAGCTGTTCGGCATGTACGGCGACCACGCGATCGCCGTGGCGCTGACGGTCGGCCTCAGCCTCGTGGGTGTCGTGCTGTGGGGCTGCCTCGCGGGATCGATGCTGCCGTTCGTCCTGCGCCGGGTCGGCCTCGATCCCGCCAGCGCGTCGGCGCCGTTCGTCGCCACGCTCGTCGACGTCTCGGGCCTCGTCATCTACTTCAGCGTCGCGAGCTTCGTCCTAGGAGGAAGGCTCCTCTGACCCCGCGGGTCCTGACGCAGCCGGCGCGTCGAGCTCCACGACGACCGGCGCGTGGTCGCTCGTGCCGAACTCGCGGAGGGAGCGGAAGGTGCGGGCGCGGGCGGCGAGGGGCTGGCTCGCGAGCACGTAGTCGATTCGCCAGCCGATGTTGCGCTCCTTCATGTTCCGCCACGGGGCCCACCACGTGAACAGCTGGTCGTCGTGCGGGTGCAGCGCGCGGGCGACGTCGACGAGGCCGCGCGAGATGACGCGCTCGAGCGCTGCGCGCTCGTCGGGGCGCTGCCCGACGGCGCCGGGCTTGCGGCCGGCCTTCACGTGGACGTCCATGTCGGGGCGCGCGACGTTCAGGTCGCCGCACACGACGAGGAGCCGGCCCGCGGCGCCGAGCTCGGCGGTCCAGCGATCCATCTCCTCGAGGAACCGGAGCTTCGCGTAGAAGTCCTTGCCGCCGTTCGGGACGTACACCGAGGCGAACGTGATCCCGTTCACCTCGGCGGAGGCGACGCGGCACTCCATGTCGAACGGCGGGTGCACCACCGGTGGGCGCTGGGGCGCGACGTCGCGGTGGACCAGCAGCGCGACGCCGGAGTAGGGGCCTTCGCCGTGCCAGCCGCACCAGTAGCCGCGCATCTCGCACAGCATCGCGGGGACCTGGTCGAGGCGGGCCTTGATCTCCTGGAGGCAGAGCACGTCGGGCCGCTCGCGCTCGACGAAGTCGAGGAGCTGCGCCTCGCGCGCGCGGATGCCGTTGACGTTCCAGGTCGCGATCTTCACGCGCCGCTACTTCTTCCGGAACAGCGCCTCGAGGGCGTCGCGAGGGTTCTCCTCCCGAGGCGGTGCGTCGCCGAACAGCGCTGCGAGCGCGCTGCGCGCGTCCTTCCCACGCGACCCGCGGCGGCGCGAGGCGCCGTCGCCGAGCTGGAACAGATCGCAGGGATTCGACGCCTCCTTGTCCACGACGTTGTCTGCGTGCGGCTCGCGGCAGGAGTGAGGCGAGGATTCGTCGTAGTGCCGGCAGTTGATGCAGCTGTGCAGGTCCGCGTCGCACTCGGGACAGACCGTGCGGCGGCCCACCGGCCCGTCGATGCGGACCGCGGCACCACACCCGAAGCAGCTCGTCGCCATTCGCGCATTGTAATGGCAAGATCGCCCTGGCGCTCCGCCCATGGACCTGCCGCGAAGCATCGGCCGCTACGAGATCCGCGCTCGCCTCGCGACGGGTGCGACGGGTGAGGTGTTCCTCGCCTGCGCGCCCGGCGGGCCGCAGGTCGCGTTGAAGCGGCTGCACGCGCACCTCGCCGGCGATGCCGACGCGGTCGCGCTGCTCCTCGACGAGGCTCGCCTCGCCGCGAGGATCGACCACCCCGCAGCCGTCCCGGTGATCGACCTCGGGTGCGAGGACGGCGCCTGGTTCGTCGCGTTCGAGCACGTGGCCGGACCGAACGTCGCGCAGGTGCTGGCGAGGCTCGGCGAGCGCGGGGAGCGGCTCCCGGCCGAGCTGTCGGTCGCGATCGTGGTCGAGCTCGCGTCGGCGCTCTCCGTGCTGCACCGGCTCGACGACGCCGGCCTCGTCCACGGCGACGTCTCGCCGTCGAACGTCCTCGTCGCTCGAGACGGCGCGGTGCGGCTGACGGATCTCGGCGCCTGCGCGGCGCTGGGGCGGGGGGCGCCGGGCATCTTCGGCACACCGGGCTACGTCGCGCCGGAGCAGGCCCGCGGCGAGGCGCCGGGGCCCGCGGCCGACGTGTTCTCGGCAGGCGCGATCCTGTTCGAGCTGCTCTCCGGCGCGCCGGCGTTCCCGCGCGACGCGCTGCCGGGCCTCGCGGCGCCGCTCGAGGGGCCCGTGCCGGAGCTGCGCGGCGCGCTCGCGGAGCACCAGCCGGCGCTCGCCGCCGCGGTGGAGCGGGCGCTCGCCCCGGACCCCCGGCGGCGCTTCGCGACGAGCGACGAGCTGCTCGACGCGATCCGGGCGTTCGCGGCGGAGGCGACGGACGCCCGCGAGCGTCTCTCGGCGCTGGTCTCGGACCTGTTCGGAGGGTGAGACGCGCCGCCGGCGCTCAGCCGCGGGGCGCGGTGCCGCGCGCGGCCGCGACGACCACCTCGTCGCGATCCCGGAGCGCGGCCGGCGGCGGTCGCTCCGCCATGTCCGCCGTGAGCACCGCGACGGTCTCGACGTCGAGGCGGATGCGCTCCCACTCGTCCTCGGGGACCTCGAGGAACGCGTCGACGCAGGCCGGGTCGAACTGCGTCCCGGAGCAGCGCGTGATCTCCGCCCGCGCCGCCTCGAACGGGCGCGCCTTGCGGTACGGCCGGTCGCTCGTGATCGCGTCGAGCGTGTCCACCACGTGGAAGATGCGCGCGCCGGTGACGATGCCCTCGCCGGCGAGTCCGGCGGGGTAGCCGCGGCCGTCCCAGCGCTCCTGGTGCTGGAGCACCACGTCCGACGCGGGGCGCAGGTAGTCGACCCGCTGCAGCAGCGCCCAGCCGAGCTCCGGGTGCTTCTTCATCTCGCACCACTCCTCGGCGGAGAGCGGGCCCGGCTTCAACAGGACGTGGTCGCGGATCCCGATCTTGCCGATGTCGTGCAGCAGGGCGCCGTGCTCGATCACGGTGAGATCCGGCTCGCGGACGCCGAGCTCCGACGCGAGGCGCCGCGCGTAGAGCGACACCCGCCGCGAGTGCCATTGCGTCTCGGCGTCGCGGTAGTCGAGCGCGGAGATGAGGCCCTCGAGGAGCCCCTGCGTGCGGTGCCGCACCATCTCCTCGAGGCGGAAGTTGATCTCGCGGAGCTGCCCGTTCTGGCGCTGCACCTCGCGGGTGAGCCGCTCGTTGTCGCGGCGCAGGCGAGCCGCCTCCGCGGCCTGCGCGACGGTCCCGAGCAGCTCCTGCTGGTGCCACGGCTTCGCGACGATCCGGTACACCTCTCCGGAGTTCACGGCCGCGAGCGCGACGCGGAAGTCCTCGGCGGCGGTGCACAGGATCCGGGCGGCGTGCGGGAGCCGCTGCCTCGCCTGCTTCAGGAAGGAGATGCCGTCCAGCCCGGGCATCATGTAGTCCGAGATGATGACGGTCGGGTCGGCCGACTCGAGCGCCGCCAGCGCGTCCTCGGGAGAGAGGAAGCAGCGCGTCTCGTAGCCGACGACGTCGAGCGCTCGCGAGAGCGCTCGCAGGATCAGCTCGTCGTCGTCGACGATGAGGACGCGTTCGTCAGCCATGACCAGGGCGAGGGGGAACACCCCCCGCGGCCAGCATATGCCGGCCACCCCCCCGACTAGAAGCTCGAGAGGAACTCCTCGTTGCTCTCGAACTCGGAGAGCTTCTTCAAGAGCCGCTCCATGGCCTCGACCGGCTTCAGGGACGCGAGGGCCCCGCGCAGCTTGCGGATCTTCTCGATCTCCTTGGGCAGGAAGAGCTTCTCCTCCTTGCGCGTGCCGGACGCGGCGATGTCGATGGCCGGGAAGATGCGCCGGTCGGCGAGCTGCCGCGAGAGCACGACCTCCATGTTGCCGGTGCCCTTGAACTCCTCGAAGATCACCTCGTCCATGCGGCTGCCGGTGTCGATGAGCGCCGTGGCGATGATCGTCAGGGAGCCGCCTTCCTCGGCCTTGCGCGCCGCCCCGAACAGCCGCTTCGGCCGCTCCAGCGCGCGCGAGTCGACGCCGCCCGTGAGCGTGCGGCCGGAGGACTCGACCTCCTTGTTGTAGGCGCGCGCCAGGCGAGTGATCGAGTCGAGCAGGATGACCACGTCCTTGCCGGCCTCGACGAGGCGGCGCGCCCGCTCCATGCACATCTCGGCGGCGTGGATGTGCTCCTCCGCCGGACGGTCGTTCGAGGATCCGATCACCTCGCCCTTGATGTTGCGGCGCATGTCGGTGAGCTCCTCGGGGCGCTCGTCGACGAGCAGCACGGTGAGGTAGACGTCCGGGCGGTTCGCCGTGATCGCCTGCGCGATCCGCTGCAGCATGATCGTCTTGCCGGCCTTCGGCGGCGAGGTGATGAGGGCGCGAGCCCCGAGGCCGATCGGCGCGATGAGGTCGAGCACGCGTCCGACGAGCTCGTCGGGCCGCGTCTCCATCCGCAGCTTCTCCGTCGGATCGGTGGCGGTGAGGTTGTGGAAGTGGGTGCGCCGCGCGACCGCGATCGGGTCGGTGTTCTCGAGCGAGTCGATCCGCTGCAGGACGCGCTTCATGTTCCGCGTCGACGCCTGCCCCTTCACGAGCAGCCCCGGCTGCAGGTGCATCCGGTCGACGAGCCAGCGCGGCACCTCCACGTCGAACGGCTGCGGCAGGTAGCTCCGCTTCGGGTCTCGCAGGTAGCCGTTGCCGCGCCCCTCGAACTGGAGCACGCCCTCGACCTCCTCCATGGCCTCCGGCGCGCCCTGAGGCGCCGGCTGGCCACCCGGAGCGCCAGCCGCGCCGGGCGTGGCACCGCCCTGCGCGATCGGCTGTCCGTTGGGGCCCATGAGCTGGGCGCCCCCGGGCTGACCACCGCGTCCACGGCGACCCCGGCGCCGCCGACGGCGGCGACCGCCCTGGCCGGGCGCCCCCGCGGGGCCACCGGCGCCTCCGGGACCGGGCTGCGCCTCGATCTGGCCGTCGGCCTCGCCTTCGTCGCCGTCCCCGTCGTCTCCGTCGTTCAGCGACGGGTCGGCGGGAGCCGCCTTCGCCTCGGGTTCGGGCGCCGGAACCTTGGCGGGGGCCGGCTGCACCTCGCCACCAGGGGAGGGGGTCTGCTCATTGTCGATCATGCTGTGTCCTACCTGGCTCGGGCGGTCAATCGAACCACCGGCCGTCCTTCTCTGGTCTGGGTTCGGCGCGCGCTGCACGGTGACGTGCCGCGGCTCCGCGCTGCACCCGATCTTATTGTCGTGGCGCTGCCGCCGAGCGGCGCACCCACTCCGAAGCCGGCGACCGGGGGCTCGCCTCCTGCTCGCTGCAACCTAGGTCGCTCGCGAGAGGGAGACAATCGGTCTTTAGCAGAACTCTCGAGGCGATGAAAGCGAATCGCACGGCGGTCAGCGGGCCGCGGGGTCGTCGAGCAACCCGCCCGAGACCCACTCGATCGGGAGCGCCACGGGGGCGTCTATCTCCGCGAGCAGCGCCGCGGCTGCGATTTCCGGGACGCGCTGGGCGGCCGCGGCGAGCGTGTCCGCCGGAGCGGCGGAGCCCGAAAGCGAGCGCAGGAGCCCACGCCCCTCCTCGTAGCGGCGAATTGTCACGCCCTCGTCGCCGTCGAGGTGCGCACGCTCGCGCGCCAGCGCTATCGCGTCGGCCAGCGAGCCGAGCCTATCGACGAGCCGGCGCTCCAGCGCCTCGGCGCCCGTCCACACGCGCCCGCCCGCGATCCGCTCGACGTCGGCGCGCTGCATCCCGCGGCCCTCGGCGACGCGGGAGAGGAAGACGTCGTAGAAGCCGCGGATGGCGCGCTCGACCGCCGCGCGCTCGCTCTCGCTCCAGGGCCTGGACGTCGAGCGCAGCGTCGCGTTCTCGCCACGCTTCACCGTGACGACGTTCACGCCGAGCTTCGCGAGCAGCCCCGAGAGGTCGGGCTTCACCACGAACACGCCGATCGAGCCGGTGAGCGTCGTCGGCTCCGCGACGATCGCGTCGGCGCCGCACGCGACGAGGTACCCCCCGCTCGCGGCGAGATCGCCCATGGACGCGATCACCGGCTTGCCGCGCTGGCGCGCGAGCGCGATCTCGCGCCCGATGAGGTCCGACGCGAGCGCGTCTCCGCCCGGCGAGTCGACGCGGAGCACGATGGCCGCGACGTCGTCGTCGACGGCGCGCTGGATCTCCCGCGCGATGGTCTCGTCGCCGACGACCTCGCCGTAGAACGGCGCCCGCCGGCTCTTTCCCTGCACGATCGCGCCCTCGATGGGCACGACGGCGATGGTGGGACGCGGGCCCCAGCGCTGCGCACGCCTGGGCTCCGGCTTCTCGTACTCGCGCCGCGAGCCGCGGCGGCCGCCCCGGTCCTCGAGCTCGTCGGGCCAGCCGACTCGATCGACGAGGCCGGCCTGCTGCGCGTCCGACGCGGTGAACAGCCCGCGGTCCACCCACTCGCGGACCCGCGTCTCCGGCACGCGCCGCCCGCCGGCGACGTCGCGCACGATCGCGGAGGACACGCGGTCGAGCACGTCGTCCGTCACCTCTCGCTGCGCGTCGCTCATGTCGGAGCGCACCAGCGGGTCGGGTGCGTTCTTGTACTTCCCGGCGGCGACCACCTCGAACGCGACGCCGATCTTCGCGAGCCCGTCGCGGAGGAACGGGGTCGTGGACGCGATGCCGCTCAGGTCCACGACGCCCGACTGCGGCGCCGCGATGGCGCTCGCGGCGGAGGCGAGCCAGTACTCGCGGACCCGCCCGCCGCGCAGGTACGCGACGACGCGCTTGCGCTGGGCGAGGGCCGCGACCCCGGCGCGGAGCTCCTCCGTGCGCGCGACGCCGAGCGGCAGGTCGCGCACGTCGAGGACGACGTCCCGCACCGCCGGGTCGTCGCGCAGGTCGCGGA
This sequence comes from Anaeromyxobacteraceae bacterium, assembly GCA_035702585.1. Taxonomy (GTDB): domain Bacteria; phylum Myxococcota; class Myxococcia; order Myxococcales; family Anaeromyxobacteraceae; genus DASSQI01. The sequence continues at coordinate 33,911 of DASSQI010000075.1, forward strand.
GCTTCGCGAGCAGCGCGCCGAACGGATCGGGCTTCTCGCCGAGGCCGAAGAACCCGCCGCGCTCGAGCTCGCGCGCGACGTCCACGCCCACCGTCCGCCCGCGCTCGCGCGCCGGCGCCCGGTACGCCTCTCCCGACGCCCGCACGCCGGCGAGCCAGCCGCCGCCGCGCGAGCCGCCGCGGCTCGCGTAGCCGCCGGTGTAGCCCGCGAACGGCATGTTCCAGGTGAGCGCGACGAGGGACACCGTGTTCGCGGTCGGCTCGTCGATCGGCGTCTGGACCTGCGCCGCGAGCGCGAGCCCCTGCCACAGCTCCGCGGTCACCCCGAACGCGACGCCGTTCGGGTCGAACGCGTTCCGCGCGCGCTCGCTCGCGAGCAGATCCGTCGAGAGCGTCAGCCGATCGTTCCACACCCGGACCGCGGCGCCGACCGCGTAGCGCGACGGCACGCGCGCGCCGGCGAGGTACAGGTCGCGCTCGGTCGCGCTCGCCCCGAGCGACAGCCACCGCGTCGGCCGGACCGTGAGGCCGCCTCCCCACGCCGTGAGCCGCTCCAGCTCGGCGTTCGGCGAGTGGAACCAGGTGAACGTGCCGCCGAGCGACAGCACGTCGCCGCCGAGCGCGAGGCCCAGCGTCGTTCGCCGGAACCGCGGCGAGTCGCCGGGCCGCATCCAGTCGAGCGCGAGCGTCGGCACGAGGTGTCCGAGCGGGAGCGACAGGAACACGGCGTCGGCGCGGTACGGCGAGTCGTTCCGCTCCTCGTGGAAGTACTGCGCGGAGAGCCGGCGGACGAAGCCGGGGGCGGCGGGGTTCACCGACAACCCCGCGGGCTCCTCCGCTCCGGCCACGGCCGCGTTCGGGACCGGCACCGCGGGCAGCTCGAGCTGCGCGAGGTTCGCCGTCTGCGCGAGCGCCACCGGCGCGACGAGCAGCAGCGCTGCCACCGTCAGGGCGCGTCTCGGCGCAGCCGCGGTCAGGGCGCTTCTCGTCGTGTGCATGAGGCCTCCCGCGGCGCATCGTACGAGAAGCGCCGCGGAGAGGGTGCGCCTTGCGGGGTGCTGCGGCCGGGTCGCTACCCGGGCTCGTTCCCGTCGTCCTCCACCCGGCGGAGGTCGGCCTCGCTGAGCGGCACCAGGTTCCCCGCGCGGTACTGCTTGAACATCGCGAAGATCTGCTCCTTGTGCGGCCGCACCTTGCCGAGCGGGCAGCGCTCCCAGTCCTTCACGGGCTCGTCGCAGTAGCCGGTGCGCTTGTCGCCGCACTTCGGCTGCAGGTACGCGCCGATCTCCGGCGCGACCTTCATGATCTCGCGCCGCATCAGCGCGACCATGTGGCGGATCTCCCACTGCGCGCGCCAGCACAGCCGCAGGTCGGCGATGTGCAGCAGCTCGGCGAAGTTCACCATCACCTGGAAGTTCGTCGGCGTCGCGTTCGGCAGCACGAACCGCGCGTCCTCGGCCGGGACGCCCGCCTCGAGCGCCGCCTGGTACACGCGGGTGATCTCGCGCATGAGGCGGTCGTACTCCTCCTTCAGCGCCGGGGTCTTCTCCCACGTCTTCGGCGTGACGTAGTCGAGCCGGTCCTCCTTGTACTTCACGTACCGCTGCGACTGCTGCTCGAACGAGATGCCGATCCGGTGACGCACGAACTGGTGCGAGAGCGCGCGGGACACGCCGCTGATGCCGAACCAGAAGACCACCTGCTCGAGCGGGCTCGCGTGCCCGGTCTTCAGCCGCTCCTGGATGAACTCGCGGATCTTCTCGGGCGAGATCCGCCCGTCGCCGATCTCCTCCCAGACCTCGGACGGCGTCTTCGGCGTGTAGCAGGTGCGGTACGCGCCGTAGAGCTTCGTGAGCGGGTCGTTGGCGACGTCGATGAGGATGACTTCGAGCGGCATCCATTCTCCTGGCCGCGGACGCGCGGTCCCTTGAAAGTAACAGAGGCGACCGACATTGCTTCCCGACCCGCCGAGGTGGCGCCGGCGCGGGCCGGCGCATGCTAAAGGGCTGCGCATGACCACGCCGCCCGCGCCGTTGGCAGCGAAGCTCGCCTCGTCGTCCGCCGTGCAGATGACCCAGTACGTCATGCCGTCCGACGCGAACACGCTCGGGACCGCATTCGGCGGCCGCGTCGTCCAGTGGATCGACCTCGCGGCGGCGATCGCCGCGCGGCGCCACGCCCGCGTCATCTGCGTCACGGCGTCTATCGACGAGCTCACGTTCCTCGCGCCGCTGCGCATCGGCCAGGTGGCGATCCTCGACGCGCGCGTGAACGCCGTGTTCGGCAGCTCGATGGAGATCGAGGTGCAGGTGGACGCCGAGAACCTCGGCACCGGCGAACGGATCCGCTGCTGCAACGCGTACCTGACGTTCGTCGCGATCGGCGAAGACGGCCGGCCGGTGAAGGCGCCGATGCTGCTCACCGCGAGCGAGGACGAGGCGCGCCGCGCGCGAGAGGCCGGCGCCCGCCGCCAGGCGCGGCTCGATGCGCGCGCCGCCCGACCCCGGTAGATGCCACGTTCGATTCGATCCACGCACGGCCGCGCCGGGAGCGCGGGCCGGGAGGAGACCCGCGTGAACCACAGCCGTCGCTCCGCGCTCGCCGCCGTCGCGCTCGCCGCGGTCGCGGGCGCCGCCTGCCGGACCGCCAGCGCGCCCTCCGCCTCCGAGAAGCCGGCCAGCGCCGCGGCGCCCGCTGCGGTCGGGACGCCGCCCTCCGCGGCGAAGCCGGCCGAGGCACCGCCGCCGACGCAGGCCGAGGCGGCGCCGCAGCGCGGGGCTCCGGGGATCGACGTGTCGATCGTGGACCGCAAGGTGGACCCCTGCGACGACTTCTACGCGTTCGCCTGCGGAGGCTGGCTCGCCAGGACCGAGATCCCGGCAGATCAGCCGATCTGGAGCCGCAGCTTCATGGAGATCCGCGAGCGCAACCTGGCCGCGCTCCGCGAGATCGCCGAGGCCGAGGCCGCCGGGCGGTCGGATCCCGAGGATCGCTACCCCGGCAAGGTGGGGGACTATTACGCGTCGTGCATCGACGAGGCGGCGGTCGAGGCTCGCGGGGTGAAGGACCTCCAGGCGATGTGGAAGCGCATCGACGGCGTGAAGGACGCCGCGGCGCTCGGCGCGGAGATCGGCAGCCTCCACCGCCAGGGCGTCTGGCCGCTGTTCCACCTCTACTCGGATCAGGACGCGCGCGACGCGACCAGGGTCATCGGCATCGTCTTTCAAGGCGGGCTCTCGCTGCCGGACCGCGACTACTACGTGAAGGACGACGAGAAGAGCGCCGCCATCAGGGCGAGCCTCGTCGAGCACGTCGAGCGCCAGCTCGCGCTCGGAGGGATGTCGCAGCGGGACGCGAAGGCGGCGGCCGGCCGGATCGCCGCGCTCGAGAAGCGGCTCGCGGAGGCGCAGTGGCAGCGCGAGGAGCTGCGCGACCCGGAGCGCATCTACAACCCGCTCGACGTCGGCGGCCTCCGCAAGGCGTCGCCGCGCTTCCCGTGGCAGCGCTATCTCACGGCGCTCGGCCATCCGGACCTCAGCGCATTCAGCGCCTCGACCCCGAAGTACCTCGCGCGCATCGACGAGCTGCTCGGGAGCGTCCCGATGCAGACGTGGCGCGACTACCTCAAGTTCCGCACGGCGTCGGCGCTCGCGGCCGCGCGCGCGGCGCCGAAGGCGATGGTGGACGAGGACTTCCGCTTCGGCTCCACGAACTTCACCGGCGCGAAGGAGCTCGAGCCGCGCTGGAAGCACTGCGTCGACATGACCGACGAGGCGCTCGGGGAGGCGCTCGGCCAGGCGTGGGTGCGCCGCCACTTCGGCGCGGACGCGAAGGCGAAGACGAACCAGCTCGTCGCCGACGTGGAGGCCGCGATGGGCCGCGACCTCGACCGGCTCGCCTGGATGGACGACGCCACCCGCGACCGCGCGAGGGAGAAGCTCGGCCGCATCGAGAACAAGGTCGGCTATCCGGACGCGTGGCGGAACTACGACCGGCTGCAGGTGAGCCGCGAGTCGTTCGCCGCGAACTTCCTCGCCGGCGAGGCGTTCGAGGTGAATCGCGATCTGTCGAAGATCGGGAAGCCCGTCGACCGGAACGAGTGGCTGATGACCCCGCCCATGGTGAACGCGTACTACAGCGCGCCCATGAACGAGATGGCGTTCCCGGCCGGCATCATGCAGCCGCCGTTCTACACGCGCGGAGCGCCCGACGCGGTCAACCTCGGCGCGATCGGCATGGCCGTCGGGCACGAGCTGACGCACGGGTTCGACGACGAGGGCCGCCGCTACGACGCGAACGGGAACCTCACCGACTGGTGGACGCCCTCGGTCGCGCAGGAGTTCGATCGCCGCGCCGAGTGCGTCGTCGAGCAGTACGCGGGCTACGTCGCCGACCCGGCGATCGCGGACGTGAAGCTGAACGGGAAGCTGACGCTCGGCGAGAACATCGCCGACCTCGGCGGACTGAAGCTCGCGTTCTCGGCGTACCAGGCGTCGCGCGCCGGCAAGGCACCGGAGGCGATCGTCGGCGGCTTCACGCCGGAGCAGGCGTTCTTCCTCGGCTACGCGCAGTCGTGGTGCACGAAGATCCGCCCCGAGTACGCTCGCGTGCGGGCGGTGACGGATCCGCACGCGCCGCCGCTCTGGCGCGTCAACGGGCCGCTCTCGAACCTGACCGAGTTCCAGGGCGCGTTCCAGTGCAGGCCAGGCGCGAGGATGGTGCGCGCCGAACGCTGCGAGGTGTGGTGAGCGCAGCCTCCTTCGATCGCGCGGTGTAGCCGCGCCATTCCTCTTCCCCCGGCGGGAACCGCGCCGCGCTGCTGCGGCGTGGCCCGGATCCGGGTTATGGAGTCCCGATGCAGGCCACCCGCACAGTCGCCCTCGGCCCCGACGAGTTCCTCGCGGAGCTCGACGGACAGCTTCAGAGCGCGCTCGCGAAGATCGGCGAGGCAGCGAAGGCGCCGCCCTCGGGCGAGATCACGATCCGCGATCTCCTCATGGTCGCGCTCCGCAACGAGATCGAGGCGTCGGAGGAGGCGGCGATGTGGCTCGTCGGCGAGCGCGACGCCGAGCTGAAGCTCGGCCTGGCGCGCCAGTGCGGCGACGAGGCGCGGCACTACCGCCTGATCGCCGATCGCCTTCGCGAGCTCGGCGCCGACCTCACCTCGTTCGATCCGCTCTCGCGCGGCGCGAGCCCGATGTTCCGGTACCTGAAGTCGCTCGAGACGCCGGCGGAGCGCATCGCGGCCGGCCCCTACGCGCGCGAAGGCCTCGCGATCGTCCGGAACCAGGTCTTCGCCGAGTTCTGCGACGCGCGCGGCGACGCGGAGACCGCGCGCCTGTACCGCGAGGTGATCGGGCCGGACGAGCAGTACCACCACGAGCTGGGCCGCAGGATGCTGCGGCGCTACGCCGTCGTCCCCGAGGACCAGGAGAAGGCGAGGCGCGCCGTCGCGCGCACGCTGCAGCTCGCGGAGGAGATCCAGGAGACCGCCCGGCTCAGGCAGGGGATCTCGTCGGCGCCCGGGTGCTGAGTCAGGCCAGGAGCCCCGTCGCGAGGACGCCCGGCAGATCCTTCCACGAGTTCGACGCCGCGAGCCGCGTGAGCCGCCGGCCCATCATGTCGAGCGTCCGGTGGTGCGGCAGGTACGGGAGCTTCACGAGCGTGCGGACCGGCCCGCGCAGCACCGCCTTCTCGACGCCCTCGAGCATCCGCGTGTTGTGAGTCCAGCCGCGCCCGCTCTGGATGTTCGTGAGCGTCGCGCCCGGGTAGGCGCCCCACGGCAAGGTCCCGATCGCGAACGCCATGCCCGGCCACACGTTGACGCACACCGTGCCGTAGCGCAGCGCGACGATCGCGCGCTCCACCGCAGGACCCGTCGACGAGTCGCGCTGCGTGCGCGGGTGGACGATCAGCGCCGCCGCGAGCGTTCCCCAGAGCCGCTCGTTGGCGAACTGCACGGCGGCGTCGAGGAACTCGTGCGGGTCCTCGCTGCCGATGCTCGTCTCGCCGAGGACGGCGCAGAAGGCCTCCTCGCGGAACGCCCGCTCGGCGGGATCGGTCGCGTCGAGGCCCGGCGCGATCGCCCACGGGATGACGCCCGGCGCCTCGCCCAGGCGCTGCACTCCGGCGCGCCCGGCGACGAAGGCGTCCCAGCGCTGCTGCGCCCCAGGGTACCAGCCGGTGCGCGCCGGGGTGACGCGGAGGATCCGCGTGAGGCGCGCGAGGAAGCGTTCGCGGTGCTTCCAGCCGCGGGGGAGGACGAGGAGCTTTCCGGCGATGCAGTTGAACGACGCGTTCTGCGTCAGCATCCCCGCCACGTTCACGGCCTGGAGATCGACCTCGCGACCGGACCACGGGCCGGGCACGACCATGACCGGGGTGATGTTCCCGAGCTCGCTCGTGATCTCCTTGCGGAGCAGCGGCTCGTTGCGGGTCATCCGCGCCGCGCGCTCCGGGCCCGGCGGGCCCCACACGATGAGGTCGTGGGTGCGATCGGAGCCGGTGATGTGCACCTCGTCGATCCCGGGGTGATGCACCAGCAGCTCGCCCTCGTCGGCGCCGCCGTACACGATCTGCAGCCACCCTGCGGAGATCGCGTCCGCGAACGCCTCCTCGAAGAACGGCCCGAGGTACGCGTTGACCGGGTTCATCTTGAGGACGCAGACCTTGCCCTCGTTGAACATCTTCGTGAGGACGTCGACCGCCGGGATCGAGTTCACGTTGCCCGCGCCGAGCACCGCGCACGTGGTGCCCTCGTGCCACGGTGAACGGTGGAAGCGGCCGCGCGTCGCGTCGAGCACCGCGTCGTCGGTCCCCGACTCGAGGTGCACCTCACCCGAGAGCCCCAGCGGTCCGTACAGCGCCCAGTCGAGCCGGTCGGCCGGGAACACGCGCGCCGTGAGGCGACCGTCGACCGTCGCGCCGCGCTTGCCGAGCGGCGTGACCCCGCGCGCGTCGAGCGACTGCAAGGAGTCGACGAGCTGGTTCAGCACGCGGAGGATGACGTAGGGGCTCGCGGTCCACTCCTCGCCTACCACCGGGGAGCCCTCGGGCATCCCCTTCGCGGTCGCGGCGGTGCGCACCATCCCCTCGGCGACGCGCGCGATGCCGGCGTGGATCGACCGCGCGAGCGAGATGCGCTTCCCGATCGCCAGCTGCGCCCAGCTCCGCGCGCCAGCCCGCACCCGATCGACCGCGGCGTCGATCCCGTGCGGATCGGTCCTGAGGGCTGTTCCGGATGAGCTGGCCATCATCGCTTCTCCGCGGCCTGTCGCCGCAAGTGCTGCAGCACCAGGGCGTCGACGTTGGCGCCCCGGGCCTCCCGGTTCTCCAGATTCTCCCAGCCCTGCCAGTCCACCAGCGCCTGACGGGTCGCTGCGTCGAACGTGCCTGTGGAGGGACCCCGGTAGTAGCCCAGCCGCGCGAGCGACTGCTGGAGCTCGCTCGCGAGCCGCTCGTCGACGTGGACGAGCTCGACGGTGGGGCCGAAGTAGTACTGGTGCACGTCGAAGTAGAGCCGCCTCAGCTCGGCGATGGGGTCCTTCGCGTCGTCGACGCGCAGGTCCACCACCGCGTCGCCGGTGCCCCCGTACCCGCCGCCGGGCTTCACCACGAGCAGCGCGGCGCTCTCCATGCCGCGGCGATCGCCGCCCGCGCGCTGCGCCGCCTCCAGCGCCACGAGGAGCCGCTCCGCGAGCGGCTTCTTCGCGCGCGACGCGTCGGCGTAGGCGCTGGCGAGCGCCTCCACGACCGCGCGCGACGCGAGGATGTTCCCCTGGGCCGCGAAGCCGTCGCCGACGAAGTGGCTCGCGTGGTCGAAGCAGCGCGCGCCGGTGAACGCTGCGGCGCGCCCGCGCACGTCGACGAGGCCGATCTGGCGGTCCTGGGCCTGGCGGTCCTTCGCCGCGAGCCGCTTGAGCACGCGCTTCGGATGCTCTCCCTTCGCGAGCGCCGCGAGCGCCTCGTCCCGCCACGCGACGTTCGCGAGCGCCTGGGTGGCGACCGCGCCGACCCCCGCGCGCGCCGCGGGGACGATCGCTCCGACGGCGGGGAACTTCGACTGCACGGCGACGCCGACCTCGCCGGTGGCGGGATCCGCGGCGACGATGCTGAACGTACCGAGGGTGAGCGCGAGGAGGCCCGTGATCATCGGACGAGTGTGCCGCCGCCGCGGCGTCGCCGCAACGCGCACGATCACGGTCGGTGAATCTCTCCCGCGCCGCTACTTTCCCAGGAGAGTGCTCGGGGGGACGCCCAGCGCTCGCGCGAGCTTCTCGATCGTCTCGAGGGGAGGGGAGCGCTGCGCCCGCTCCAGCATCGAGACGTACGACACGGAGACACCGCTGCGCTCGGCGAGCGCCTTCTGTGACAGGTTCCTCTTGGCGCGCAGACGCCGGACGTTCGCGGCGAAGCGTTGAAGCAGATCCATCAGACCCCCAGAAATGCGGCGCCCCCGCGAGCGTGATCACGCTCTACCGCAACGCGACGGCAACGCATGGGCCTTTTAGGGGGCACCATATTCATCGGTGCCTTGCCGCGCGGGGATCGCTACGTTTGCGGCGCGTTCCCCTGCACGAAAGGAGAGCCATGGCGAGAGCGACCTGGGAGCTCAAGGTCGGGGATGAGGCACCCGACTTCGAGCTGCCCGCCACCGGCGACGGCGCCGGCAAGGGTGGGCCGAAGAAGAGGATCAAGCTGTCCGACTACCGGGGGAAGAACGTGATGATCGCGTTCTTCCCCGCGAGCTTCACCCCCGTCTGAACGGTGCAGATGCCCTCGTACAACGAGGATCTCTCGGAGTTCGAGCGGCGAAATACCCAGGTCCTGGGTATCAGCACCGACGTCATCCACTCGCAGGAGGCGTGGGCCAAGTCGCTGGGCACGCTGGAGTACCCGCTGCTCTCGGACAGCTGGCCCTATGGCTTCGTGGCCGCGCAGTACGGCGTGCTGCGCGGCGACGGCCTCTGCGAGCGCGCCATCTTCGTCGTCGATAAGCAGGGGAAGATCGCCTACATCGACATCCACGACATCTCCGAGCAGCCGCCCACCGACAAGATCATGGCGGCGCTCGACAAGCTGCGCTGAGCGGACCGCGAGCTCGAGGGGAGACACGACCGATGCCGAGCGCTGCGACACCGGAGCCGAAGCCTCTCGAGCTCTCGCGGTACTGCGTGCCGTTCACCCCGTTCAAGGGGAAGCTGGAGGACGCGATCGTCTGCCTCGTCTCGACGGCGGCCGTGCGCGCACGCGCGGACAAGCCGTTCAACACCGACGGCGACGTGAGCATCCGCACCATCCCCGGCAGCGCGAGCGGCAGCGAGCTCACGTTCGACGACACGCACTACGACCACGCCTGCGCCGACCAGGACATCAACTGCATCTTCCCGATCGACCGGCTGCGCGAGCTCGGCGCCGAGCGGCGCATCGGCGGCGTGACCGAGAGCCACTTCTCGCTCGGCTTCAGCCAGGCACTGAAGGATCTCCGCGAGCGCACCGTGCCCGAGCTGGCGCGGCTCGTCGACAAGCAGCGGCCCGACGTGGTGCTGCTCACCGGCGGCTGACGGCTCTGCCACCGCACGGTGGTCACCGTGCAGAGGGCGATCGAGATGCTGGGGATCCCGACCGTCGTCATCACCGTCGAGCCGGAGGAGACGGCGCAGGCGCGGCCGCCGCGCGCGCTCTACCCGAAGGGCTTCGTCGCGGGTCACTCGCTCGGAAAGCCGAACGACGCCGCGCTGCAGAAGTGGATCCTGACGGACGCGCTCGGCCTGCTCACGGGCGAGCCGCGGCCCGGCGAGGTCATCCACCGGGACTACACGTAGCGGCGCGCCGCCGTTCCTCGCGCGCCGCTAGTTCCCCGCGTACGCCGACACTCCGCCCGGCGCGGTGACCGCGCCCGAAGCGTCGCGCCGCGCGACGTGCGCGAAGTAGACGACGCGCGGCGAGGACCAGGCGTCGATCTGGATGTTCCTCACCGGCCGCATCGCGAACGCCGGCGCGCCCTCAGGCAGCGGGTGGGACCAGGCCCCGTCCTTCAGCCGGAGGATGCCGCCCCAGAACAGGCCCACCCACACCGATCCGTCGCTGGGATCGCACGCCACCGACCACGCGCCGGGGCCGTTCACGCCAGGGTCCGGAATCGCGACGGCGCTCCAGCTCCAGTCGCGGCCGATGCGCGCGAGCCCGTGGGCCGCCGAGCCCGCCCACATCGTCCCGTCCTTGCAGAACGAGATCGACTGGATCTCGTCTCGCTGCGACGGGTCGGTGGGGCTGCCCTGCTCGCGCCAGAACCACTGGTACGGGTAGGGCGGGTCGATCTCTCCCCACCAGCCGTTCCACGTCGGGTGCGAGCGCGTCGCGTACTCGAGCATGCGCCCCATCCGGAACTGGTTCGCGAAGTAGGGGACGTTCGCCACGGGGTCGAAGCCCAGCGCCCAGCCGGTGCCCGTCAGGAACTCCCAGTTCGGTCCGGCGATCGCGACGTGCTCGTGTTCCCAGACGTACTTCGTGTCCGCCCAGGCGGGGTCGCCGCGCGTGTAGTCGATCCAGCCTCGCCGCTCGGGGTTCGCCGCGAAGATCGTGATGTTCGCGTGGTTGCTCCCGAAGAGCGCGTCGCCGTAGGACGTCGGGCGGCTCTTGTCGTGGTTCACCACGATCCGGACGATCTGCCGCGCCTTGAGCCGTCCGCCCGACCAGTACCAGTCGTACGGGTTGCAGCTCGTGTTCGCCGGCGGGTCGAGCCACGTCTCGCAGATGGTCTTCGGCGGCGACGCGACGAGCACGTGCCGCTCCTTCGCGACCGCCGTCCCGTCGAACGTCACGACGTCGACGCCTCCCGAGCGCATCGCCCAGGGCGCGTCGGTGTCGCCGTCGGTGCCCACTCCCTTCAGGCCGACGAACGCGCGGCCGGGCTGCGCGCCCGCGACGGAGATGACCGGGCACAGCGCGGCCGGATCCGGCGGGTTCGCCTCCATGATGTCCTTCTCGTCGTGGCAGTTCTCCGTGAGTCCGGCGTTCGCGGCGTCGAAGCGCGCGAACGCGGGATCGCCGCGCCGCTTCGCGTAGAGCGCGTCGTACCCGGCCGCGTACACGTTGCCGCCCTCGTCCGCCGAGACGTCGTGGACGTCGGGCGAGAGGCCCTGCTCGGTCCCGAACCAGGTCCAGCCGTCCTTCGTCAGCGGGGGTACGAGGACCGGGCTCGGCGTGGGAGTCGGCGTCGGGGTCGACGTCGGGGTCGCGGTGGGGGTGGGAGTCGGCTCCGGACTCGCCGTCGGCGAGGGGCTCGCCGAGGGTGTGGGAGTCGGCGCGGGCTGCTCGATCGTGTTCGGCGTCGAGCTGCCGCCGCCCCCGCCACCGCACGCCACGACGCCGGCGCCGAGCGCCGCCACGACCCACCCAAGTCCCGTCCTCATCGCCCGCCCCCAGGAACCGCCCGCGACGAAGGTGGCGGCGCGGCGCCGAAGCGCCAAGCTCGCCGCCCGGGTCGTTGCCCGAAGGCGCCGGTCCTCCTGGCCCGCCGCCGGTCGCCGCGCCCCGGTCCCCGGAGTGCCGCTGAGCTCGGCCGTCGCCGCCGTCCGCGCCACGGACGGGAGGGCGCGCGCCGGACCACGCGCGCGGAGGATCCTCGCCGTTCTCGCGGAACGGAAGCGGCACCCGGGCTGCAACTCCGCGGCGCATGACCGACCCCGCCGACCTCCTCGACCTGCAACGCCTCGCCGAGCTCGCCCGGCGCCGTGCCGCCGACGCGCGGACGCTCGCGTCCGACAGGCGATCGCGCGCGAGCTGCGCGCTCGCTGCCCGGCAGATGGCGCGCGCCCAGGCGCTGATCGACTCCGCCTGCTGGCTCGACGCCGCCGCCGAGGTGGAGGACCGGCGCGCGGTCCAGCTCGACGCGCACCGGACGAGCCTCGCCGCGCGCGCGTCCGGCGCGGTGAGCGCCGCCGGGGTGGGACGGTGAACGTGGCCGCGGCGCGATCCCGCGGGGGCGAGCCGAGCTCCTCGCCGCCTCCACCGGCGGACTCGTTCGGCGCCGCGTTGCGGCGGGGCGCGTCGGAGCGCCGCTGCGTCGAGCGGGGCCAGCGCGCGACGGGTGTGCAGCGCCGGACGGAGACGGTCGCCGGCGAGCAGGAAACCGCCACGACCACGCCTTGGGCCCAGCCGCGCTCGCTGCTCCTGGCGGTCGGCTCGGAGGCGGAGCGTCTGCCGCTCGCGGCGGCGGCGTCGGCTCATCGGGTAGCGCTGGCGATCGACGTGCTCCGGGCCGGTGAGCGGGGTCGCGTCGAGATCGGGCTGCACCCCGGGGCGGCGCTCCAGCTCGACGCGGCGCGGGACGGCATCGCCCTGCTGCTCACGGTGTCTCCGCCGTTCGCGCGCTCGGCCGCTGCCGAGCTGCCGGCGCTCGTGGAAGCGCTGAGGCAACGCGGTGTTGCGGTGAGCCGGGCGGAGGTCCGGGTCGGCCCACAGCGCCGGGGGAGGGACGGGCGCGCGCGTTGACGCCGGGTCGGGGCTCCGCTACAAGCGGGCTTCCTCGACAGTTTTCGGGGCACCGTCGCCAAGTGGTAAGGCCCGGGTCTGCAAAACCCGTATTCCCCGGTTCGAATCCGGGCGGTGCCTCCATCTCCTCCACAGCTCAGCCGTCCGGCCCGCTCACCTGAGCGGTGACCGCGCGCAGCGGGCTGGCGCGTACGCGACTGCGCCCCCGGCGCTCGCTGCTAGGTCCTGGCGCATTTCGTGAGCAGCGTTGGGTCTACTCGTTTCTCACGGGAGGGGATCGAATGACTCGCAGCGACATCAGAGAAGGCATGGCCGTCTACAGCGCCGACGGGACGAAGCTCGGCAAGGTGACGGAGTGCCAGCCGGACAGCTTCTTCATCGAGAAGGGCTTCTTCTTCCCCAAGGAATACATCGCCCGGTACGACGACATCGCCGACATCCGCGGTGACGACCTCCACCTCCGCCTCACCGACGAGATGCTGAAGACCGGCGACGAGCGTGCGGCGACGTCGAGCGAGCTGCGTGGCGAAGGTCTGGAGTCGAGGACCGACCTCGGATCGGAGGCCGCGCTCACCGGGACGACGAAGAGCGTGGACGTACCGGTCGTCGAGGAAGAGCTGATCGCGGAGAAGCGCGTGCGCGAGGCGGGCGAGGTCCGCGTACACAAGGACGTGACGACCGAGCACCGCCAGATCACCGTGCCCGTCACGAAGGAGGAGGTCCGGGTCGAGCGCGTCCCCGCGGACGCCTCCGCGAAGGTCGGCGAAGGCGCGTTCGAGGAGGGGACGATGTCGATCCCCGTCCGCGAGGAGGAGGTCGAGATCCGCAAGCGGCCGGTCGTCCGCGAGCAGGTGCGCGTCTCGCGCACCGCGCGCCAGGAGGAGCGGCGCGCCGACGCCGACGTGCGGCGCGAGAACGTCCGGATCGAAGGGGAAGGCGAGGAGGTCAGGCGCGAAGACCTCGAGCGAAGCACCCGGACGCCTGGCATCCGCGATCCGGACGAGCCGTAGGCACATCACGTAGGCACACCACGGTCGAGCAGGGGCGACCCCGGGGATACCAGTCCTCGGGGTCGCTTCTCGCTTCCGGCCTCAGCGGCGGACGCGCGCGAGCCCGTGGTTGTACGCGTAGACGACGAGCTCGAGGCGGCTCGAGACCCCGAGCTTCTCGAAGATCGTCGTGAGCTGGTTCTTCACCGTCTTCGAGGTGATCCCGAGCCGCCGCGCCACCTCGTCGTTCCTGAGACCCTCGCCGATGAGGCCGACGATCTCCCGCTCCCGCGGGGTGAGCGAGGCGAGCTTGCCCCGCGCGGAGGGCGCCTGTCCGTTCGCGCCACCCAGCGCGCTCGTGTCGAACCAGAGCGCGCCGGCGGCGACGCCCCTGATCGCCGCCAGCAACGTCTCCGGAGGCGCGCTCTTCAGGACCAGCCCGCGCGCGCCCGCCCCGAGCGCCTCCTCGTCGCGGGCCGGTTCCCGCAACGCCGTCAGGATGAGGACCCGCGCGCGCGGCGCTGCCGACGAGATGCGGGGCAGCCACACGAGCCCGTCCTCGTGGCCGAGGTCGATGTCGAGGAGGATGAGGTCGGGTGAGAGCCGCTGGAGCGGCTCCAGCGCTCCGCTCGCGGTGCTCGAGCTCCCGACCACGCGGAGGTCGCCGGCGGCGTCCGCCAGCATGTTCAGCGCCTCGCGCAGGAGCGGGTGATCGTCGATGACGAAGACGGTCGTGGGGCTCACGGACGTACCAGATGGCTCGCTCACAGCGGGATCTCCACCCAGACCGCGGTCGTGCCGCGTTCGGGATGGCCGACGCGCACCGTTCCGCCGAGCGCCGCGGCGCGCTCGCCGAGCGATCGCGGCAGGAACTCCGTCGCCTCGGGCGGCGCCTCGTCGTTCGTGACGGTGAGCGCCAGCCGATCGTTCCCGGCGTCGATCCGCACCTCGGTGCGCCGCGCCGACGTGTGGCGGCGGACGTTCGCGAGCGCCTCCGCGACCATCTGGAACACCTCCGCCGCGAGCCGGTCGTTCTGCACCGCCTGGCCCTCGAACACCACGTCGACGAGGATGCCCGTCGCCTCCGAGAACCTGCTGCAGAAGCGCCGGACGCCTGCGTCGAGCGGCCCTCCCGGCGCGCCCGTCTCGCCGGCGCGGAGCTCCCTCAGGTATCCGCGCAGCGTCTCGATCTCACCGTCCGCGAGATCGACGAGCCGCCGCAGCCGCGAGACCCCTTCGTCCGCGCGGCCGGCGGCGAGCGCCGTGTGCGCCGCCGCGAGACCCAGCCGCAGCGCCAGGTACGGCTGGATCACGGAGTCGTGCAGATCGCGCGCGATCCGGCGGCGCTCCTCCACCGCGGCGTCGGAGGCGAGCCGGTCGACGAGCCGGAGGTTCTCGAGGACCGGCACCACCTGGTCGAGCACGTGGCGGATGAAGTCCACCTCGCTGCGGTCGAACGCGATGGTGCGGTCCCTCACGACGTAGATCCGCCCGGCGGCGCGGGCGTGGTACCGGAACGGCACCGAGATGAACGCGCCGGCCTCGAGCTCGTCCACGATCGTGTCGAGGACGTCCAGGTCCGGCGGATGCTCCGTCGCCGCGGCGTCTCCCGCCTCGACGTGCAGCTGGCGGCGACCGCTCCACCGGTAACGGACGTCCACGAGGAACGCGCCCGTCGGAGGCATCAGCGCCTCGCCGAGGTCGGGCGGGAGGTCGACGGGGTCGCCAGCACCGCCGCGGAGGCGCGACGCCACCTGCGCCCAGCGCCGGTTGGTGCGCTCGTCGGCGACCACGAGCCAGCACGTCTCCGCGTCGTAGAACGCGCGCAGCGCCTCCAGCGAGCGCGCGATGGTGCGGTCCACGCCGAAGCGGGGGTTCGAGAGCGCCGTCACGTCGCGCAGCAGCGCGAGGCGCGCTCGCGAGCGGACCTCGTGGCCGCCCCACACCGCGGTGAGGTAGCCGAGCACGAGCAGGTACAGCGGGCGCGTGACGACCGTGTGGAGATCGATGTCGGGCCCTCTCGCCGCGGCGAAGACGCCGAAGATCGCGAAGCTCGTCGCGCTCGCCATCGCGACCGAGAGTCCGGTGCGGAACCCCTGGCCGAACGACGCGTAGAGGATCGGGAAGAGGTAGAGCGGGTAGAAGATGTAGCTCGTGCCCTCGCTCACGGCGACGAGGAGCGTCACCCATCCCAGATCCACCCAGGGCGCGATGCTGCCCGGTACGTACTTTCCGCGGCGCTCCGCGAGCCAGTAGACGACGAGGCTGTACACGAGGAACAGCGCGAGCACCGTCTGCGCGAGCAGCCGCCGCTCGGGGTGCTCGCTCGTGTCCGCGGAGTAGATGAGCAGGCTCGACAGCGCGACCGCGAGGCGCAGCCCGCTGCGCAACCGCTCCTGGCTGTCCTGCGCCGTCATCGGAGCACCGACGGTAGCACGCGCGGCCTCACGATCGCGCGAGGGTGACGCTGCACGGCGCGTCCGCGGCGACGCGCATGGAGACCGTGCTCGCCCGCAGCTTCGGCGGCATGCTCGGCGGGGGCGCGCCGATGACGAGGTGGTCGACGTGGTTCACGTGCGCGTAGTGGATGAGCGCCTCCACGGGATCGTTCGACTCGAGCACGTGCATGGAGAGGAGCTCGGCGGGCAGGCGCAGCGGCTCCGCCCAGGCGCGGAGCAGGATGAGGTGCTCGAGCCGCTGCTGGGCCGCGTTGTCGCTGCTGTTCGAGCCGCCGAGCGCCGGCGTGGGCTTCACGACCGTCACGCACGCCACGCGCGCCCCCCGGTCGCGGGTGACGCGCCTCACGGTCTCCCGCAGCGCGTCGAAACCTTCCTCGGTGCCGCGAACCGTCGCGATGGCGACCATCACGATCGGGGCCCTCGACAGCTGCGCCGAGGGCGCGGCCAGCGTGATCGGCTCGAAGCCCTTCGCCTTGAACCACCGGTTGAGGGTCGCGAGCGGGCCGGAGCGACGCGTGCGGCGTCCGCGCTCGGTGATCGCGACCTGGTCGGGATGCGCGAGATCGAACGCGACCTGCGCCGCTGTCGCGTAGCGGTTGCGCGGGTGCGGCTCGAGGCAACGCAGGATCACCTCCTGCAGCCACTCCGGCACCCCGCTCTGAAGAGCGCGGGGCGGCACCGGATCGCGGTAGAGGCGCTTCCGCAGCGCCGAGCCCGACGTCGGCGAGCCGAACGGGAGCTTGCCCGTCGCGAGCTCGTACAGGATGACGCCCAGGGCGAACACGTCGCTGCGCGGATCCGATCTGTCGCCGAGGAGCTGCTCGGGTGACACGTACGGCGCAGACCCCGCCGGGGGCTGCGACTCCTCCGACAGCAGATCGGGGTGGTGGGCGTGGCGCGCCAGCCCGAAGTCGATGAGCACCGCCGCGCCCGAGGGCCGCACGATGATGTTCGACGGCTTCACGTCGAGGTGGTTCACCTCCTGCTGGTGGACGTCGTGGAGCGCCTTCGCGACCGCGGCGCCGAGCCGCGCGACCTCCTCCGCGGGCAACGGCGCCTTCTCCACCCAGTCCTTCAGCAGCGCGCCGTCGATCCGCTCGATGACGAGGTAGGGGCGCGTCGTGATTTCCCCCGTCCCGACGAGCCGCGGCGCGTGGGGACCGCGCAGCGCGCCGAGGACCGTGAGCTCCGTCTCGTACGAGATGACGTTCGACGCGGGCGCGCCGTGGCCGAACTGCGGAACCTTCATGACGAGCGGCAGATCGACGCCGTCGGCCTCGACGCGGTAGATGTCGCCCATCCCGCCCGAGTGGATCCGTTCGATCACCCGGAACTGGTCGACGTGTTCGCCGGCCTGCAGCTTGTGCACGAATTCACTCTCCGCGCTCGAGGCGCCACGCGAGCACCTCGGGCAGGCCTGCGGCGCGGATCTTCGCGGCCGCAGCGTGCCAATCGTACGGTACGCGGAAGAACGTCAGCGTTCTACGCTCGAGATCGGCGACGGCGTAACACGCCGCAGGGCGACCGTCGCGCGGCTGGCCGGCGGAGCCGACGATCGCGAGCCACTGGCGGTGCCGCGGCACGCTGACGGCGACGCCCGGGAACGGAGTGAACGCGACGATGCGGTTCGGCGGCGCCGTGCAGTACAGCGCGGGCTCGTGCACGTGGCCGGAGAACACGTACGTCGACCGCGCCGCGCGCAGGCTCTCGGCGGCGCGCACCGTGTCGCGCACGTACGGGAACTCCTCCGGCGACGCCGCGCTCGCGTGCACGAACACCATGTCGTCGAGGCGCGCGACGAGCGGCAGCTGCTCGATGAACGCGCGATGTGCGCTGCCGAGCTGCTCGCGCGTCCAGTCGGCGGCGTCCTCCGCGTCGCGGTTCATCCTGCTCGAGCTCGCGTCGATCACGGTCTGCTCGTGGTTGCCGCGCACCACGATCGCGCCGCGCTGCGCGTGCGCCGCGACGATGTCGACGACCGCGACGGGATCAGCGCCGTAGCCGACGAAGTCGCCCAGGAACGCGTGGAGATCCGCGCCGGACTTGCGCGAGTGCTCGAGGCAGGCGTTCAGCGCCTCGAGGTTCCCGTGCACGTCGGCGAACAGGGCGAGCTTCATCGGTCGCGAGCTCGACGACAGAAATGCATCACGGAGGCGCAACGTTCGCGCAAAACGGGCGAGACCGCGAAGGTGGAACCCAAATTTTTTCGCGCCCTAGAGGACAAAATCGGTCGATGACCGAGGAGCGTCACGTAACCTCCGAACTTTGTTGCTGGTTCATGGTGCCGACTGGTCGTCTGCCATCTCACTGCTCGGCGAAGCAAATGCGTGCAGGTCACGCAATTTTGGCGTTGATGCTTGAAAGCGTGTGCACGGGAGTGGTAGGACCTTGGTCCCATAGACGGGACCTTGGTCCCGTGGTGCGACGAGCTGCCACACCCCTCTGCCCCCGGAGAAACCCCCAATGGCTGTTTCATCGTCGATGAGCGCACCCGCGCCGCTGCCAACGCCGAATCGCGGGATCTCGAAAGAGGAACGCACGGTCATCATGGCGTCGTCACTCGGAACCGTCTTCGAGTGGTACGACTTCTACCTCTACGGATCGCTCGCCGCGATCATCAGCAAGCAGTTCTTCGGCGCACTGAACGAGACGAGCGCCTTCATCTTCGCGCTGCTCGCCTTCGCCGCCGGCTTCGCCGTCCGCCCCTTCGGCGCGCTCTTCTTCGGCCGCCTCGGCGACCTCATCGGCCGCAAGTACACCTTCCTCGTCACCATCCTCATCATGGGCGGCTCGACGGCCATCGTCGGCATGCTGCCGTCGTACGCGACGATCGGCATCATGGCGCCGATCATCCTCATCGCCATGCGGCTCCTCCAGGGACTCGCGCTCGGCGGTGAGTACGGCGGCGCCGCGACGTACGTCGCCGAGCACGCGCCGCCGGGGAAGCGCGGCGCGTTCACGAGCTGGATCCAGACCACCGCGACGGTCGGCCTGTTCCTCTCGCTGTTCGTGATCCTGGGCTGCCGCCTCGCGCTCGGGCCGCAGTTCGAGGTGTGGGGCTGGCGCATCCCGTTCCTCCTCTCGGTCGTGCTGCTCGCCGTCTCCGTGTACATCCGCCTCCAGCTGAACGAGTCGCCCGTCTTCAAGCGCATGAAGTCCGAGGGCAAGTCGTCGAAGGCGCCGCTCACCGAGTCGTTCCTCCGCTGGGGCAACCTGAAGATCGTGCTCCTCGTGCTGTTCGGCGGCGTCGCCGGCCAGGGCGTGGTCTGGTACACGGGCATGTTCTACGAGCTGTTCTTCATGCTGCAGACGCTGAAGATGGAGCCGCAGACCGCGAACATCCTCGTCGCCATCGCGCTCGTCCTCGCCACCCCGTTCTTCATCGTCTTCGGGTCGCTGTCCGACAAGATCGGCCGCAAGCGCATCATCATGGCCGGCTGCCTCATCGCCGCCCTCACCTACTTCCCGATCTTCAAGGCGCTCACGAAGTACGCGAACCCCGCCATCTTCACGGCGCAGGCCAACAACCCCGTCACGGTCATCGCGGCCGAGAACGACTGCAGCTTCCAGTTCGACCCGGTCGGCAAGCGCAAGTTCACGAGCTCCTGTGACGTCGCGAAGGGCTTCCTCGCCAAGAAGGCCATTCCGTACAGCAACGAGAGCGCGCCCTCGGGTACGGTGGCGTCCGTCAAGATCGGCAACACGACGATCGCGAGCTTCGCCGGGACCGGGTTGCCTCCCGCCGAGTTCAAGGCGAAGGCCGCCGAGTTCGAGAAGGCCGCTGGCGCCGCCATCACGGCCGCCGGCTACCCGGCCAAGGCGGACATGAGCCAGGTGAACAAGCCGATGGTGATCTTCCTGCTGTTCCTGCTCGCGATCTACGTGACGATGGTCTACGGACCGATCGCGGCGTGGCTCGTCGAGCTGTTCCCGGCCCGCATCCGCTACACCTCGATGTCGCTGCCGTACCACATCGGCAACGGCTGGTTCGGCGGCTTCCTGCCGACGATCGCGTTCGCGATGGTCGCGGCGACCGGCGACATCTACTACGGCCTCTGGTACCCGATCGCCATCGCGCTCATGACGTTCGTCATCGGCTCGCTGTTCATGCCGGAGACCCACAAGCGCGACCTGGACCTGCAGGACGCGCAGCACAACGCGGCCTCGGGCCATTGAGGCGTGAGATGACTGCGCTCGTTCGGCGTATCGCAGCAGCCGCCACCGTATCCCTCGCGACCGTCGCGCGGGCGACCGGCGACTCGGGCACCGAGGCGGTGGGCAGCATGACCGTCACCGGTGGCCAGTTCATGATGATGTGCGGCGGCCTCGTCGGGCTCGGCGTCGTCGTGTGGCTCGTCGTGAAGGCGATGAACCGTTGATCCTGCGATGAGGGCTCCGGCCCTCATCTCCCCGGACCGCTTTCCGGGCCTTCCCGGAAGCGCAGTGCCGTCGGGGCGGCGCGCGGCCCGCACCTCCATTCCGTGGAGGTCGCGGGCCGTTTCGTGTCCCCTTACCCCCGCGCCTGTTTCACTACGTCCGCATCCGTGGTGGTCGGGCGCCGTCCTTCCTCCGCGTCAGGGTCCCGTCGCAGACTGACCTCGCCATGAGCGACTCCACGGCGCGTCGCATCCTCGAGTTCCGCTACGACCTGTACTCCCGGGCGTGGGATGCCCTGATCGGACGCTGCGGCGCGAACGAGCTGCTGCGGTTCCACGCACAGGCGCTGGGGTGCCGGAGGGCGGCCGACGCGGTGGAGCTCGCGGAGGAGCACGTGGAGCACGGCTTCGCGAAGGCGTCCGCCGAGCACCTCGGCGCGCCGGTCGGAGATTGCGCGGACTGCGCGCGGCGCACCTGCCTCTTGCCGGACGAGATCGACAAGGCCCGGGCGGACGCGGCGCAGACCTCGCAGCGGCGAAGGCGCGATACGAGCGCCGCCTGACCAGGTCAACCGGCCCGCTGGCCCGAAGGTTCTCCCCAGCTCGGGTGGGTCATCCCCGCCATGGACGGGTGTTCACTGTTGGTGCCGGCCGCCCGCCTGTGTAGGGTAGGTGCATGTCGGTTCTGGTCGTCGACGATGATCGGCAGCTCGTGGCCGCGCTCGTGGAGCTCCTGGCCGACCTGCGCCTCGACGCTCGAGCGGCCACCGACGGCGCCAGCGCGTTGAAGCTGCTCCGCGACGGGTTCAGGCCGTCGGTCGTGCTGATGGACCTCGTCATGCCGAACACGGGCGGGATCGAGCTGTTCGCGGAGATGCTCGCGGACCCGGCGCTGCGCCCGATCCCCGTCATCACGATGAGCGGCCTCAAGGTCGACATGCGGCTGCCCTCGCGGGCGCACCTCGAGAAGCCCTTCGGGATGAAGGAGCTGGTGGACGCGCTCCGCACCGCGACCGGCGAGGCGATCTCGACGCGACCGGCCGAGCCCCGCGACAGCGGCGAGCGGTGAGGCGGCTCGTCAGCTCGCGGCGCTCTCGCCGCGCGGCGCGCGCAACCACCCCAGGTCGCGGTACGCCCGGACCGCTCGATCGAGCGACGCTCCGAGAATCGCCGTCGCCTCGAACCCGAGCAGGTCGCGCGCCTTGGTGGTGTCGCAGGTCCACCCGGGCGCCAGGATCTGGCGCGCGAGCTTCCGGTTCAGCGGGAGTCTGCGCCCGCTGAGCCGGGTGACGACGTCCGCGCCGGCAGCGGCAGCCCGGAGCACGACCGGCGGCACCGGGATCTCTCGCGGCCGCACGCCGACCGCGCGAGAGATGGCGCGCTGCAGGTCGACGACGCTCGTCCGCTCGTCCGACGCGAGGAAGAAGGCGTTGCCTGCGGCCGCCGGGTGCTCGCCGAGCAGCGCGAAGCCGCGGGCGCAGTCGTCGACGTCGATCCAGGAGAGCGGCCGCTCGGGGCCGAGGAAGCGCAGCACGACGCGCCGCGCGGCGATGCGGAAGAAGAGGAGGTTCTCGCGGTCGCCCGGCCCCATGATGCGCGGCGGCCGCGCGACCGCGACCGGCAGCCGTTCACGATAGGTGAACACGAGCCGCTCGGCGTCCGCCTTCGACTCGCCGTACCACTCGTGGGGGTCGAGCGGGTCGTCCTCGCGCCGTCCCTCGCGCGACGGCCCGCACGCCGCGAGCGAGCCGGCGAGCACGAAGCGCTGCACGCCACCCGCGCGCTCGCAGGCGTCGAGGAGGAGCCGGGTGGAGAGCACGTTCCCGCGGACGAAGTCCTCGCGTCGCGCGGCGCGCCGGACGCCGGCGAGGTGGAACACGAGCGGGCAGCCGCGAACCGCCGGCGCGAGGGCTTCCGGGTCGAGCGCGTCGCCGCGGGCGAGCTCGACGCCGAGCGCCTCGAGCTCCCGGACGTCGCGGCCGGGCCGGACGAGCGCGCGGACCTCGTGGCCGCGGGAGAGGAGCGCGCGCGAGAGCACTCGGCCGAGGAAGCCGCCGGCACCGGTGACGAGCGCTCGCACGCTGGCAGGCAAGCACGCGGGGGCGCCCCGCGCAACGCCCCGGAATCAGGCAGGTCGCCGGTTGTTCGA
>DASSQI010000076.1:0-4245 GCA_035702585.1 Anaeromyxobacteraceae bacterium
CCTCGAGCGACTTCGGCGCAGCCTCGGCGTCGTGCACGATCGCCGGCCGTCCGAGGACCGAGTCGACGAGGGCGAGGTACTCCCTCCAGTCGAGATCCTCGACGAAGTGGATCCCCCGTGCGCGGCCGAGCTGGTTCCAGCCGGCGAGGACGCCCGCGGCCACCTGGAGCTGCGTCGCGCCGGTGCCGACGCGGAGCGCCTCCCGCGAGCAGACGTCGTAGCCGATCCAGAGCTCGCCGAGCTCCTCCGTGCAGAGCAGCACGCCGACGCGGTCGCTCCCGTGCAGCTCCGTCGCGTGCGGTGCGTACATCTTCCTCACCGGCCACGCCTCGGCACGGCGGCATCCCGGGTAGCGCGCGAGCGCGTGCCGCGAGGCGGGCGGGATCCGGTACACGAACCCGATCTCGACGCCGGGGAAGAGCGTCGAGAGCGTGATCGCCTCCTCGTGGGGCACGAGCATGCCGTCGACGTGGCGGTCGCCGCAGCGGGCGCGGTACCACGCCGCGTGCGGTGCGTGACCGACGGGGAACGCCGCGCCGTCGCGCGCGACGATCGCGTCGGCCTGGAACAGCTCCTCCAGACAATGGAAGGGGCTCCAGGTCATCGGGAACGCGTCGCCGGTGCCCTGGAGGTCCAGCTCGACGGTCGTGTCCTCCTCGGTGATGAGGATCGACGTGAGCCCGATGGCCTCGGCCGTCGCCTCGACGCCGGCCTTCTCCGCGAGGGCGGCGATCCCACGGAACGCGAGCGCGTTGACGATACCGGGGTTCATGCCGCTGCCGACGAGGTGGCTCGCCCTGGTGAGGCGGGGGCGCGCGCCGGGCAGCACCGCGCCGACGAGCTCCGTCCACGGAATGGGCCGGTCGGGCCAGTGCTCGACGCTCGTCGTGAGGTACGCCACGCCGAGCGCGTCGCACGCCTCGACGCAGTCGAGCGTCCCGAGCGAGGAGAGATCGACGACGTGGTCGACGCGGTGCTCGCGCGCGAGCCGGGCGAGTCCCTCGGCGCTCGCGATGCGCTGCGGCGGGAGCCAGCGAGAGCGGGCCGGGCGCGGCCCTTCCGTCGCGCCGACGGCGTCGAGGAGCAGGATCTCGTCGACCCACGACGACACCTTCGCGCCGGCGGGTGTCCGCGCGAGCAGAGTGCGGACCGCGTGACCCACGCCGCCGGCAGCGCCGACGACGAGCGCGCGGCGCGGCGGATCGAACGCGCGCGTGTGCCTGGGAGCGAGCTCGTCGCGAACGGCGAGGTTCTGGATGGGAAAGCGGATGGACATTGGCGTACCCGACGGGCTGGGCGCGCGAGCGCGCGCGTCGACACTCGTGGACGGCGAACGTCCGCGCAGCGCCGAGGCGCGCGCGACGACAGGTCGTCGTCCGACTCACGGCGAGGATGTGGGGCGCGCCCCGACCTGCTATTGACGCGAGGTCGAGGCGCGAGGTGCGAGGCAGGCTGCGGAATGCGGGCGAGGCGCTCCTCGCGCCGAACGCCGCGCCGGACCCGACGCGCGGATGAAAAGAAGGCCCGTGGCGCCGGCACACGGCCGACGTGATCGTCGCCACGTAGCGCAGTCGAGCGCGACGCGTTCTTCGAAACGAGCATCCACGGTGCGATCAAATTAACGTTTACGACGCGCGATCGCAATCGCCCGTCCGAGTGTCTGCGCATTACCCGCACGGCCCTCCGCCGGCGGAGCAGCCGGTTGCACTTCCGGCGGCAATGCTTAGATTGCCGGTACCGTGATGCCGTTTGCCCTCCATTCTCGCGCTGCGTCGCGCCACGTCGAATCGCGCGTCGCTCGCCGCGTGCGCCGCCTCGACGCTCCGCTTGGCCGTCGCGCCGAAGCGCGCGCCGCGCGCGCGTAGAGGCGCTCCCGAACGGTGACTCCGGGGCCCGCGTGCAGAACGCGGGTCTCACAGCGGTGGTCCGACCAGGCACCGCTTTCAGCTCATCCGGCCGTTCAGGCCAGACACATGGGAGGAAACACATGGCAGCCATCAGGGCCGAGCTGTTTGCTCGACACGAACGTCTCACGTCGCGCGCGCGGTATCTCTCCGCCGTGGCGGTGATCGGTTTCTTCGCCACGGCGGTGATGTTCGCCGTGGCGCTCGTCGTATCGCGCGAGCTCGACGTCGCCGCGGTCGCGGCGCTGCCGGCGGCCGCCGTCATCGTGGCGTGCGCGTGGGCCGCGGTGGCGGTGGTCCGCTCGCGCGCGACAGGTCGCCGGATCGCGTTGTTCGGGGACGGCGACGCCGCCGCCGACGCGCCGCTCGGGAGCGACGTGGCGGGCGAGGCGTCGGCGTGAGATCGCGTGACGACGCTGACTCGCCGGAGATCTCGACGCCGAGGGACGCACGGTCGTGGAACCCTGGCCAGGGCGCCGGAGTCGCCGAACAGCAGGTGCCTCCGGCTCCCGCCGTCGTCCGGTCGGACGGGAGCGTGGACAGGATGCTCTGGACGCCGACCGAGGGCCCATGTCGGACGGAGGTGGGCGGCGCGGGTGGCGAGCCGGACGGCACGAGCGTGCCGATCCGGAAGGTCTCCTGGGATTGATCAACGAGCGCGCGGCAACCCGCAGCGGCCGTCTCGATGCTGCGCTCGGCCGCGCGCTCTACCGCGGCGTCCCGAGCGGCGGCGGACGAACGACGTTCGTCGTGAGCGGCGGAGCCGACGGGCTCGGCGCGGGGGTGCCGTCCGGGCGCAGCAGCTTCGTCGCGAGCGCCACCATCGACCCGACGTCCGAGAGGTTCGCGGGTAGCACGAGCGTGGTGGAGCTGTGCGCGAGGTTCCCGAACTCGTGTACGTACTGCTCCGCGACGCGCAGCTGGACCGCCTCGTGCCCGCCAGGCAAGGCGATCGCCTCGCCGACCTTGCGCAGCCCCTCCGCGGTCGCCTCCGCGACCGCGATGATCGCGGCGGCCTGCCCCTGCGCCTCGTTGATGTGCTGCTGCCGCTTCGCCTCGGACTCCTTGATGACCTGCTGCTTGCGCCCCTCGGCGGTGTTGACCGCCGCGTCGCGCTCGCCCTCGGACGCGAGGATCACCGCGCGCTTCTCGCGCTCGGCGCGCATCTGCTTCTCCATCGCCGCCAGGATGTCCTTCGGAGGAGTGATGTTCTTGATCTCGTAGCGGAGCACCTTGATGCCCCAGGGCCCCGACGCCTTGTCGAGCTCGGTGACCACCTGCGAGTTGATGTTGGTGCGCTCCTCGAAGGTGCGGTCGAGGACGATCTTGCCAATCTCGCTGCGGAGCGCCGTCTGCGCGAGCTGCACGATGGCGAAGCGGTAGTCGGTGATGCCGTAGCTCGCGCGCTGCGGGTCGAGCACCTTGAGGTAGAGGATGCCGTCGACGCCGACCTGCACGTTGTCGTTCGTGATGCAGATCTGCTCGGGGATGTCGATCGCCTCTTCCTTGAGGGTGTGGCGGTAGCGGATCACGTCGAAGAACGGCAGCAGGATGTGGAACCCTGCCTCCAGCACGCCGGCGAAGCGGCCGAGGCGCTCGACGACGTACGCGCTCTGCTGCGGGACCACGACCGCCGTCTTCACCACGACGAAGATCGCGAATGCGGCGATGATGACGCCCAGCACCATCATTGTGTCCACGGCAGTCTCCGTTTCCGCTATGGCCCGATCAACAGCATCAGGCCGTCGACGCGCTCGACGCGGCAGCGCTGGCCCGCCTCGAGGCGCACCGTCGCGATGTTGTGCGCTTGCCACACCGAGCCGCGCAGCTCGGCCTTGCCGAAGCCCTGCGGCTCCAGCGCCGACACCGGCACCGCGACCTCTCCGACGATCGAGTCGACGTCCGTGCGCCCGCGGTTGAGCACCTTCTTCAGCCGGCTCCTCATCGCGGCCAATAGCGCGAGCGAGACTCCCGCGAAGACGAACCACTGGAGCCACGCGGGACCCGACGCGCCGGCGAGCACGAGGAGGCCCACGGCGAGCGCCCCGAGACCGAAGAACAGCGCGAACAGGCCGCCCGGGGTGATCATCTCGACGACGAGCAGGGCGAGTCCGAACAGGATCCATGCCCACCACGACATCGCGTGACTCCCTGTCAGGCGCGTCAGGTGACGCACCGTGATCCTCGACGCTACCGCGCCCGGCGCGGAGCGGGTGCAGCCAAAAGGGGGTGGGGGCGTCGAGGGCGCACGAGCTCGTACGCGGAGGAGCGCGGCGCGGCGGGAATCGCGTCGCGGGCGTCCGTCAGCGCTGCGCGGCCTCGCGCGCGGCCTCGCGTGCGG
>DASSQI010000077.1:0-20311 GCA_035702585.1 Anaeromyxobacteraceae bacterium
GGAGGAGCTCGGCGAGGCCGTCGGCGCGAGAGGGATCGAGCCCCAGCACCGCCCGGTAGCGAGCCTCCTCCGAGCCGGTGTCCGGCGACGGACCGCCGCCGCTCACGGCGAACGCCTCTCGGGAGGCGCCGCCGTCGCGGGCGCGGCGACGACGGACGGATCGATGAGCGCCTTCACGTTGAGGAGGAGCCTCAGGCGCTCCACCTGCGGGACGCCGCGCGAACGGTTCGGATGCTGCGCCTGCGGGCGCGGCTGGGCGCGGCCGGGCCGCACGTTCGCCGCCGACGCGCGGGTGCCCACGACGCCGAGGAAGAGGCGCGCGCCGCTCGCCGTCTGCGCCAGCAGCGCCGGCGGCGGACCGATCGCCGAGCGCGGGATGCGGACCACCTCGGACACGGCGTCGACGAGGAGCCCGAGGATGCGACCGGCGACGTTCACGATCAGGATCTTCGCTCGGCGGCTGCTCGTGCGCGGCGGCAGGCCCAGCCGCTTGCGCACGTCGATCAGCGGCAGCACCTCGCCGCGCAGATCGATGACGCCCTCCATCCAGGCGGGGGCGCGCGGGACGGCCGTCACCGGCTGCGGGTGGATGATCTCGCGGATGCGCCGGATGTCGAGGACGTACTCCTCCTCGCCGACGCGGAAGGCGCAGAGCTCGACGAGGGCCTCGTCGGGAGCGCGATCTCGCTCTCGAGCCGCGCTCACGGGCGAGCCTCCTCCTCGGCCTTCGGCGCCTTGCCGCGGAGCACGACGGGGAGATCGAGGACGATGAACATCCGGCCCGCCTGGCGGCCGATGCCCGAGATGTAGTCGGCCGAGACGTTGCCGATCCCCTGCGGGCGCGGCTCGATCTCCGACCGGCGCAGCCGGACGACCTGGGACACCGCGTCCACCATGAGGCCGATCGGACCGAGGCCGTCGTCGCAGACGAGCACGCGGGGCGAGCCCGGGCGATCCACCTCCGGCAGGCCGAGCCGCCGGCGAGGATCGAACACGGCGATGACGTCGCCGCGGATCATGATCACTCCGAGCACGTGCCGGGGCGCCCGAGGGACGTCGGTGACCGCCGGCGCCTTCAGCACCTCGCGCACCCGCTCGATCTCCACCGCGTACTCCTCGAGCCCGAGGAAGAACGTCAGGAACTCGCGGCGCGGATCCGCGACCTCGACCTCGACCGGAGCCGGCGGAGCGCTGAAGTCGAGGTCGGTCACGCCCGGCGCGGTCTCGTCCTCGCGATAGAAGAACTCGTCGAGCGGGTCGTTCGCGGCCGGGCCCGGCGCAGGCGGAGCCACGACCGGTGGCGCAACGAGAGGCGTGGCAACGAGAGTCGTGGCGCCGAGCGTCGCAGGGCCGAGAGTCGGGGCCAGGACGCTCGACATCTCCTGGGCGTCGGCGAGGGATCGCGCCGCGTCGGCGAGGTCCGCCGGCGCTTCGGGGATGTCGCCGAGCGCCTCGCTCCAGGGCGGCAGATCCGGCATCGGCGTCAGCGCGCCGCCGGGCACCGGGATCGCATCGACCACCGCGTCGAGGGGCTCGAGGCGCGCGAGATCCGGGACCGGGAAGTCGCTGGAGCGGATCGCCGCATCGGGCGACGCCGCGGCCGTCGGGCGCTCCACCGCGACGCGCTCGGGCGACGGCGCGAACGCCGGGCTCTCCATCGGCACGCGCGTCGAGATCGCGGGCATGGGCGACGGCGCGGCGCCACGGCCGCGGGCCTCCGCGCGTTCCTTCGCCTTCCTGCGGATCTCGAGGAAATCCATCGGCCGCCCGAGTGTACCTCAGGCGCTGCGCGTGCCCAGATAAGCGTCCATGTCGGATACCGCCGCCTCGACGGTGTCCGCGTCGATGGTCGTCGCGTCGCGCGCGAACCCCTCGAGCAGCGCGCTCGCCGCGAGCTGGTTCACGCGGCGCGGGATGCCGCGGCTCGCCGCGTGGATGGCGGCGACGGCCCCGTCGTCGAACAGCGCCTCGGCGCGCCCGGCGACGCCGAGCCGATGCGCCAGGTAGCGGCCCGTCTCCTCCGCGTCGAGCGGGCCGAGGTGGTACGCGACGCCGACGCGCTGCTCGAACGCGTCGCCGCCGCGGTCGCGCAGCCGCTGCCTGAGCTCGGGCTGGCCGACGAGGACGAGCCCGACGAGGCCGCGATCGTCCGCGGTGAGGTTCGTGAGCAGCCGCAGCTCGTCGTAGGCGGCGCGGCCGGCGAGGAGCTGCGCCTCGTCCACCATGACGACCGCGAACAGGCCGGCGGCGTCGAGGGTCGCGAAGTGCTCGCCGAGCGCCGCGAAGGTGTCCGCCTTGCGCCTGCGCTCCGGCAGCCCGAAGCCCTGCGCGATCGCGTCGAGGAGCTGCGACGGCGGCAGCGCCGGGTTCACGACGAGCGAGAACCGGCAGCGGTCGGCGAACGCGTCCACGAGCGCGCGCGACAGCGTGGTCTTGCCCGCGCCGATGTCGCCCGTGAGGACCGCGATCTCGCGCTCCTCGACCGCGTGCGAGAGCCGCGCGAGCGCCTCGGCGTGCCGCCGCGAGGGGTAGAGGAACGCGGGATCGGGCGTCTTCGAGAACGGCTTGCGCGCGAGGCCGAAGTGCTCGAGGTACATGCGGAGCTATCCCGCCTCGAGGAGCGGCTTCTCCCCGCGGACGACCTCCTCGATCACCGCGCCGACGTCGAGGACGAGCACGGTCTGCCGGTTGCCGAGGTCCGTCGCGCCGGCGATCCCGCGGATGCCCTGCAGCGCGCGCCCGAGCGGCTTCACGACGATGTCCTGCTGCCCGACGAGCGAGTCCACCGCGACCGCGAGCCGCTCCTGCGCGAGCCCCACGACGACGACGTACATGGGCCCGTCGGTGGGCGGCGTGCCGAGGTCGAAGAGCCGCGAGAGGCGCACGAGCGGCAGCGTGGAACCGCGCAGGCTCAGCACCTCGCGCGTCTCGATGGTGCGGAGCTCGTACGGCGCGACGGTGAGGATCTCGAGGACGCTGTTGAGCGGCACCGCGTACGTGCGGCCGGCCACGCCGACCACCAGCGCGCGGATGATCGCGAGCGTGACCGGGAGCGTGATCTCGAACCGCGTCCCCTTCCCCGGCTCCGACGTGAGGTCGATGATGCCGGACAGGTTCGCGATGTTGTTCTTCACGACGTCCATGCCGACACCGCGGCCCGAGAGCGCGGTGACCTGTCGCGCGGTCGAGAACCCCGGCACGAAGATGAGGTTCATCACCTCGCGGTGGGACATCTGCCCCACCGCGTCGGCGGGCGCGAGCCCGCGCTGGACCGCCACCTCGCGGATGCGGCCCTCGTCGATCCCGCCGCCGTCGTCCTCGACCACGATCTGGACGTGCGACCCCTTCTGCGACGCGGAGAGCGTCACGCGCCCCGCCGGCGGCTTGCCGGCCGCGAGCCGCCTCTCCGGCGCCTCGATCGCGTGATCGAGGGCGTTGCGGATGAGGTGCATCAGCGGATCGGAGAGGTCCTCGATGATGAGCTTGTCGAGCTCGACGTCGCTCCCGCGCACCTGGAAGTCGATCTCCTTGTCGAGATCGCGCGTCAGCTTGCGGACCATGCGCGAGAGCTTGTCGAAGATCTGCCCGACCGGGACCATCCGGACCTCGAGGATCCCGGACTGCAGATCGGCGAGCTTTCGCTCCAGGCTGCGGCTCTCCCGGTGCAGCTCGAGCGCGAGGGTCCCTCCCTGCTCGCCGGAGCGCAGCCGCTCCGCGAGGCGCATGAGGCTCGTCTTCACGAGCACGAGCTCGCCGACCACGTTCATGAGGCGATCGAGCTTGCGGATGTCGACGCGGACCGCCTGCGACACCGACCGGAGCGACGAGTCGACGCCGTTCGGGTGCGCGGCCGGCGCTTCCTCCGGGGCGTGCTCGGCGGCATCGGCGCCCTGCGCCGTCGCGGCGGCGGCCGTCGATGCGTCGGCGCCGGAGCTCGCGAAGGCGGCGGCGGCTCCGCTCGAGGCCGGCGCGGCGGCCCCGCTCGCGCCGGAGAGCTCGAGCACGAAGGAGTTCGGACCGCCGGCGCGGCGAACCGCGTCGAGCCCGCCCGCCGAGGCGAACAGCACGTCGAACCCGATCGCGGCCGGATCGGACGCGTCGGTGGACGGCAGCGTCGCGACGACCTCGCCGTGGGGCTTGAGCCGCCGCTTCAGATCGTCGAGCCCGGTGTCGAACGACGCGATGTCGAACGCCACGCGCACGCGGTAGAGCCCGAGCCCCTTCGCCAGGTTCGAGCGGAGCCGGTGCTCCTCGTACTCGGTCAGGACCGAGACGACGCTCGCGTCGATGCCACAGCTCGCCACCGGATCCGGCAACGCCGACGCCGCGGCGGCCACCGGCTCGCGCAGCCTCGCGGCGAGCTGCTCGGCG
This sequence comes from Anaeromyxobacteraceae bacterium, assembly GCA_035702585.1. Classification (GTDB taxonomy): domain Bacteria; phylum Myxococcota; class Myxococcia; order Myxococcales; family Anaeromyxobacteraceae; genus DASSQI01. The sequence goes on from DASSQI010000077.1 coordinate 4,372, forward strand.
GCGGCGGCGGTGCTGGCGGGAGCGCCGGCCGACACCTCCTGGATGACGCGCTGGAAGAGATCGGGCGTCGCGAGGAGCAGGTCGAGCGTCGCGGGCGCGAGCTGCTGACGGCCCATCCGCAGCGCGTCGAGCCGATCCTCGAGCGCGTGCGCCAGCGTCGCCATGCGGTCGACGCCGAACATCGCCGAGAGGCCCTTCAGCGTGTGCGCCGCGCGGAAGACCGCGTTCAGGACCTCGGGATCGGCCTCGCCTCCGCCGCGCACGTCGTCGAGCCGGAGCAGCTCCCGATCGAGCGCCTCGATCGTCTCCTGCGCCTCGGAGACGAACTCGGAGAGAGCCTTCTGGGAGGAGGAGTCGGCCATGCCGGAGCCCCACCCAGAAAGCTCAGGGAAGAGGCGGATTTATCGTAGCACGGGTCCGTAAGGGGGCAAGCTCACGGGCCTCGCCGGCATCGTCACGCGGGAGACCGGCGCCGGGATCTCGACGCTCGCGCCGAGCGCGTCTCGCGCCGCCGTGAGGTCCCGGTGCAGCGCCCGCGGATCGCCGAGGAGGACCTGCCGCTCGACGCCGTGCTTCAGCGTCGCCTCGAGCCACGCGCGCGCGGCGTCGGCCGCGAGCGCCGGGGAATGCGGCGGGAGCGCGCTCGCGAAGGCCTCGCTCCCTGCGCGCCGCATCGCGCCGCAGATGCGGTCGGCGGCGCTGGCGAGGCCTGCGACGTCGAGCGGGCTCGCCACCGCGAAGCAGAACACGCGGACCGGCGGCACGCGCCCGGCGGACGTGAGCAGCAGCGCCCCGCCGTCGGACGGGTCCCACGCGCCGGAGATGATCGTGCGCGACACCGCCCCACACAGGCGCCAGTCCACGTACCCCGCGAGCCCCTGCAGCGGCCGCTCGGGACCGACCGGCAGCGCCAGCGCCTCGACGTCGAGCGCGTCGAGCGCAGCGAGACCGAGCTCGGCGAGCTCGATCCGCATCAGCGCTTCTCCGCCTCGCCGCGCCTCGCGGCCGGGAGCGACTGGGCGATCTTGTCGAGCACGCCGTTCACGAACGCGCCCGAGCTCTCGCTGCCGTACTTCTTGCCGAGCTCGATCGCCTCGTTGATGACGACCTTCACCGGCACGTCGGAGCTCCGCAGCTCGAACACGGCGAGCCGCAGGACGTTGCGGTCCACCTTCGCCATGCGGTCGAGGCGCCAGTGCGTCGAGACGCTCTCGATGGCGTCGTCGATCTCGCGGCGGTGCGCCGCGACGCCGCGCACGAGCTGCTCGGCGACCACCTGCACCTCGCGCTCGACGGGCTCGAAGCTCCTCCAGAATCGCGCGAGCGCCTCGTCGAGGTCCGTCGCGGCGACGTCGATCTGGTACAGCGCCTGGATCGCGCGCTCGCGGGCCTTGGTGCGCTTCGCGTGCGACATCACCCCTCCGTGCGCTTGCCGCGCGACAGCTTCGCCTCGGCGCGGAAGACGCTGGCCTGCTCGATGGCGGCGACGGCCGCCTCGGCGCCCTTGTTGCCGGCCTTGACGCCGGCGCGCTCCAGCGCCTGCTCCATCGTGTCGCACGTGAGGACGCCCATCGTCACGGCGCAGGCCGCCTCCATGGAGACGTGCGCGACGCCCTTCGTCGCCTCGGCGGCGACGTACTCGAAGTGCGGCGTGCCCCCGCGGATCACCGCGCCGAGCGCGATGACCGCGTCGTAGCGGCCCGAGAGCGCCACGCGGCGCATGAGCGCCGGCAGCTCGAAGGTGCCCGGGCAGCGGAAGACGTCCACGGTCGTCTCGTCGGCGCCGTGCCGCTTCAGCGCGTCGATGGCGCCGGCGAGGAGCTGCTCGGTGATGAGCGAGTTGAACCGCGAGACCACCACGCCGAAGCGCAGCCCGGTCGCGACCAGCGAACCTTCGTAGACGTTCATCGCTTCTTCCCCTTCGCCTTCGCGGCGGGAGCGGGCGAGACCCGGCTCTTCGGACGCCGGGGCGCGCGCTCCGCGGCGGCGAGCGTGAGCAGGTGCCCCATCTTGTCGCGCTTCGTGATCAGGTACGCGCGGTTGCTGCGCGTGGCGGGCATCTCGATGGCGACGCGCTTCACCACCTCGAGGCCGTAGCCCTCGAGCCCGATGATCTTCTTCGGGTTGTTCGTGAGCAGCTCGATCTTGCGGACGCCGAGGTCGCGCAGGATCTGGGCGCCGATGCCGTAGTCGCGGAGGTCGGGCTTGAACCCGAGCTGCACGTTCGCCTCGGCAGTGTCGTACCCCTCGTCCTGGAGGTTGTACGCCTTCAGCTTGTTCGCGAGGCCGATGCCGCGGCCCTCCTGGTCGAGGTAGAGCAGGACGCCGCGCCCGGCGCGCTCGATCTGGCGCAGCGCCGCGTGCAGCTGCGGGCCGCAGTCGCAGCGCTCGCTCCCGAACACGTCGCCGGTGAGGCACTTCGAGTGGACGCGGCAGAGCACCGAGTCGCCGTCCCGCCACTTCCCCTTCACGAGCGCGACGTGCTGGTGGCGGTCGATGTCGTTCTCGTACGCGACCGCCGTGAACTCGCCGTAGATCGTCGGCAGCGGCGCCTGCGCCGCGCGCCGCACGAGCGAGTCCTTCATGATCCGGTACGCGATGAGGTCCGCGACCGAGAGGATCGGCAGGTCGAAGCGCTCCGCCAGCTTCTCCAGATCCGGCATGCGCGACATCGTGCCGTCGTCGTTCATCACCTCGCAGATGACGGCGGCGGGCTTCAGGCCCGCGAGCCGCGCCAGGTCGACGGAGCCCTCGGTCTGGCCGGCGCGCACGAGCACGCCGCCGGCGCGGGCGCGCAGCGGGAAGACGTGGCCCGGGCGGGCGAGGTCCTCAGGCCGCGCGTCGTCGCGCACCGCCGTGAGGATCGTGTGGGCCCGATCCTTCGCGCTGATGCCGGTCGTGACGCCCTTCGCGGCCTCGATCGACACGGTGAACGCGGTGCCGAAGTTCGAGCTGTTCGTGTTCTCGTCCACCATGAGCGGGAGGCGGAGCTGCCTGACCTTGTCCTCGCTCAGCGCGAGGCAGATGAGCCCGCGCCCGTGCTTCGCCATGAAGTTGATCGCCTCGGGCGTCACCTTCTCGGCGGCGATGCAGAGGTCGCCCTCGTTCTCGCGATCCTCGTCATCGACCATGATCACCATGCGGCCGCGGCGGAAGGCGGCGATCGCCTTCTCCACCAGCTCGACCGCGTGATGTGCGTGCGACGTCATCGTCCTCCTCCGTAACCCCAGCTCGCGAGCCGCGACCCGTCGAGCGGCGCGCCGGGGGTGAGGCCGAACTCGGCGAGCCGCGCCACGTGGCGCGCCAGCACGTCGGCCTCGAGATTGACCTTCACGCCCGGCGCAGCGGCGCCGAGCGTCGTCCGTTGAAGCGTCTCCGGGATGAGCGCGACCTCGAACCGGTCGCGCGCCGCCCTGGCGACGGTGAGCGACACGCCGTCGATCGCGATCGAGCCCTTCTCCGCGACGAGCGGCGCGATCGCCGGCGGCAGCGTGACGGTGAGCCGCGCACCCTGCCCTTCGGCGGCCCGCGCCACCACCTCGCCAATGCAGTCCACGTGCCCCTGCACGAGGTGCCCGCCGAGGCGGTCGCCGATGGCCATCGCGCGCTCGAGGTTGACCCGCGTCCCGGGGTGCCAGCCGCCCACGGTGGTCCGGGCGACCGTCTCCGGCACCGCGTCGAACGACACGAGCCCCTCTCCCCGCTCGACGACCGTCAGGCACGGCCCGGAGCAGGCGATGCTCTCTCCGAGCACGAGCGTGGACACGTCGGTGCGGTCGGGACGGACCGTGAGGCGCACCCCGCCTTGGCGGGGGACCATCCGCTCGACGGTCGCCACGTCGGTGATGAGGCCGGTGAACATCGGGGGTCGAATCCTAGCCTTGGCTGGGGGTAATCGCCAGCGTCGTCCGGGGTTTCGCGCGCCGGACGGCGCCCGTGGCATGCTCGCGGCGATGGCCTTCGACCTGGTGGACGTCGACCTCGCGGACGGTCGCGGGTGGTGCGTCGCCCTCGCGGAGCACCGGGGCGCCGCGCTCCGGCTGCTGGAGGGGTTCGACAGGCAATGCCTCGAACAGGCCACCGCCGCCCGCGGCCGGGCGGGCCGCATCGGCTTCACCGCGCTCCGGCGGCTCCTGTCGGTGATCGTCGCACATCGCTGCGGCGCCCACGCGGCCGAGATCGCGGCGATGGCGGCCGAGCTCGGCGTCCCACGCGCGGCGCTCCTGTTCGCGAACCTCGCCTATGACGTGGCCGCCACGGCGCCGCTCCGCATGGTGGCGCCCCTCGGTTGCTCGACGTTCGTCACCGCCGCCGCCGGCGAGGCGCCGCTCCACGCGAGGAACCTCGACTGGCACTTCCCGGGAGAGCTCCTGCGCGAGCATCCGGTGGTGTTCAGGGTGCGCGGCGCGCCTGCCGGTCCGTACCTGTCGGTCGGCTGGCCCGGCCTCACCGGCGCGTTGACGGCGGTCGCGCCGGGCCGGTTCTCGATCTCGGTGAACTTCGTGAAGGACCGCCGGGACGGGTTCGGACGGCTGTTCGCGCGCGCCGCGAGGGGCGCCCTGCCCGTCGCGTGGGCGGTGCGCCACGCGCTGGAGCGGGCGCGCGACTTCGACGGGGCGGTGACGCTGCTCCGCGACGTGCCGCTCCTCGCGCCAGTCCTGCTCACCGTCGCCGGGATCCGCGCCGGCGAGGCCTGCGTCCTCGAGCGGTCGGCGCGAGCGGCGGGGGTGCGCCGCTGCGCGGGCGGCGCCGTCTGCGTGACGAACCACTACGCGTCACCGGAGCTCGGCGGCCGCAGCGTCGACTATGACGCGGGAGACACGCTGGTCCGGCTCGAGGCGGTCACGACCGGCCTCGCGACGCGCGCGCCGTCCGGGGTGGACGACGCGCTCGCGGTGCTCGCGCCGGCGGTCCGCGGGCACACGCAGTACCAGGCGGTGATGCGCGCCGCCGACGGGCTCCTCGCGGTCCGCGTGCCGGGGAGCGCGCTCGCGTCGATCGCCGCGGCGTGAGCCGGCGACTCGGCGGCGCCGCCGTCCGCGCGTCAGCGCCGCCGCGCAGCGCGCACCCGCCGCCCGCGTCCGTACACCGGCGTGCCCACGATGACGATGTCGTCGCCCGCGCGCCGCGTCTCGTGCACCTCGAGCGGGATCGCGTCGGACATCCGCGCGACGCCGGGGCCCCCGAGCCAGGGAATGCCGTCCCCGCCCACCATCTTCGGCGCGACGAACAGGACGATCCGATCGACGAGCGCGCCGCGGAGGAAGCTCGCAGAGACCTGACCGCCGCCCTCGACGAGGAGGTGCGTGACGCCGCGCCGCGCGAGCTTCGTCAGGAGGTCGTCGAGGTCCACGTGGCCGTCGGACGTCGAGCGGCAGCGCAGGGCCTCGACCCCGGCGCCGAAGCGCGGGGCGCGGTGGGTGACGTGAGCGACGAGGGTGGGCGCCGAAGACGAGGGATGGAACAGCGCGAGCCGGCGCGGCAGCTTCAGCTCGGAGTCGAGCACGACGCGGACGGGATCGCGCCCGCGCCCACGCGGCAGGCGCGCCGTGAGCCTGGGGTCGTCGGCGAGCGCCGTCCCGGCGCCGACCAGCACCGCGTCCGCCACGTCGCGCAGGCGGTGCACCTCGGCGCGGGCCTCCTCGCCGGTGACCCAGCGCGAGTCGCCGGTGCGCGTCGCGATCCTTCCGTCGAGCGTGATCGCGGCCTTGAGCGTGACGTAGGGACGGCCGCTCGTGATGTAGCGGAACCACGGCGCGTTGAGCGCCTCGCACTCCTCGCGCAGCACGTCCATCACCACCTGGACGCCTGCCCCCCGCAGCCGCGCGATGCCGCGGCCGTTCACGCGCGGGTTCGGGTCCTGCGTCGCCACGAACACGCGCCGGATGCCCGCCTCGATCACGGCGAGGCTGCACGGCGGCGTCTTGCCGAAGTGGTCGCAGGGCTCGAGCGTCGTGTACAGGTCGGCGCCGGCGGCGCGGCCCTTCGCCCGCCGCAGCGCGACGACCTCGGCGTGCGGCCCGCCGGCGCGCTCGTGGTGGCCGCGCCCGACGACGCGACCGTCCTTCACGATCACCGCGCCGACCGCGGGGTTCGGGCTCGTGCGCCCGAGCCCCTTCGCCGCCTCGTGCAGCGCGAGCCGCATGAAGAACTCGGGGACGCCGTGGTGGGGCGGCGCAGCGCCGGCGGCGCGGAGGCGCTCCGCCGGTCGCAGCGATCGTGCACGAGCGGCGCGCGTCATCGGCGCTTCTTCGGCGCGGGCGCGACCGCGCGGGGCGCCGCGTCGGGTCCGGCGTGCGTCAGCTCGGCCACCTCCGCCATGAACTCGCCGACGTCCTGGAACGCGCGGTACACGGACGCGAAGCGCACGTAGGCGACGGGATCCAGCCCCTTCAGCCTGCGCATCACCGACTCGCCCACGACGTGGGTCGGGACCTCCCGCTCGCCGGACTCCTGCAGCTCACGCTCGACCTGCAGCACGAGCTCCTCGATCTGCTCCTCGGAGACCGGCCGCTTCTGGCAGGAGCGCCGCAGGCCCTCGACGATCTTCTTGCGGTCGAAGGGCTCGCGGCGGCCGTCCTTCTTCACCACGAGCGGCAGGATCTCGTCGATGCGCTCGTACGTCGTGAAGCGCCGGCCGCACGCGAGGCACTCGCGGCGCCTGCGCGTGACCTGCCCCTCCTGCGCCTCGCGCGAGTCGACGACCTTGTCCTCGAGCTTGCCGCACCAGGGGCAACGCACGCTTCCGCTCCCTCGCTAGAACATCCCCGGATACAGCGGGAACTGGCTGCAGAGATCGAGCACCTCGCCGCGCACCTTGGAGACGACCTTCTCGTCCGCGGGCGCGTCGAGCACGCGGCCGATCATCGCCGCGATCCTCGTCATCTCCGCCGGGCCCATGCCGCGCGTCGTGAGCGCCGGCGTGCCCACCCGGATGCCCGAGGTGGTCATGGGCTTCTCGGGATCCCACGGGATCATGTTCTTGTTCACGGTGATCCCGGCGCGCCCCAGCGCCTCCTCGGCGATCTTGCCGGTCAGCTTCTTCGGGCGGAGGTCGACGAGCATGAGGTGGTTGTCGGTGCCGCCCGAGACGAGGCGCAGCCCCGCCCGGCTCAGCCCCTCGGCCATCGCCACCGCGTTCTCGACGATGGCGCGCTGGTACGTCTTGAACTCGGGCTTCAGCGCCTCGCCGAACGCCACCGCCTTCGCGGCGATGACGTGCTCGAGCGGTCCGCCCTGGATGCCGGGGAAGATCTGCGAGTTCAGCGTCTTCGCGAAGGGCTCACGACACAGGATCATGCCGCCGCGCGGGCCGCGCAGCGTCTTGTGCGTCGTCGTGGTGACGATCTCGGCGTACGGCACCGGCGACGGGTGCAGCCCCGCCGCGACGAGGCCCGCGATGTGCGCCATGTCGACGACCATCGCCGCCCCGACCTCGCGCGCGATCTCGGCGAAGCGGTCGAAGTGCAGCGTGCGCGGGTAGGCGCTCGCGCCGACGACGATGATCTTCGGCTTGTGCTCGCGGGCGAGGCGCGCGACCTCGTCCATGTCGATCGTCTCGTCGGACTGACGCAGGCCGTACGGGACGATCTTGAACAGCTTGCCGGAGAAGTTCACCGGCGAGCCGTGCGTGAGGTGGCCGCCGAAGTTGAGGCTCATCGCGAGCAGCGTGTCGCCGGGCTGCGCCAGCGCGAAGTACGCGGCCATGTTGGCCTGCGACCCCGAGTGCGGCTGCACGTTGGCGTGCTCGGCGCCGAAGAGCTGCTTCGCGCGGTCGATCGCGAGCTGCTCGACCTTGTCGACGACCTCGCAGCCGCCGTAGTAGCGCTTCCCGGGATAGCCCTCGGCGTACTTGTTCGTGAGCGTGGACCCGAGCGCCTCGAGGACCGCGGGCGAGACGAGGTTCTCGCTCGCGATGAGCTCGAGCCCGTCCGCCTGCCTGCGGGTCTCCTCGCGGATGAGATCGAAGATCTGGGGATCCGCCTGCTGGAGGCGCTGGGTTGGCATCATCGGACCGTGCTCCTGCGAGTGTGGGTCAGCGTAGATACCGCGCCGCACGCGGAGGGGCAACGCCGCCTTCAGCGCTCGATCGCCGAGATCTTCTCGACGCGCTTCGCGTGGCGCCCCGCCTCGAACGGCGTCTCGAGGAACGCCGCCACGATCGCGCCGCCGAGCCCGAGGCCCACCACGCGCTCGCCGATGCAGAGCACGTTCGCGTCGTTGTGGGCGCGGGCCATGCGCGCCTCGTACTCGGTCGTCGCGTGGGCGGCGCGGGCGCCCTTCACCTTGTTCGCGGCGATCGACATGCCGATGCCGGTCCCGCAGACGAGGACGCCGAGTCGCGCCGCGCCCGACGCGACCGCCTCGGCGACGCGCCGCGCGTAGTCGGGGTAGTCGACGCTCTCGCCGGAGAACGGGCCGAGGTCCTCGACCTCGAAGCCGCGCTCCAGCGCGACGCGGACCGCCTCGCCTCGCAGGGCGAGCCCCGCGTGATCGGACCCCGCGATGATCTTCCCCGCCATGGGACCCTCGCTACACGCGCTTGAACGCGATCACGGCGTTCGTGCCACCGAACCCGAAGCTGTTCGAGATGACGGCGTCGACGCGCTTCTCCCGCGCGACGTTCGGCACGACGTCGAGAACGCACTCGGGATCCTGCTCCTCGACGTTGATCGTCGGGGGGAGGATGCCGGTGTGGAGCGCCATGACCGAGAACACGGCCTCGGCGCCGCCGGCGGCCCCGAGCATGTGCCCCGTCATCGACTTCGTCGACGAGACCGCGAGCCCCTTGTCCGCCCAGGCGCCGAAGACCTTGCGGATGCCCTGGCACTCGGCGATGTCGCCCTGCGGCGTCGACGTGCCGTGGGTGTTCACGTAGCCGACCTGCTCGGGCGCGAGCCCGGCGTCGCGCAGCGCCATGCGCATCGCGCGCTGGCCGCCCTCGCCCTCGGGAGCGGGCGAGGTGATGTGGTTCGCGTCCGCCGACGCGCCGTAGCCGACCAGCTCGGCGTAGATGCGGGCGCCACGCTTCCTCGCGTGCTCGTACTCCTCGAGCACGAGGACGCCGGCGCCCTCCGCGGCGACGAAGCCGTCGCGGTTCTTGTCGAACGGGCGGCTCGCCTTCTCGGGCGCTTCGTTCCGCTCGGACAGCGCGCGCGCCGCGCAGAAGCCGCCCACGCCGAGCGGCGTGATGGTGGCCTCGGTGCCGCCCGCGAGCATCACGTCGGCCATGCCGCGCTCGATCAGCATGAGCGCGTCGCCGATCGAGTGATTGCCGGTCGCGCACGCCGACACCGGCGAGTAGTTCGGCCCCTTGAGGCCGTACTTCAGGCTCACCTGCCCCGGCGCGAGGTTCACGATGAGCGAAGGGATGAAGAACGGGCCGATCCGCTTCACGCCCTTCTCGAGATACGTCTTGTGCGTGTCCTCGATGGTCGAGAGGCCGCCGAGCCCGGCGCCGATGATGGCGCCCACGCGCTCCAGGTCCTCCGCGCCGAGATCGATGCCGCTGTCGTTCAGCGCCATCTCGGACGCGGCCATCGCGAAGTGGATGAACCGGTCGTTCCTCCGGACCTCGCGCTTCTCCATGTACTTCTCGGGGTCGAAGCCCTTGACCTCACCCGCGATGCGCGTCGGGAACGACGAGCAGTCGAACTGGGTGATCGGGCCGATGCCGCTCTTTCCGGCCACGACACTGCGCCAGGAGTCCTCGACGCCGACTCCGATCGGGCAGACCAGCCCGAGGCCGGTGACGACGACGCGTCGATTCTTCATTGCGCTCTCCAGGGGGAGTGAGTTCGAAGGTGGAACGATGCCGGATCCGCCCCAACCACCGTGGCGGGGCGGCCCAGACTCGGACAGCTACTTCTTGTGCGTGTTGATGTAGTTGACGGCGTCCTGGACGGTCTTGATGTTCTCGGCTTCCTCGTCCGGGATCTCGACCTCGAACTCCTCTTCCATCTGCATGACGAGCTCGACGATGTCGAGCGAGTCCGCGCCGAGGTCCTCGATGAAGGACGAGGTGATCTTGATCTCGTCCTCCTTCACGCCGAGCTGCTCCGAGATGATGCTCCGCACCTTCGCTTCAACGTTCGCTGCCGTCATAGAGTCTCCTCCTCCAGAGTCGAGCCGGGGCACCCCGGCTACATGTACATCCCACCGTTCACGCGGACGACCTCGCCGGTGACGTACGACGCCTTGTCGCTCGCGAGCCACGCGACGCAGTCGGCGACCTCCTGCGACGTGCCGAGTCGCGCGAGCGGAATCTGCTCGAACATCTTCGCACGGGCGGCCTCGGGCAGGCCGGCCGTCATGTCCGTGTCGATGAACCCCGGCGCAACCGCGTTCACGCGGATGCTCCGCGACGCGAGCTCGCGCGCGGTCGCCTTCGTGAGCCCGATGAGGCCGGCCTTCGTCGCCGCGTAGGCCACCTGCCCCGCGTTCCCCATCTCGCCGACGACCGAGGTGAGGTTCACGATGACGCCGCCCTTCTGCTTCATCATCGGGCGGGTCACCGCGCGCGTCAGGTTGAACGCACCCGTGAGGTTCACGTCGAGCTGGCGCTTCCAGTCGTCGTCCTTGATGCGCATGACGAGCTGGTCGATGGCGATGCCGGCGTTGTTCACGAGGACGTGCAGGCCGCCCAGCTCCGAGACGATCTCTTCGATCGCCTTCTGGCAGGCGGCGGTGTCGGCGACGTCGAAGCGCATGAGCTTCACGCGCGGCGCGCCGGCCTTCTCGCACAGCTCCCCGGCCTCCTTCGCGGCGGCGTCGTTGCCGGCGTAGTTGATCGCGATCGACGCCTTGCCCTGCGCGAGCGTGACCGCGACGGCGCGGCCGATCCCGCGGGAACCGCCGGTCACGAGCGCGACCTTTCCGGTGAAGTCGAACATGGTCATCAGCTCCGGAGCGCGGCGAGCGTCTTCTCCAGCGACGCGGGGTCGGACACCTGGAACGACTCGATCTCGGGGGCGATGCGCTTGACGAGCCCGGAGAGCACCTTGCCCGGGCCGACCTCGATGACGCGCGTGACGCCCTGGCGCGCGAGCTCCTGGGCGCACTCGATCCAGCGCACCGGCGCCGTCACCTGCTCTACGAGGAGCGGGACGATGCGGCTCACGTCCGCGTTCGGCTTCGCCTCCACGTTCGTCACCACCGGGAAGCGCGGCGCGGACCACGCGATGTCGCGCAGCACCGGCGCGAGCCGCGGCCGGACCGGCGCCATGAGGGCGCAGTGGAAGGGTGCGCTCACCGGGAGCGGCAGCACGCGCTTCGCCCCCGCTTCCTTGAGCTTCACCGCGGCGTGCTCGACCGCCGACGCGTCGCCCGCGATGACCGTCTGCGCGGGCTCGTTGTAGTTCGCGGGCGAGCACACCTTGCCGGTGTCGCGCTCGGCGGCCTCGCACACTGCGCGGACCTTCTCGGGATCGAGCCCGAGGACCGCCGCCATCGCGCCCTGCCCGGCCGGCACCGCCTCCTGCATGAACGTCCCGCGCGCGCGCACCGCCCTCGCGGCGTCGGCGGCGGGGATCGCCCCGGCGCAGACATAGGCAGAGTACTCGCCGAGCGAGTGGCCCGCCACGAGGTCCGGGCGGACGCCGTTCTCCGCGAGCACGGCCGCGACGGCGGCCGACACCGTGAGGATGGCCGGCTGCGTGTTCGCGGTGAGCTTGAGCTGCTCCTCGGGGCCCTCGAAGCAGAGCGTGGAGAGCTTCTCCCCGAGCGCGGCGTCGACCGCGTCGAACACGGCGCGCGCGGCGGGGAACGCGGCGGCGAGGTCCTTGCCCATGCCCGCCGCCTGCGAGCCCTGACCCGGGAAGATGAATGCGAGCTTCGCCATTCGCGCTCCGTCTACCAGCGGACGACGCCCGCGCCCCAGGCCATGCCTGCGCCGATCGCGGTGACGAGGATGACGTCGCCGGGCTTGAACCAGCCGGCGCGGTTCGCCTCGTCGAGCGTCATCGGGACGCTCGCGGCGGAGGTGTTGCCGTAGCGCTCGAGGTTCATCCAGCACTTCTCGGCCGGGATCTCGAGGCGGTTCAGGGTGGCGTCGAGGATGCGCTTGTTCGCCTGGTGTGCGATCACCCAGGTGACGTCGGCCGGCGTGAGCTCGTTCGCCGTGAGCGCCTGGCGGCAGGCGTCCTCGAGCGCGCGGACCGCGAACCGGAACACCTCGCGGCCGTTCATGTAGAGGTACTGCTGCCGCTTCTCGAGGAGCTCGGGCGTGAGCGGGTTCCGGGACCCGGGTCCGGGCTGGTGCAGGATCGCCCACTGCGAGCCGTCGGTGTGGAGGTGGATCGACTGGATGCCGCGCTTCGCGTCCGCGGTCGGCTGCAGCACCATCGCGCCGGCGCCGTCGCCGAACAGGATGCAGGTGTTGCGGTCCTTCCAGTCGATGATCCGCGTCAGCGTCTCGGCGCCGATGACGAGCGCGTTCTTCGCGATGCCCGTCGAGACGTAGCGATCCGCGATCGAGAGCGCGTAGAGCGATCCGGAGCAGGCGGCGGACACGTCGAACGCGAACGCCTTCTTGTTGCCGAGGAGGCCCTGCAGCACGGCGGCGGTGGAGGGCCACGGCATGTCGCCGGTGATCGTCCCCATCACGATGAGCTCGACGTCGGCGGGATCGACCTTCGCCATCTCGAGCGCGCGCTTCGCGGCGATGAGCGCCATGTCGCTCGTGGCCTCGTCGTCGCCCGCCATGCGGCGCTCTCGGATACCGGTGCGCTCGACGATCCACTGATCGTTCGTGTCGACGAGCTTCTCGAGCTCGGCGTTGGTGACGATCTTCTCGGGCGCGTACGACCCGGTTCCAACGATCAGCGAACGCATGACGGTCTCCAGTTTCAGGCGCCGGTGGGCGCCGGCTGCGGCGGTGGATCCTCCGCGATCGCGGGGGAGGCGGGGGGCGTCGTGGCGGCGAGCAGCGATTCGCCGATCGACACGGCCCGAGCGATCTCGTCGGTGAAGTGGGTGATGGCGGCCTGCTCCGCGCGGGCGACGGCGTTCTCGATCGCGAGCGCGTCGGACCGGCCGTGGCTGATGAAGCCGAGCCCGCGGACGCCGACGAGCGGCGCACCGCCGACCTCGCGCCAGTCGACGCGCTTCTTCAGCTTGCGCAGGGCGCCCGACGCGAGCGCGCCGCCGAGCATGGCGAGGGGGTTCGACTTGAGCCCCTGCTTCAGGAAGTCGCCGATGACCTTCGCGGTGCCCTCCATCGTCTTCAGCGCGACGTTGCCGGTGAAGCCGTCGGTGACGATGACGTCGAAGTCGCCCGTCAGCAGGTCTCGACCTTCGCAGTAGCCGCGGAAGTCGATCGGCGCGCGGCGCAGCGCCTGCGCGGCGGTGCGCGTCAGCTCGGTGCCCTTCGAGTCCTCCTCGCCGTTCGACAGGATCGCGACGCGCGGGCGCGCGCTGCCGAGCACGCGGCGCGAGTAGACCTCGCCCATGAGCGCGAACTGCACGAGGTGGATCGGCTTGCAGTCGACCACCGCGCCCATGTCGAGCATGAGCGGGTGCCCGCGCAGCCCGGGGAGCACGGAGATGATGGCAGGCCGATCGACGCCCTCGATCCTGCCGAGCACGAACATCGCGCCCGCGAGCACGGCGCCGCTGTTGCCGGCGCTGACCATCGCGGACGCCTCGCCCGACTTCACGAGCTCGAAGCAGACGCGGATCGAGTTGTCCTTCTTGCGGCGCATCGCCTGGCCGGGGTGGTCGTGCATCTCGACCACCTCGGAGGCGTGACGGACCGTCAGCGGCAGGCTCTGGCCCGCGCCGAGACGATCGAGCTCCGCTCGAATCGCGCTTTCCTTCCCGACCAGGACTACCGGACGTCCGTTGCGCGCTGCGTTAACCGCACCTTGCACAACGGCGGCGGGGGCGAAGTCTCCCCCCATTGCATCGACAGCGACCGGCGCGATCCTGGGTTCGGGCATGCGCCGCTATTCGCCCGCAGTGATCTGCTCGCCCTTGTACGTCCCGCAGGACGGGCAAGCCCGATGCGAAACGATCGGCTCCTTGCACTTGGGGCACTTGGTCACGTTGACCGGCGAGATCTTGAAGTTGGCGGCGCGACGGCGGTCGCGGCGCATGCTGCTCGTGCGCTTCTTGGGAACTCCCACGGACTGCTCCTCTCTGGAGAGACGCTACGCTACGTGTTTCGAAACTTGTCGAGCCCGGCCCAGCGCGGGTCGGGCACCTTGCGGTCGCAGCCGCATTCCTTCTCGTTCAGGTTCGTGCCACAGACGGAGCACAGCCCCTTGCAGCTGTCGCGGCAGACCGGATACGGCGGCAATGCCAGGATGAGCTGTTCCCGAACGACGGGGTCGAGATCGATCTCCTTGCCGGAGTAGGTCTCCTCGTCGAGCGAAGTCGGCTCGAAGCTCGCGATGGCCTCGTCCCGCGCCTCGTCCTCGTCTCTCGAAGGAGGCGCAGAGTACTGGTCTTGGGGGACGAACGTCATCCGGAAATCGAGGGGTACCTGCACCGGCATCGACGTCAGGCAGCGACCGCACGGCGCCTTCAGCGATGCCGTGCCGCGAGCCCGAAGGATGACACGCCGATCGACGCGGTCGAAGCGCGCATCGACGCTCAGCGGACCATCGCTCCGGTAGCCCGCCTGGTCGCCCGACACCATCCCGTCGACCTGCTCACGGGTGAGCTCCCAGACGCGGTTTAGGCCGCCCTCCTTGATTTCATCAATGTTGACGCGCATTTGCGCTTGTTCTCGGAACGAAAAAGGGCCTCATTATAGGGGGGAGATCCCCTCAGTCAAGACGCCCCGGGTCATCTGAGGCCGCGTCGCGACAACCCGCGGACGCGCCGAAACGTTTCGGCTTAACCCCGACGGGCCCTTTAATCGACGGGAACGTCTCAGGATCCGCGGCCAGCGGTCAGGGCTTCACGAGCCCCTTCGCGACCGCGATCAGCGCCGCCTCGGCCTTGGTCGAGACGTCCATCTTCTCGTAGATGCGCTTCACATACGTCTGGACCGTGCCCTCGGCGATGCCGAGCGCCTGGGCGACGTCAGCGTACGTGTGACCGTGGACGAGAAGCTGGAGGACCTCGAGCTCGCGCCGCGAGAGCGCCGGTCCGGACATCGTCCTCTGATCCGGAGGATCGCCGCGCAGCTCGGAGAGCAGCACCTTGGCGGCGCGCGGGCTGATCGGGGCGGAGTCGCCGGCGATCACCTCACCGATCGCCTTGGTCAGCTCGGCCGCATGGAATGGCTTCAGGATGTAGCCGGCGGCGCCGGCGCGGAGCGCCCCGAGGACGCGAGCGGGGATGTCCACGGCGGTGAGCGCGATGCAGGCGGTCTTCGGGAGCTCGGCGCGGATCGTCGCGATGACGTCCTCGCCGCTCATCTTCGGCAGGCCGAGGTCGACGATCGCGATGTCGGGGCGCTCGCGGCGCGCGAGCGCCACACCGTCCTCGCCAGTCGCCGCGGTACCGCAGACGTCGTAACCACTCGAGGACAGCACTTGCGCAATGAGACGCGCGACGGCCTCGTCGTCCTCGATCGCGATGGCGCGCACTGGCATGTTTCGGGGGCCTCCCGCCCCCCCGTCCCGAGATAGCAGGACGGTTCCAGCAGGGTCAAGGATACGGTTAGAGTCCATGTGCGCGAAGTTTCGCGAGTTTCGCTGGAGGGTGCGGCGAGCTGTGCTTGCCTTCCCCCGGCGAACGCACTAAACACCCCTCCCTCACGCGCGATTAGCTCAGATGGATAGAGCGTCGGCCTCCGGAGCCGAAGGCCACAGGTTCGAATCCTGTATCGCGCGCCACTTATCTACGCAGCAGCACAGAAGTTTTCTCCGGGTGCTGCGTTCTGTGCCTCAGATGTGCCCAGCTTCACAGGGGTCACCTCGGACGACTCCGGGGTGGCCCTTGGTGTCTCAGCAGGCGCGCCCGCCGCAACCTCGGGACGCTCGTCGAGGAG
>DASSQI010000078.1:0-4630 GCA_035702585.1 Anaeromyxobacteraceae bacterium
CTGCCGGCGGTGATGGACGGCGACGTCCAGGACGTGCTCGACGCCTGCCGGACGTTCTTCGCGGCCGAGGCGCTCAAGGCGGCGAGCAAGGACGAGCCCGCGGCGGAGCGGCGGGCGTGATCGTAAGGGCGATCCGCCGACCCGATCAGCGGCGTGCTCGGCGGGGCGGGAGCGCAGCTCCCGCATGATCGACACCTGGACACCGCTCAAGCTCCTCGGCTGGACGCAGGGGTACTTCGCGCGGAGCGGTGTGGACGCGCCGCGCCTCACCGCCGAGGTCCTGCTCGCGCACGCGCTCGGCTGCGACCGCGTCCGGCTGTACCTCGACTTCGACAAGCCGCTCGGCCCCGACGAGCTCGCCGCGTTCCGCGCCCTCGTGAAGCGGCGCGCCAGCGGCGAACCGACGGCGTACGTCGTCGGCGCCCGCGAGTTCTACGGCCGGCGCTTCAGGACCGACGCGCGCGCGCTCATCCCGAGGCCGGAGACGGAGCTGCTCGTGGAGGCGGCGCTCGCGGCGCTCGCGGACGGCGGCAGCGCCCTCGACCTGTGCACCGGCTCGGGGTGCGTGGGCATCACCATCGGGCTCGAGCGGCCCTCCGCGCACGTGGTCGCGATCGACGTCTCCCCGGGCGCGCTGGCGCTGGCGCGCGAGAACGCCGCCGCGCTCGGCGCCGGGAACGTCGCGCTGCTCGAGGGGGACCTCTACGCGCCGCTCGCGCCCGGCCAGCGGTTCGACGTGATCGTGGCGAACCCGCCCTACGTCCCCTCCCCCGAGGTACCGAAGCTCGCGCGGGAGCTCTCGTTCGAGCCGGGGCTCGCCCTCGACGGCGGACCCACCGGGCTCGCCGTGATGCGGCCGCTGGTGCTCGGCGCTCTCGCGCGGCTCGTCCCGGGCGGCACGCTCGCGGTGGAGATGCACGAGAGCCACGCGGCGGCGCTGCCCGCGCTTTGCGCCGAGGCCGGGTTCGTCGGCGCCGAGGTCCGGCGCGATC
This sequence comes from Anaeromyxobacteraceae bacterium, assembly GCA_035702585.1. GTDB lineage: Bacteria > Myxococcota > Myxococcia > Myxococcales > Anaeromyxobacteraceae > DASSQI01. The sequence continues at coordinate 993 of DASSQI010000078.1, forward strand.
TCGCAGGGCTCCCGCGATTGGTGGTGGCGCGCGCGGCCTGAGCGGCGCCGGCCGCCATGGGCGGCGCGGCGCTGGCCGACTACAATGCGCGCCCGAAGATCATGGACAAGATCGTAATCGAAGGTGGCGTCCCGCTGCGTGGTGAGGTGTCCGTGTCGGGCGCGAAGAACGCCGCGCTCCCGGTCGTCGCGGCGACGCTGCTCGCCGAGGGCGAGCACCGCGTCTCGAACCTCCCGGACCTCGCCGACGTCCGCACGATGGGCAAGCTCCTGCGGCACATGGGCTGCGAGGCGGCGCGGGACCCCGACCCCCGGAACGCCACCATCCGCGTGCCGCCCACCGTCAACGCCGAGGCGCCCTACGACCTCGTGAAGACGATGCGCGCGAGCGTCCTCGCGCTCGGGCCGCTCGTGTCGCGCTGGGGCCACGCGCGGGTGTCGCTGCCCGGCGGCTGCGCGATCGGCGCACGGCCTATCGACCAGCACCTCAAGGCCCTCGAGGCGCTCGGCGCCGAGATCCGCCTCGAGCACGGCTACGTCGAGGCGCGGGCGCGGCGCGGGCGGCTGCGCGGCACGACGTTCACGTTCGACGTGCAGACGGTGACCGGCACCGAGAACATCCTCATGGCGGCGGTGCTCGCCGAGGGACAGACGATCCTGCGCAACTGCGCGCGCGAGCCGGAGGTCGTGGACCTCGCGACGGCGCTGCGGGGCATGGGCGCGCGCATCGAGGGCGACGGGCACACCGAGATCCGCGTGGACGGCGTCGAGCGGCTGGGCCCGCTCGTGCACCGCGTGATCGCCGACCGCATCGAGGCGGGCACGCTCCTCGTCGCCGGCGCGCTGCCCGGCAACGACGTCACCGTGCGCGGCTGCGTCCCCGAGCACCTCGAGGCCCTCGTCGAGAAGCTGCGGGCCGCCGGCGCGAGCATCGAGCGCGTCGAGAACGGCCTCCGCGCGATCGGCGACGGGCGTCCGCGCCCCGCCGACTTCCGCACCGCGCCACACCCCGGCTTCCCGACCGACATGCAGGCCCAGCTCATGGTCCTGCTCACGCTCGCGGACGGCTCGTCCGTCATCACCGAGACCGTGTTCGAGAACCGCTTCATGCACGTCCTCGAGCTGCGACGCCTCGGCGCCGACATCGCCGTGGACGGTCACACCGCCGTCGTGAAGGGCGTGCCGGCGCTGTCGGGCGCACAGGTGATGGCGAGCGATCTGCGCGCGTCCGCCGCGCTGGTGCTGGCGGGGCTCGTCGCGCGCGGGACGACCGAGGTACAGCGCGTGTACCACCTCGACCGAGGGTACGAGCGGCTCGAGTCGAAGCTCCAGCCGCTCGGAGCGCGAATCAGGAGGGAGAAGGCGTGAGCGCGAAGGTGAGAGGCACCCGGGCAGCACGCGCCGCAGCGGCGCGCACGACCACAGGGCGCGCCAGGGCCGCCCGCATGACGCCGGCGGCAGCGCGCACCAGGGGGGCGCGCGTCGCGGGCGCGAACGGCACGTGCGCGGCGCACGACCTCATCACCGTCGCGGTGCCGAAGGGCCGGCTGCTCGAGGAGGCGTCGGAGATCTTCCTGCGCGCGGTCGGCGTATCGCCGAAGAAGCTGCTCGACGGCACGCGCAAGCTGGCGGCGGACGCGCCCGAGGCGGGCCTGCGGTTCATCTCGATCCGGGCTGCCGACGTCGCGAGCTACGTCGAGCACGGCGCCGCGGACGTCGGCATCGCCGGCCTCGACGTGCTCCGCGAGGAGCCTCGCGACCTGTACGAGCCGCTCGAGCTCGGCATCGGCCGGTGCTCGGTCATCATCGCGCGCCCGCGGGACGCCAAGCCGCTGCCCAAGGGGGTCGCGCCGCGCGTGGCGACGAAGTACACCGCGCTCGCGACCGAGCACTTCGCACGGAAGTCGCTGCCAGCCGAGATCATCCACCTGCACGGCTCGATCGAGGTGGCGCCGGCGCTCGGCCTGGCCGACCTCATCCTCGACATCACCGAAACGGGCGAGACCCTGCGGGCGAACGGGCTCACGGTGGAGGAGCAGGTCCTCGACGTTTCGGCTCGGCTCATCGTGAATCGCGTCGCGCTGAAGCTCCATCCGGAGCGGCTCCGGCGCCTCATCGACGCCATCCGTGAAGCGTGCGACTCCGGTCGCAGTGCGCGAACGAGTTGATCCCCGCGCGACGGTTCGCCTATTTTGCAGATCCACCCACACGCAAATCAGTTCGGAGGTTCGTCACACGTCATGGATTGCCCTCGGTGCACGGTCGAGCTGACCGAGATCCAGGAGGGAGACAGCACGCTGCAGCGCTGCCCCGACTGCGGCGGGATGTGGGTGGACGTCAGCGATCTGAACCGGATGCTGCTGCACGCGAACCTGCCTGCGCTCTCGGCGCTGGGCGGCTACGTCAATCCGGACGAGATCGCGGGGATGTGCCCTGCGTGTCACGTCGACCTCGTCGCGGTCGAGGGCGGCGAGAAGCGCTCGCTCCACTACGACACGTGTGAGTCCTGCGGCGGCATCTGGGTCGAGGGCCCGGACGTCGACGAGGTGCCCGAGTCCTTGAGCTACAAGGACGCCGAGCGCGAGATCGTCGACTTCTACCGGAAGTTCCGGAAGAAGTAGCGGCGGCGCTGCGCGAGCGCCGGCGCGCTCCTCACCACGTCCTGTCGTCCCGCCACGGATACGCCGTGTTGGAGTACCCGCGGATCTCCCAGTAGCCGCGGCGATCGTGCGTCAGCACCTCGATGCGCGTCAGCCACTTCGCGCCCTTCCACGCCCAGAGCTGCGGGACGACGACGCGCGCCGGACCGCCGTGCTCGCGGGCGAGCGGCGCGTCGCCGAGGCGATGGGCGACGAGGACGTCGTCCTTGATCGCCTCCGCGAGCGGAAGGTTCGCGCTGTAGCCGTCGTACGCGTGCAGCATCAGGTGCGTCGCGTCGGCGAGCGGGCGCGCCAGCGCGAGGACGGTCGAGAGGCGCACGCCCGCCCAGCGCAGGTCGAAGGCCGACCAGCCGGTGACGCAGTGGAAGTCGGACGTGTCCTCCACCTGCGGCAGCGCCATGAAGTCGGGCCAGGCGAGCGAGAGCGGCCGCTCGACCGCGCCGTCCACCGTGAGCTTCCAGCGGTCGAGCGCCACCGCCGGTTGATCGCCGAGGTCGAGCACCTCGAGCTGGTCGAACTCGTTCTGCCCCGGCGGTACCCGCGGCATGCCGTGGCGGTTGAGCGGGCCCTCTCCCTGTGGAGCGCGGTCCGCGAGCGAAGGCGTCGCGCGGAGCAGCTCGCCGAAGCGGCCGCGAAGGTCCGCGAGCCCCTCCTCGATCTGGCGCTCGAGGTCGGTCATCCCGGCATTCTACGACCCCGCCGCGTTCAGGGACCGCGCAGAGCATCCGCCCTGCCCGTCCTGGACGAGTGCAGCCGCGAGGCACCGAGCCACGGGACATCCCGCAACCGCCTGTTGTAGGTCAGCGATAACGTCCGCCTAACGGTTCAGCGATCGTGTCCCCCCTGTACGAGGGAGGGATGGAGCTGATGAGCCAGGAGCAGTGGCGGCGGGTGGACGTGTTGCGGCGAGTCGAAGCGGGAGCGCTGACGCGCGGCGAGGCTGCGCAGGTGCTCGGTCTTTCAAAGCGTCAGGTGCGCC
>DASSQI010000079.1:0-15935 GCA_035702585.1 Anaeromyxobacteraceae bacterium
CGCGTCGGGCGAGACGGTCCGGGCGAACGCGGAGAGGTGGACGAGCCGGAACGGGTCCTGGAGCGCCTCGTCGCGCGCGCGCCGCGAGACCGCCCTCACGTCGAACGTGGGCGCGAGAGAGAGGCCCAGCGCCGCGCCGGGCGCGAACGCCGCGAGGAGGTCGTGCTCGGGGTCCACGCCGGCGTCGGTCAGCGCGCGCGCGATCTCCGGGAACGTCCAGAGGGCGCGCCGCGCGGCGGGAGCAGGGTCGCCGCCGAAGCGCGCCGCGAGGAAGGTGTCGCGGGGAAGTCGCGAGAGGTCCTCGCCCGCCGCTCGCGAAGGAGACCCCGCGATCTCGCGCCACGCCTGCTCGCGATCCTTGCCCAGCAGGACCACGGCGCGGCCGTTGACCCGCTCCGCCTTCCCCGAGAGCCCGACGGCGGCGCCGTCGCGCAGCAGCGCCGCGAGCGCACCGGCCGAGGCGGGCTGCGGGCCGCGGAACGCGACGGCGACGTGGCCGCGCCCCAGCTCCGAGAGCGCTGCCTTCCACGCGGGGGTCGACGCGAGCGTGTCCTTCGGATCCAGCGCTGCCGCCGCCGCGACCTCCTCCGGGGACGCCGGTCCGCGCGCTAGGATCGCGATCCGCCCGACGATCGCGTAGGCGATCTCGGCGGGTCGCCCGGGAGCCTGCGCGAGCGCGACGACGCGGGCCAGCCCGCGCTGGGACTCCACGCGGTGCACCGCGCCCATGCGATCTCGCGCGAGCCGCGCCACGGTCGCCTCGAACGTCTTCTCGTCGTCGACGGGGAGCACGAGCAGCGCGCCCCCGGAGGTCTCGGCGTAAGCCGCCCCGCCGTCGGGATCGATGCCCGCCGACTCGAGGCCGTCGTCGGTGAGCGGGTCGAACCCGAGCTGCGCGCGAACACCAGCCGTCCACTCCGGGAGCCACGCTGCCGCCGGGAACTTGGAGGCGGTCGCGAGCACCTGCCGCCCCTCGCGGAGCGCCTCCGAGAGATCCGGGATCAGGACCGCGACGCGCGCAGGCGGCACGTGCCGCTCGGGCGCCGCGGCGGGATCGCGCGTGCACCGCCCACAAGCCGCGAGCGCGAGGACGAGGACCACCGCCACCGCGGAGGGCCGACGCATGGCGCACTCTTAACATGGATGGTAAAGAGCCCCACTTCTTTCGAGGCGCGGCGCGCGGCCGCGCGGAGAGCCGGCCCTGATCTTCTCGTTCGAAGACGACGCCCCCATCGCCCTCGATCTGCTGCCCGGGTGGGATTCCGCCGCCGACGGACCGCTCGAGCTGGAGATCGGCTCCGGCCACGGGGGGTACGCGCTCGCGTTCGCGCGGCTGCGGCCCCACGCCACCCTCGTCGCGATCGAGCAGCGGCGCGCCTTCGCGGCCGCGCTCGCGGCGAAGGCGGAGAAGCGGGGGCACCGGAACCTTCACGCGATCTGCGGCGACGCGCGACTCCTCGTGCCGCGGCTGTTCCGCGCCGGGTCCCTCGCGGCGGTGCACGTCCACTTCCCCGATCCGTGGTGGAAGCGCCGCCACGAGCGGCGCCGGCTGCTCGACCCGTCGATGGCGCGGCTCATCCTGCAGCTGCTCGCTCCCGGCGGGCACCTCGACTTCCGCACCGACGTGGAGCGCTACGCCGGGGAGGCGATCGTCCGCCTCGAGGAGGCCGGGTTCGAGAACGCGTCCGGCCGCGGCCAGTTCGCGCCGCACGACCCGGCGGAGATCCCGTCGACGCGCGAGAAGCGGTACCTCGAGAGCGGCGCTCCGGTGTGGCGGCTCAGGATGCTGCGGCCTATCATCGCCGGCCGATGACGCGCCTCCCGGCCCTCGCGCTCGCCGCCGCCCTGCTGCTCCCCGGCTGCCGGAAGTCCGGCCCTCCCGACGCGACGTACCGGGCCTTCGCCCAGGCGACGCGCGAAGGAGACGCCGAGACGGCCTGGGGGCTCCTGTCCCAGCGCACGCGAGAGTGGCTCGACGGCCGCGCGAAGCAGATCGCCGCGCAGGCGCCGGCCGGCGTGGTGCAGCCGAGCGGCAAGGCCCTGCTCCTGGGCGACGCCGCGCTCGCGGCGCCCAGGGTGAAGTCCGTCGTCGTCGTGCGAGAGTCCGCCGATCGAGCCGTCCTGCAGGTCGACGCCGAGGGGCAGCCGCCGCGCGAGGTGACCCTGGTGAACGAGCGCGGGTGGCGCGTGGACATCCCGCCGCCGGGACCGTAGAAATACCCCCCTATGAAGAACTTGACCGCCGCCCAGATCCGCGAGGCGTTCCTGCGGTTCTTCGAGGAGCGCGGGCACCGCCGCGTCTCCTCGAGCTCCCTGGTGCCGCAGAACGACCCGACGCTGCTCTTCACGAACGCCGGCATGGTCCAGTTCAAGGACGTATTCACCGGTCGTGAACGGCGCGACTACTCCCGCGCGACGACCGCGCAGAAGTGCGTGCGCGCCGGCGGCAAGCACAACGACCTCGAGAACGTCGGCTTCACCGCCCGGCACCACACGTTCTTCGAGATGCTCGGCAACTTCTCGTTCGGCGACTACTTCAAGCAGGACGCGATCGCCTGGGCGTGGGAGTTCGTCACGAGCGACGCGTGGCTCGGCATCCCGAAGGAGCGGCTCGCGACGACCGTCTTCGCCGGCGAGGGGACGCTGCCGTGGGACGAGGAGGCGTTCGAGCTCTGGCGCGGGCAGGGCGTCCCCGCGGACCGGGTGCTGAAGCTCGGCGCGAAGGACAACTTCTGGGCGATGGGCGAGACGGGCCCCTGCGGTCCGTGCTCCGAGATCCACTACTTCCAGGGCGGGGACATCCCCTGCGTCGAGGAGCAGGCGGGGCGTCCGTGCCTCGGCGTCGCCTGCGACTGCGACCGGTGGCTGGAGATCTGGAACCTCGTCTTCATGCAGTTCGAGCGCAGCGCCGAGGGCGGCCTCACGCCGCTGCCGAGGCCGTCGATCGACACCGGCGCCGGCCTCGAGCGCATCGCGGCGGTGGTGCAGGGCAAGCAGTCGAACTACGACACCGACCTGTTCCAGAAGATCATCGCGGCCATCGAGGAGCTCGCCGGGAAGAAGTACGCGAAGTCGAGCGACGAGGATCGCGTGTCGATGCGGGTCATCGCCGACCACGCGCGGGCGACGACGTTCCTCGTGGGCGACGGCGTCCTGCCCTCGAACGAGGGGCGCGGCTACGTGCTGCGTCGGATCATGCGCCGCGCCATCCGGCACGGGAAGCGGCTCGGTCTCGAGAAGGTGTTCCTGCCGGACGTCTGCCGCGCCGTGATGACCGAGATGGGCGACGCCTATCCCGACACGCGCGACAACGCCCCGTTCATCACGAAGGTCGCGGGTCAGGAGGAGGAGAGCTTCCGCCGGACGCTCGATCGCGGCCTCGCGCAGCTCGACGAGGAGATGCGGCGGCTCGCGACGACCGGCGAGAAGGTGATCGCCGGAAAGGTCGCGTTCCAGCTCTACGACACCTTCGGCTTCCCGATGGACCTCACGCGGGTCATCGCCGGCGAGCGGGGGCTGTCGGTGGACGAGCCCGGGTTCGACCGGCTCATGGCCGAGCAGCGCGCCAGGTCCGAGTGGAAGGGCTCGGGCGAGGCCGCCGTCGGGGACGTGCACAAGCAGATCGCGGTCGAGCTCGGCGAGGTGAAGTTCGTCGGCTACGACGTCCAGGACGTCGAGGCCGTGGTGAAGGCGCTCGTCGTGAACGGCGCGCGCGCGGCGCACGCCAAGGCCGGCGACCGCATCGAGCTCGTGACCGAGGCGACGCCGTTCTACGGCGAGTCGGGCGGTCAGGTCGGCGATCAGGGCGTCATCGAAGGCGCCGCCTGCCGCATCACCGTGACCGACACGCAGCGGCCGGTGCCCGGGCTCGTCGTCCACGTCGGCGAGGTCGCCCGCGGTCAGGTGGGCGTCGGCGACGTCGTCCGGCTCGAGGTGGACGGCGCCCGCCGCGACCTCATCCGCGCGAACCACTCGGCGACGCACCTCCTCCACTTCGCGCTGCGCGAGCGGCTCGGCGAGCACGTGAAGCAGGCCGGCTCGGTGGTCGCGCCGGACTACCTGCGCTTCGACTTCGCGCACTTCCAGCCGCTCACGCCGGACGAGCTGCGGGCGATCGAGCGACGCGTGAACGAGCTCGTGCGCGCGAACCAGCCGACCGACACCGCCGTCCTCGAGCTCGAGGACGCGCGGCGGACCGGCGCGATGATGATCTTCGGCGAGAAGTACGGGGATCGCGTGCGCGTCGTCCGGATCGGGCCCTCGAAGGAGCTCTGCGGCGGCACGCACGTCCGCCGCTCGGGTGACGTCGCGTTCTTCAAGATCGTGAGCGAGGAGTCGATCGCCGCGGGCGTGCGCCGCATCGTCGCGTACACGGGCCCTCGCGCGGTGGAGTACGCGCAGCGCGAGGAGGAGGAGCTCGAGCGGGCGGCGGCGCTCCTCAAGGCGAGCCCGTTCGACGTCTCGGCGAAGATCGAGCAGTCGCAGCGTCGCGCGAAGGAGCTCGAGCGCGCGCTCGAGGACGCCCTCGCGAAGATCGCGGCGGCGCAGTCGGGCGATCTCGCGGGCAAGGCGCGAGACGTGAACGGCGTGAAGCTCCTCGCGACGCGCGTGCAGGGCGACGGCAAGGCGCTGCGCGAGCTCGCGGACAAGCTGCGCGACCGGCTCGGCCGCGGCGTCGTCGCGCTCGGCAGCGAGCAGGACGGGAAGGCGATCCTGCTCGTCGCGGTGACGAAGGACCTCACGTCCAGGATCCGGGCGGGCGATCTCGTCAAGGACGCCGCGAAGCTCGTCGGCGGCTCCGGCGGCGGCAAGCCGGATCTCGCGCAGGCGGGAGGCGCGAACCCCGCGGGGATCGACGAGGCGCTGCAGCGCATCGAGCAGCTCGTCACCGCTGCGGTCGCGTAACTCGAACCGGGTACGTCGGGCCGGCCGGTGCGCACGCCGCATCCGCCGGCCCGATTGTCAACACTCCATGCGGTGTGCCCGGCGCCCGGCGTTGCGCAGAGGGCGTTTGACGGGCGATCTCGGCCCGCCCTACCATCTTCGCCGAATGAAGCTCCGGGTCGGCACGAGGACGAGCAGCGCCGCGGCCGTGGTCGATCTCGCGGACGCGCGCGACGATCGCAGGCTGCGATCGCTGCAGTCGCGGCTGCACGCGAGCCTGGAGTCGAACAAGCGCAACCTGGGTCGCCTGTTCCAGAGCGGGCTCCTGTACACGCGGGCCGGTGCGCGGCTCGGCCGTGACCTCCTCCTCGCGCACCAGCAGCTGCTCGAGCTGCGCGGGCTGGTGACGCGCGCGGAGCAGGCGCAGGATCGCAGCGAGGATCAGATCGCGCCGCTGTGCCGCCACATCGACGCGGTGCTCGACCGCGCCGTCGCGCTGGGTGAGCGGAGCGACGGGATGCTCGAGCGCGACGGCTGATCTCCGCCGGGCGGTCTTGCCCCGAACGAGCAGCTCCGGCACCCGCGAGGCGCGTGCAGCCCCGACAGCGCAGCGGGCCGCGACCCCTGCGGGGACGCGCGCCGACCTCGCCCGCGGTTATGGACGCCGGAGGTGCACTGCGGGTCGGTAGACCGCGGAGGGAGAAAGCCATGAGCGCCACCGCACAGGACGTCCTGACGACGAAAGCCGTCCCGCTGGTTCACTGGTGCAGCCCTTCGATGACCGTGAAGGAGGCGGCGAACCTGATGAGCGTGCACCGGGTCGGCTCGCTGCTCGTCGGCGAGAACGGCACGCTCGGCGGGATCTTCACCGAGCGCGACGTGCTCATGCGCGTCGTCGCGCGCGGGCGCGATCCGGACGCGACGCGCGTCGCGGAAGTCATGACGAGCTCGCTCGTCACCGTGACGCCGGAGACGCCGATCGAGGAGCTCGAGCGCATCATGCGCGAGAACCGCATCCGCCACCTGCCGGTGCTCCAGGGCGGGAAGCTCGTCGCCATGATCTCCATCGGCGACGTGCTGGTGTTCCACGCCGAGTCGCGCCAGCACATGGTGGAGCAGCTGACGGACTACATGGCGGGCCAGTTCCGCTGAACGACGATTCGCGATTCGCGATCGGGTCGACGAACGACGACGGCCGCGGTCCCGGAGGACCGCGGCCGCGACACAAACACGAGTACTTCGGGGAAGCGGGCTACGACTCGTCGCTGCCCGGCCCGGCCGAGCCGCGGCGCAGGAACGCGGGGATGTCGTACTGATCGTCGTCGAGCGGCTTGAAGCTGCCGTCGCGCCGCACCGGCGCCGGAGGACGCGGCGCGTTCGAGGCGGAGCGCGCCGAGGCGGTGGCGGTGGCGACGGCAGGGACCGGCCGCGGTGCAGGAGCCTGCGCGGGCGGCGGACGGACCGGCTGAGGCGGCGCGACCGGGCGGGCGGGGACGGGCGCCACCGCCTGAGGAGCGGTGACGGCGACCGACACCGGCCGCGTCAGCGCGATCGCGTCGTGGCGCGCGTTCGTGAGGCGGATCGGCTCCTGCTTGAAGCCTGTGGCGATGACGGTGATCTTCACGTCCTCGCCCATCCGCTCGTCGATGACCGACCCGAAGATGATGTTCGCGTCGGGGTCGGCCGCGGACTGCGCCATCGAGACCGCCTCGTTCACCTCGAAGAGGGTCAGCGACGGGCCGCCGGTGACGTTCACGAGGAGCCCCGTCGCGCCGTCGACGGTGATGTCCTCGAGGAGCGGCGACGAGATCGCGGCCTCCATCGCCTCGACGGCGCGCCCCGCGCCGTGGCCGCGGCCGCTGCCCATGAGCGCCATGCCCTGCTCGCCCATGATGGTGCGCACGTCGGCGAAGTCGACGTTGATCATGCCGGGCACCTGGATGATGTCGCTGATGCCCTGCACCGCGTTGAGCAGCACCTCGTCGACGCGCCGGAACGCATCGACGAACGAGACGTTCTCGCCCGCGACGGCGAGGAGGCGCTGGTTCGGGATGACGATGAGGGTGTCGACCGCGCTCTTCAGCTCGGCGATGCCGAGCTCGGCCTGCTTGCGCCGCCGGTTCCCCTCGAACAGGAACGGCTTCGTCACGACGCCGACCGTGAGCGCGCCGAGCTGCCGCGCGACGTCGGCGACGATGGGCGCGGCGCCGGTGCCGGTGCCGCCGCCCATGCCGGCGGTGACGAAGACCATGTCGGCGCCCTGGAGCGCCTCCGCGATCGACTCGCGCGTCTCCTCGGCGGCCGCGCGACCGACGTCGGGGTTCGCGCCCGCGCCGAGGCCGCGTGACGCGGACTTGCCGATCGGGATCTTGACCGCCGCCTTGTTGTGCTGAAGCGCCTGCACGTCGGTGTTCACCGCGATGAACTCGACGCCCTCGAGGCGCGCCGCGACCATCGTGTTGAGGGCGTTGCCGCCGCCGCCGCCCACTCCGACGACCTTGATCCTCGCGCCGCCGTCCAGCTCTCTAGAGTCGTTCATGATCGTTCTCCGGGCGCCTCAGAAGATCTCGCCGAGCCAGCGCTGCATGCGGGTCCGCACCTTGCGGTAGACGTTCTCCTCGCGGATCTTGAAGTACGGGCTGCCGGCCTGCTGGCGCGCGCCGTACACCACGAGGCCCACCGCGGTCGCGTACTGCGGGCTCTTCACGACGTCGACGAGCCCGCCGATGCCGCGGGGGAGACCGCGGCGGACCGGCATGCCGATCACCTCCTCGGCCATCTCGGGCATGCCCGCGAGCAGCGTCGAGCCGCCGGTGATCACGGTGCCGGACGCCATGAGCTCCTCCATGCCGCACTTCTGCAGCTCGTGCTGCACCAGCATGAAGATCTCCTCGACGCGCGGCTCGAGGATCTCGGCGAGGATCTGCCGGGAGAGCACGCGCGGGGCAGCGCCGCCCACGCTCGGCACCTCGATCGTGTCCGCCTTGTCCACCATGCTCGCCATCGCGCAGCCGTACGTCTTCTTGATGCGCTCCGCCTCGTGCGTCGGCGTCCGCAGCCCGACGGCGACGTCGTTCGTGAGGTGGTTGCCGCCGAGCGCGAGCACCGCCGTGTGCACGATCGCGCCGTTCGAGTAGACCGCGATGTCGGTCGTGCCGCCGCCGACGTCGACGAGGCAGACGCCGAGCTCCTTCTCGTCCTCGGACAGCACCGCCAAGGACGAGGCGAGCGGCTGCAGCACGATGTCCGCGACGTTGAGGCCGGTCCGCTGCGCGCACTTCACGATGTTCTGCGCCGAGGAGACCGCGCCCGTGACGACGAGCGCCTTCGCCTCGAGCCGCACGCCGCTCATGCCCACCGGCTCGCGGACGCCGTCCTGGTCGTCCACCACGAACTCCTGCGGGAGCACGTGGATGACCTCGCGGTCCATCGGGATGGCGACCGCCTTCGCCTGGTCGATCACGCGGTCGACGTCCGTCTGCCGGACCTCCTTCTCCTTGATCGCGACGACGCCGTGCGACGGGAAGGCCTTGATGTGGCCTCCGGCGATGCCGGTGTAGACCGTGTTGATCTCGCACCCCGCCATGTGCTCGGCCTCTTCGACCGCGCGCTTGATGGAGCCGACGGTGGCGTCGATGTTGACGACGACGCCCTTCCGCAGGCCCTTCGACGGGTGCGTGCCGATACCGATGACGTCGATGCCCTCGTCGGTCACCTCGCCGACGATCGCGCAGATCTTGGTCGTGCCGATGTCGAGGCCGACCAGGATGTCGCCTGCCTTTGCCATGTCCACCTCCGGGCGAGGAGCGCTGGCGCCCACGCCCACGCGAGCCCTCACGGGCTCGTTCCACGGACCGCCGAGGACGTGACGCCACTCGCCGGCCCTCCACCATCACCGCCAACCCCCGCCAGCCGGACGGTGACCCACGACGGGTGCGCCCGGTTGTCGAGGTGGAGCACTTCGGCCTTCTTTCCCGCGGCGTCGAGTGACTCGAGCGCCGCCTGGAGTCTCGGAAGCTTGTCGTGAAGCTCGGTCGTCCCGAGCCGTACCTGCACGCCGCGGTCGCCGACGTAGAGCGTGTGCCCGCTCTCGACGTCGAGGTGCATCTCGGAGATCGGGGCCCGCGCGGCGAGCCCGACCGCCTCGTACCGCTCGAACAGCGCGAGCGCGGCGCGCAGGAGCGGCTCGACCTCGTCGCGGCGCTTCTCGTAGTCGTCGCGCGTGAGCCCCGTGACGAGCGGCAGATCGAGGCCGTCGCCGGGCATCGCGCGCTTGAAGATCTGCGCCTCGCGGTCGACGAGGTACAACGCCTCGAGATCGACGAGCGCCGCGGGCGTGCGTTCGGTGATCCGCACCTCGACGGCGGGCGGCATACGCCGGCGGGCCTCCGCGCGACGGACCCACGGATGACGGGTGAGCGCGCGCTCCACCGCGTCGAGATCGGCGACGACGAGGTTGTCGCCGGGCTTCAGCGGCGAGAGCGCCGCGAGCTCGTCCGCGGTGGCGTGCGACAGCCCGGTGAAGCGGACCTCGCGGACGCGGAGCGCGTCGCCGCGCGTCAGCCAGCGCCAGGCGAAGAAGGACCCCGCGCACGCGGCAGCGAGCGTCGTCACCGCGAGGAGGGCGAGCAGGACGTGCGTCAGCCGCGCGCGTTGTCGCGCTGCGGCCTCGACGGCGTCCACGCGCCTGCGGTTCACTCCCCGACCCACGCCCATTCCCACGACCACGCCCTCACCAGCCGCCGCTACCAGCTGGTATCGCCCAAGGACGCCAGAATGCCTGAGCAATCCAGATTGGCAAGTTCTCGGTAGAGATCCCGTGGGGTTACTTGCGAATGGGGCATCGCCTGTACCGCGATCACGGGTCGCCAGCCCCGTCCCAGAGTAATCGTGGTCTGGCCGGACCGATCCGAGAGGTTCGCAGGCTCCCGTCTCGTCTCGTCTCGTCTTCCGAACCGAGAGTCATTCGCGAAGGGAACGCCAGAGCGGGGTAGGAGCCTCGTGGAACCGAGTACGGATGGTTGCGGGGGCGCGCGGTGGCCGCCGAGTCTCGCGAGGGCAGGCGAGGGACATCGCGCGCGCCGAGGCGCTGCTCGCGCGCCATGCGGGCCACGGCAGCGCGTATCGACGGCGCCTGGCTCGCGTGACGAGACCGATCTCTGAAGAACGCGCTAGACGGGAGGCGCTACGTTGCGGAGTGCTCGGCGCGCGCGCCGCTACGGAAACGGCTCGCAGTCGACGCCATGCGCGACGCGCATCCAGTAGGTCCCTGCTGGGAACACGACGTCTCGAACGCCCTCGCGCAGCTTGCGGTACGCCTCACGATACGCGCGGAGGAATGCAATGAGCCGCCCGAGCGCCTCGATCCGCTTCCACTTGTCCCGACACGCGATCCTGGGATTGAGCCCGCGAAGAGGTTCCGCAGAAACGGGTCGAGAACGGGGATTCTGCGCGAGCACGCGCTTCACCCCGAGGAACTTCCGCCCTTCGGACTCCGCCTTCAGGACCTCGCCGCGTTCGAGCTCCGCGAGAGCCTCGACGAGCTGCTCGCGGAACTCGGTTGCAGATTCGAACCCAGGCGGTGGCGTGAGCTCGAGCTCGGCCGAAGATGGCAAAGGTCCATTCTTGCGGAAGAAGTGGGCCGGCCGCTCGATCTTGATCGGAGGGCCACCGATCGTTTCAGGCGCCGACCACACTCCGGGCCACTCTCTCCCGCTGCGGACGAGACCCGCGGCGACCGGATTGGCGAGGACGTACGCAGCCTTCGCGATGATGTCGCGCGGCTCTATGAGGGTCACGGCGCTGTAGCTGGACGGACTCCAGAAGGCTTCAACGCGCCCGAGCGATGCGTTCAATGCGCGGGCGACGAGCGAATCGAGCAGCTGCTTGAACTTGGGCAGGCGAGCTTCCGGGTCCGTGACGACCGCGTGAAAATGGTTCGACAGCGCGCAAACCACGTGGACGCGAATACCGAAACGCTGCGCAGCGACGGCGAGCACGTACAGGAACACGGCATTCGTGTCCGCCGACGGCCTCAAAAGCAGCTGCCGCTGCGCACAGCGGCGCGACACGAGGTACGTAGCGTTTGGCAAGATCTGTCGTGGAGCCGTCACGAAGACGGGTGGGAGCACGGTCCGTGCCGCGCGGCGGTCCACGAATGTCGCGAGTGTTCGGTGAGCGGCGGTCCGCCGCGCGTTCGAACGGTCCGTAGAACGGCTGCCGATCACGTCGTTCAAACGACTCTCGGTCCGGTCGGGCCACGGTCCGGTCGAGCCAACGACTCTCGGTCCGGTCAGTCGGCGACGACGAGGGCGGGTGACTGGTCGGGCTCGGGCGCCGGCGGGCTCGATGACTCTCGGTTCGGGAGGAGCTCGACGACGAAGCCGATCATCGCCGCGACCACCAGGGCCAGGACCAGCGGGAACCCATGCGTCGACCGGAAGCCCGTCTGGAATGCGTTCGTCATGGCCGCCTCCAAAAGGCGCGCCTCGGCACCACCCCCGCTGCGCTTCGGTGCCGAGTCGCGCGCCTGCACTGGGTTCGGAGAAGGCGGGCTCGTGTGACGCGGCGCACGCGGCCCTCTCGTGTTCCACGCTTCGGGGGAGCCGCCTCCGTGCGCGGGATCGCTATAGGATCCGCGGATGCCCCTGGATGCCAAGGTCGAGCAGCTGCTCGACGCCCACCGCGAGACCGCCGCGGCGAGCGAGGTGATCCGGGGCCTCGGCCCTCGCATCCGCGCGTACCTGCGCGCCGTGCTGCGCGACGACGACGACGCGGAGGATGCGTTCTCGCTGTTCTCGGAGTGGACCTGGAAGAGCATCGGCTCGCTGCGTGACGCGTCGTCGCTGCGAAGCTGGGCGTACGGTGTCGCGTGGCACGCCGCGATGCGCGTTCGCGACGATCCCTATCGGCGCCGCAAGCAGCGCCTCGCGACGGAGGATGCGTCGAAGCTGGCGAAGGAGACGACGCGGTCCTCGCGCCGGCGCAAGACCGCCCAGCTCGAGGAGATCCGCGCGACCCTCGATCCCGGCGACCAGAACCTCCTCGTGCTCCGGATCGACCAGTCGCTCGAGTGGGAGGAGATCGCGCACGTCGTCTCCGCCGCCGGGCCGCCGGTCACCGCGGCGGCGCTGCGCAAGCGCTTCGAGCGGCTGAAGGAGCGGATCGCGACCGCCGCGCGCGAGCGCGGGATCCTGGACTGAGGCGGTCGAGGCGTCAGCCGCGGTTCACGCGGATGGCGCGCGGGAGCCGTACGCGGTCGACGCCGCACGCGGCGGCGTGCCGCTCGAGGCACGCGAGCAGCGCGGCGCGATCGAGATCCGCGCCCGGCTCCGCCCAGACCGCGCGCACCCTGAGGGCGCCGTCAGCGATCGCGCCGTCGAGGCGGCCGACGAGCGCGTCACCCCGCAAGAGGGGGCACACGTACCAGCCGAACCGCCGCAGGTGCGCGGGGCGGTACACCTCCCACGTGTAGTCGAACGCGAACGCAGCGCGGACGAGGCCCCGATCCCAGAGGAGCGGGTCGAGCGGCCCGAGCAGCCGCACGCGCCCGTCGGGCCCCGCGTGTCGCCGCGACGCGAAGCCTCGCGGCGCGAGGTACGTGCGACGGGAGCCCGCGACCTGCACCTCCTCGAAAGCACCCTCCGCGAGCAGCGCCTCGGCGATCCCTGCGCGGCGGGCCGGCTCGAGCATCGACCAGGTCGAGCCGCCGGCGCGCGAGAGGAGGCCGGCGGCCTCGACGCGCTCGACGAGGGCCCAGCGCCGGAACGCCTCGACGCGCTCGGCCACGTCTCGCCCGGCCGGGTGGACCTCCTTCGTCGCGACGCGCCCCAGCGCACGCTCCGGCACGTCGTACAGCTTGCCGCGCGATCCGCGGCCCGCCACCACGACGTCGCAGCGCGTCTGCAGCACCTCGAGCGCCATCTTCGCGGCGCGAGGGGTCCCGCGCCAGCCGCTCCAGTCGAGCGGCTCGACGCGGCCGTGGTCGGCGAGGTCGTCCGCCGCGACGGGACCCCGCAGCCGAACCTCCTCGAGCACCTTGTCGATCACTCCGGGCGGGAGCCGCCGCAGGCGCTCGCCGTGGGACCACCACGGCGCCTCGATCGAGAGCTCGCCCCGGTACCACGGGAACGCGCTCGCCGGCAGGAGGCAGCGCTCCTTCGCGAAGTGCTCGAACGCGTACCCCGGCAACAGGTGCCGGTACACGTCGCCGCGCGCGATGCCGTCCACGCGCGCGAGCGCGACGAGGTCGGCGTTCGTGCCCAGCGGATCCAGCGGGTCGAGCTGGATGCACCGGAGCCGCTGCAAGAGCGCCCGCACGCCTGCCGCGCCGCGCGGCAGCTCCGGCGCGCGCAGCGCGTGGTGGCCGACGAGGAAGGCGCGAGCCTCGGCTGGCGTGAGCGTGATCAGGCCTAGGCCTTCAGGCTCGCCCCGTCGAGCAGCTTCTCGCAGAGGTCCGGGAACGAGATGCCGATGCCCGCCGCGATCTTGGGCACGAGCGAGGTCGAGGTCATGCCGGGGAGGGTGTTCACCTCGAGGATGTACGGCGACCCGTCGTGCGCGACGATGAAGTCGACGCGGGTCGCGCCGCTGCAGCCGAGCGCGTCGTGAGCCCGCTCCGCCGCGACGCACACCGCGCGGTAGTGCGCCTCCGGCAGGCGCGCCGGGTAGAAGTAGTCGGTCTGCCCCGGCGTGTACTTCGCGGTGTAGTCGTAGAACTCGCGCTTCGGGACGATCTCGATCGCGCCGAGCGCCTTCCCGTCGAGGACGGCGACGTCGACCTCGGTGCCGCGCACGTACCGCTCCACGATGAGGTCGCCCTTGTACTTCGCCGCGTCCTCGCACGCCGCGGTGAGCGCCGCGGCCTCGCGAACGATGTGGACGCCGACCGAGGAGCCCTCGTTGCCGGGCTTCACGACCGCCGGCAGGCCGAACGGGAGATCTCCGACTCCGATCTTCGCCGCGCGATCGGGCGAGAAGGCGCGGTACTCGATCACCTTGAGGTCGTTGTCGCGGAACAGGAGCTTCGAGAAGAGCTTGTCCATCGCGAGCGCCGACGCGAGGACGCCCGACCCCGTGTACGGGAGGCCCATCGACTCCAGCAGGCCCTGGATGCAGCCGTCCTCACCCCAGCGGCCGTGGAGGCCGTTCACGAACGCGACGGCCGCGCCGCATTCGCGCAGCCGCGCGGCGACGTCGAGGTCCACGTCGAGCAGCGCGACGTCGTACCCCTTCGACCGCAGCGCCTCGGCGCACGCGGCGCCGCTGCGCAGGGACACGTCGCGCTCCGACGAGCGCCCGCCGTAAAGGACCGCGACCTTCTTTCCCGACCACCTGGCCATTTCCGCTCCTCCAGTTTCCTGCTTAGACGATCCGCTCGTCCGGCGCGAACTCCCCGGCGAGCCGCACCTCGGGCTGCAGCGTGACCCCGAACTGCTCGAGGACCCGGGCGCGCGCGAGGTTCACGAGCGCGAGCACGTCGCGCGCGGTCGCGCCGCCGACGTTCACGACGAAGTTCGCGTGCACCGGCGACCAGACCGCGCCGCCGATGCGGTGTCCCTTGAGCCCGACCGCCTCGACGAGCCGGCCGGCGTGATCTCCGGGCGGATTCCTGAACGTCGAGCCGAACGTCGGCTGCGAGTACGGCTGCCTCGCGCGTCGCCCGTCGACGTCCGCCTTCATCGCGGCGAGGCTCTCCGAGACGTCGCCCCGGCGCAGCCGCACCTCGAGCCGCGTGACGACCGCTCCCGCCGGGAGGTCGGCGTGCCGGTAGGCGAACCGCAGCGCCGCGGCGTCGATCCAGCGGACGCCGTCCGCGGTCGCGACCTCGACGCGAGTGACGAGGTCCTTCATCTCGCCGGCGCGCGTGCCCGCGTTCATCGCGATCATGCCGCCCAGCGTCCCCGGGATCCCGGCGGCGAACTCGCAGCCGACGAGGCCGAGCTTCTGCGCGCGAGACGCGAGGCGGGACGCGGGCGCGCCCGCCGAGAGGACGAGCCGCTCGCCGTCCACCGGCTCTTCCCCGAGGTCCTGCGGGATGCGGAGCGTGACGCCGCGCACGCCGCGGTCCGCGACGAGGAGGTTCGCGCCTCCTCCGAGCGGCAGCACGGGGATGTCACGAGCCGCGGCCGCGCGCAGCACCCGCACCACGTCGTCCTGCGTCGCGGGCTGCACCAGGAGGTCGGCCGGGCCGCCGATGCGGATCGAGGTGCGCTTCGCGAGCGGCGCGTCGCGCTGGATCTCGCCGCGCACCTCCCGCTCGATCTGCTCGCGCCAGTCGCTCACGGTTGCTTCGACGTCATGCGGCGCTGTTCAGGAGAGCCAGCAGCTCCGGACCGACCTGCGTCACGTCGCCGGCGCCGAGCGTGAGCACGAGGTCCCCCGGGCGGACGCGCTCGCGCGCCGCCTCGGCGAGGCGCGCGCGGTCCGCCACGAAGGCGACGTCGTGGTGGCCGTGCGCGCGGATCGCGTCGGCGAGCGTGGCGCCGGAGATGCCCGGGATCGGGTCCTCGCCGGCCGCGTAGATCTCCGACAGGAGCAGGACGTCGGCGTCGTTGAACGCAGTCGTGAACTCGGCGAGCAGGTCCCGCGTGCGCGTGTAGCGGTGCGGCTGGAACACGCAGACCACGCGCCGGCCGAACGCCTCGCGCGCGCCACGGAGCGTCGCCTTCACCTCGGCGGGGTGGTGACCGTAGTCGTCGACGACGGTGACGCCGCGCGCCTCTCCCCGCACCGTGAAGCGGCGCTGCACGCCGGCGAACGTCGCGAGCCCGGCGCGCGTCACCTCCGGCGGGATCCCGAGCTCGTCGGCGACCGCGATCACGGCGAGCGCGTTCAGCACGTTGTGGCGGCCGACCATCTGGACCGTGAAGCGGCCGATCGACTCGCCGCGGCGGACGGCGTCGAACGCCACCTGCGGTCCGTCGACCGAGATGTTCGCGGCGCGGTAGTCGGCCTGCGGCGCCTCGCCGTACGTGACGAACCGCTTCTCGACCTCGGGGTTGAGGGACTGCACGGTGGGGTGATCGATGCAGAGCACCGCGAGCCCGTAG
>DASSQI010000080.1:0-23951 GCA_035702585.1 Anaeromyxobacteraceae bacterium
GGTCGCCGCGTCGATGGGGACCGCCGGCGCGAGGACGATCGACGTGGCGACGCCGTTCGAGATCGCGGTCGGGGGCTGGACGAGGACCTGCGGCGGGCCCGCCGGCGCCGGAGCGCCGGGGAGCACGCTGAGGCCGACCACCGGGACGAGGCCGGTCGAGGTCACCTCGAAGATGCGCGCGGTCGAGGGCGTGATGGTCTCCGCCTTCACCGGACCCGTGAGCGGGATGAGGAGCGGCGCCGTCGTGGAGAAGCCGTCCAGCGTCGCGAGGCCCTGAGCGGCGGGGCCGAACGCGGCGATGTTGCGGACCTTGCCGGTCGCCGGGTCGAGGAGGAAATCGGACGGCAGCGGAACCTGGCCCGAGCCCGAGTCCGTCACCGGCCGCACGAACGTGGAGCCCTGCACCGTGAAGGTCTGGAGGACCGCGATCTCGTCCGTCGGGAACACCGTCGAAACGACGTCGAAAGCGGCGGGCAGCGCCGGCGTACCCGACGCACCGGCCGGCACCGGCACCCAGCACGGGGTCGCGGGGACGCCGGCGGCCGTGCAGGTGGCGAGGTCGGTGGACGGGGTCCAGAAGCGGCCCGTCGCGTAGAGGCCGCGCAGCGACTCGAGCTGCGCGAGCGTCGCCGGCGGAAGCCCGCCGGGAGGCTGGAACTCGGGAGCCGCGAGCGAGCGGTTCGGCGCGATGAGCGCGATCGCCTGGTCGGCGCCGATCACGAGGCCGTCGGCGGTCCGGATCCCGCTCCGCAGCGCCACGACGTAGCGGCCGCCGACGTCCCAGCGCCGGCTGCCGTCCGGGTTGAGGCGGCGCAGCGACAGCGTCCCGTTCGCGTAGCTCGGCTCGAAGCAGGCCGTCGCGGGCGGGTTCGCGGTGCAGCGCTGGATGCGCACCGCCGGGTTCTGCGCGATGTTGAACAGGGCGACGTTCGCGTCGCTCACGGTGGTCAGGTCGAGGTCCGCGGGCGCGGACGGCGCGCCGTAGCTGCCGTCGGCCTGGCGCGTCTTCACCGCGATGGGGATGGTGATCGCGACCTCCTGATCCGACGGGAAGCCGCCGTTCGACAGGAAGCTCAAGAGCAGCTGCTTCTGCACGCCAGCCGCGTCCGGCAGGCCAGGGGCGCGCTGGAGCGCGAGGTCGTTCGGGAGCGGGATCGTCGAGGTCGCGGGGTCGAACGTCGCGACTGCGATCCGCTCGGGCTCGCCGTCGCGGTCGACGCTGGGACATCCCGTCAGCGCGATCGCGGCGACCACGATGGGCAGGGTTCGGCGAAGAAGCATTGCGGCTCTCCTCGGTGAAAGGACCGGCGTCGCGCGCGGCGTACAGCGGCTCTACTCGACGTGCAGGCGAGCCCTCCGTCGGTCGCCGCCGCCCCTCGGCGGGCGCCGAGCGAATGGCCCGCTGGCGGGCGCCAACATCGCGCGGTTTCCGGCTGATTGCTGCTTTTGCGTCAACCTTTGTAGATGATTCAGCAATCAACAGCTGCGCCCCTCGGGGGTTTTAAAAAATCGCTTATACCTGGTGGGTCAGCTGCCCTGGCGGCCGGCGGGTTCGCGCCTGCGGCTCGCCCGGGGGCCCCGGGGGAGCGCTTGCCGCGCCTGGGGGGCCTCGATAGCGTCGGCCGACATGAGCGTCGCCCTGACGTCGCTGATGCTTCTCGCCGGCCTCGCGTTCTTCGCCTTCACGATGCTGCGGCGCGGCGTGCCGCTCCTCGCGCTGCGGCGCGAGAACCGCGTGGACCGCCCGGGGGAGCGGCTCGCGTCGCTCTTCCGATACGGGTTCGGTCAGAAGCGGATGGTCGACCCGGAGGAGCGGCGGCCAGGGATCCTGCACGTCCTCGTCTTCGCGGCGTTCCTCGTCCTGGCGATCCGCACGATCACCCTGTTCGGGATGGGCTTCGATCCCGAGTTCCACCTGCCGCTCCTCGCTTCCGACGCGCCGATCGGCCGCGCGTACCTGCTCGTGAAGGACGTCGCCGTCGTCGGCGCGCTCGTCGCCGCGCTCGCGTTCCTGTGGCGACGGCTCGTCACGAAGCCGGACCGCATCACGCTGTCCTGGGAAGGGAACCTCATCCTCCTGTTCATCGCCGGGCTCATGGTGACCGAGCTCGCGTTCGGCGGGGCGGAGCTGCTCCTCGAGCAGCGCCCGCTCGAGGCGCTCGAGCCGGCCACCTCCGCGACGGCGCTCCTGCTCGCGCCGCTGCCCCCCGCCGGGATCGCGGCGATCGGCGCGGCCAGCTTCTGGCTGCACCTCGCCATCATCCTCGTGTTCCTGAACTTCCTCCCGTACGGGAAGCACTTCCACATCATCACGGCGCTCCCGAACGTCTTCTTCCGCGCGCTGCCGCCGGGCTCGGCGCGGCTGCGGAAGCTCGACCTCGAGAGCGAGGCCGCCACCTTCGGCACGGCGACCGTGAAGGACCTCTCGTGGAAGGAGATCCACGACGTCTACAGCTGCACCGAGTGCGGCCGCTGCCAGACGCACTGCCCCACCTACGTCACCGGAAAGCCCCTCAGCCACAAGGAGGTGAACCGGGCGCTGAAGCACCACTTCATCTCGCGCGCGCCCGAGCTCACGCGGCTCGCGCGCGCGACGTCCGCCGAGGAGCGCGAGGCCGCCGCGGCCGAGCTGCCGCCGCTCGCCGGCGACGTCGTGCCCGCGGAGACGTTCTGGGCCTGCACGACCTGCGGCTGGTGCGAGACCGCGTGCCCGGTGCTCATCGAGAACATCCCGCGCCTCGTCGACCTGCGTCGCGAGCAGGTGCTCGTGCAGTCGGCGATGCCGGACGAGGCCGCGCGCGTCTTCAAGAACATCGAGACGCAGGGGAACCCCTGGGGCATCGGCTCGAACAAGCGGACCGAGTGGTGCGAGGACCTCGACGTGCCGCGCGCCTCCGCGGGCGGCGACTTCGAGTACCTGTTCTTCGTAGGCTGCGCGGGGGCGTTCGACGATCGCCAGAAGAAGGTCTCGCGCGCGATCGTGCGGATCCTGCGCGAAGCGAACGTCTCGTTCGCCATCCTCGGCGAGGAGGAGACCTGCAACGGCGAGACGGCGCGCCGGCTCGGGAACGAGTACCTCTACCAGCTGCAGGCACAGGCGAACGTCGATCTCATGAACGGCTACGGCGTGAAGAAGGTCCTCACGCAGTGCCCGCACTGCCTCAACACGATCAAGAACGAGTTCCCCGACTTCGGCGGCCGCTTCGAGGTCGTCCACCACACCGAGCTCATCGCGCGGCTCGTCGCGGACGGGCGGCTCTCGCCGGCCCGGGCGGCGGGGCTCGGCGACCGCGCCGTCACCTTCCACGACCCGTGCTACCTCGCCCGCCACAACGGCATCACCGAGGCGCCGCGCGCGGCGCTCCGCGCCGTCGGCGTCGAGGTCGCCGAGCTGCCGCGGAACGGGCGGCAAGGGTTCTGCTGCGGCGCCGGCGGCGGCCGGATGTGGCTCGAGGAGAAGGTCGGGACTCGCGTGAACCAGAACCGCGTCGACGAGGTCGCGGCCACGCTCGGGGAGCGGGGCGGCGTCGTCGCGGCGGCGTGCCCGTTCTGCATCACGATGCTGAGGGACGGCGTCGCCGAGACGGGTCGCGAGGAGTCGCTGAAGGTGCTCGACGTCGCCGAGATCGTCGCGGCGGCGCTGCCGGAGCGCGCGCCGAGCGCGCCTCAGGCCTGATCGGCGGCGGCGGTCGCGGCCGGGAGCGCCCGCGCCGCGCCGTCGAGCCGCCGGCGCACCTCCGCCTCGAGCCGGTCGAGGTCGTTCCCGGAGCGCGGATCGGCGCCGACGCAGAGCAGGATGTCGTCGTACGGCGACCGCGAGCGCGCGAGCGCGCCGTAGTCGATCTCCCGCGGCACCGGCTCGCCGTCGGCGCCAGCGCGGAACGCGCCGTACAGCCCCTCGGATCCCGGCTCGAGCTCCTCCTTCAGCGCGAGCACGGCGCAGAGCGCGCGCCGGAACGGCTCGCCGGTGACGTCGGCCACGACGACGCCGCGGCCCGCGAGCGCGGCGATTCCCGAGAGGACCGCGCGGAGGAAGGGCACGTCGGTCACGACGACGCCGTAGAGCCACGGATCCCTCGCGCAGGCGCGGGCCGCGATCTCCGCCTCGGCCTCGGAGAGCCACGCGTGGCTCGGGCAGAAGAACGACTCGCAGATCCGCGCGTCGTAGGCGCCGCAGTCGCGCAGGTCCACGCCGCCCGTCGCGAGCGGGTGCGCGAGGCACCCGACGCGCGTCTCGGCGGCGTCGAGGTAGCCGAGGAGGGGGCAGATGCGCACCGACGGGAAGAGCGGCGCCTCCTCCCAGGCGGAGACCTCGCGCGCAGCCGCGCGGAACGCGTCGGCGGTGCGCGGCACGCCCGCGAGCGCGCGGGTCCGGCGCACGAGCAGGCGGTGCACGGCGTCGCGTGAGTGGTCGAGCCGGTTGTAGAGGCCGCAGCAGGCGCCGCAGCTCGCGTCCTCGCGCTGGCAGAGCGGACGCATCCGGCGCTACGTGAGCCCGAGCGCCCCGCGGCAGCTCGCGCAGAGTCCCGGACCCTTGCGGTCCGCGTCGGACGGCTTGTGCGAGAGGAACAGCGCGCAGCGCGAGTCGGCGCAGTGCGAGAGGCCCAGGAGGTGCCCGATCTCGTGCACCGACTCGACGAGCAGCCGCCGGCGGAGGCGATCGGCGTCCACGACCTTCCCGCCCTCGCCGTGCGAGAGCCGCGCGATCGACACCACCGCCGCCTGCGAGTCGCGATCGGCCTCGCCGAACACGAAGGCGGCGTCCGGCACGAAGAGGTCCACGTCGGTGATGCCGAGGATGGGCGTCGTCGCCGCCTCGGGGAGCTGGGCGATGCGGCGGAGGACCGCCGCCGAGTGGTACTGGTTGCGATCCTTGTTGAACGCGTAGGTGGGCCGGTCCTGGCGCGCGCCGACGTCGGCGGCGATCCCGTAGACGCGGTGGATCTCGGCCCCGACGTCGACGAGCAGCGCGCGATCGACCGGCCCGATCGCGACGACGAGCAGCCGCGGCGGGCGACTGTGCACCTTCACCTCCGCGCGCTGGTTCGTCGATCGACCACTCTTGGTTGAGGCGGAAGGATTCGAACCTTCATCGGCGGATCCAAAGTCCGCGGTCCTGCCGTTAGACGACGCCTCAGTTTCTAGAGCCACGCGCGCCCCCCGGGGACGAGGCGTCACCAGCGTACCAAGGCGCTCCCCCACGTGAAACCCGCCCCGAATGCGGCAAGCGCCACGAGGTCGCCTCGCTGGATGCCGCGCTCCTGCACCGCCTCGGAGAGGCAGAGCGGGATCGACGCGGCCGTGGTGTTCCCGTACCTGTGGATGTTGTTGAAGACCTGATCGTCCCGGAGCTCGAGCGCGCGCTGCACCATCTCGCTGATCCGGAGGTTCGCCTGGTGCGGCACGAGCACCTTGATGTCGCGCGCGGTGAGCCCCGCCTGCGCGAGCGCCTCGCGCACCGCCTCCGGCATCTTCGTGATCGCGTGCTTGAACACCTTCTGGCCCTCCATGTGAGGCCAGATGGCGCCCGACTCGATCTGCTCGACGTTCACGCGCGGGTTGTGGACCGACCCCGGAGCGTCGTTCCAGAGGTCCTTCGCGTAGCGCCCGTCGGCGTGCAGGTGGACTCCGAGCACGCCGCGCGCCGGGTCGTCCGTCGCCTCGAGCAGCGCCGCGCCCGCGCCGTCCCCGAAGATGACCGCCACGTCGCGGCCGCGCGTCGACACGTCGATCCCGGTCGAGTGCACCTCGCTGCCGACGAGGAGCACGCGCCGGTACTGACCGGTCGCGATCCAGGCGCTCGCGATCGAGAGCCCGTACAGGAACCCGGTGCACTGGGTGCGGATGTCGAGCGCCGGCACGCCGGGGATTCCGAGCTTCGCGTTGAGGAAGCAGCCGTCCCCGGGGAACATGTGATCGGGGGAGAGCGTCGCGTAGACGATCGCGTCGAGGTCGCTCGCCTGCCAGCCGGCGGCGTCGAGCGCGCGCTTCGTCGCCTCGAGCGCGAGGTCGGAGGCGCCGACGCCCGGGACGACCCAGCGACGCTCCTGGATGCCGGTGCGCTGGCGGATCCACTCGTCGCTCGTCTCCATCATCGACTCGAGGTCCCGGTTCGTGACGACGCGGTCAGGCACGTACGTGCCGATGGCTGCGAATGCGGCGCGAGGCATGGCTCCTCCGTTGTGGCGCGGCCAGCGGCGGCGCGCCGTCGTCGGGTCAGATGTCGAGGTTCTGCGCGTCGAGCGCGTGCGTCTCGATGAACTCGCGGCGGAGGTCCACCGCGTCTCCCATGAGGACGCTGAAGATCTCGTCCGCCTCGACCGCGTCGTCGACGCGCACCTGCAGGAGCGTGCGGCGCGCGTGGTCCATCGTCGTCTCCCAGAGCTGCTCCGGGTTCATCTCGCCGAGACCCTTGTAGCGCTGGATCGTCTGCCCGGCGGAGGCCTGCTTCTTCAGCGCCTCGACCGCGGCGAAGACGTCGTCGACCTCCTCCTCCGCGCCGTCCACGACGAGCTTGTGCGGGCCGTGGCCCACCTCGGCGATGTTCGCGTGCAGCTCGGAGAGCTCGCCCCACTCGGCGCCCGACAGGTAGTCGAAGTCGAGCCGCGTCTCCCGCGGCGCGCCCGCGACGTGCGTCTCGAACACGAGCGCGTAGCAGTCGTGCTCCTCGTCGCGCCGGATCTCCGCCTTGCGCGCGTCGATCTCCGGGTGGAGCTTCTGCGCGCGCTCGAAGATCGCCGCGGCCTGCTTCTTCAGCGCGTCGTGGTCCTTGAGGAGCGCGAGGTCGAGGTCGCCGAGCTGCATCGCGGCGTCGACGACGCGCTTGTCGCGGCGCCGGTCGGCGCGGTCGAGCAGCGCGCGGTACTCGATGGCGTCGCGCGCGAGCTTCTTGAGATCCGCGCCGGTGATGACGACGTCGCCCGCGACGAGCTGCGCCTTCTCGGTGCCGGCGGCGAGCAGGTACTCGTCGAGCGCCGGCTCGTCCTTCAGGTACTGCTCCTTCTTGCCCTTCGCGACGCGGTAGAGCGGCGGCTGCGCGATGTACAGGTAGCCCTTCTCCACCACCGACGGCATCTGCCTGAAGAAGAACGTGAGGAGCAGGGTGCGGATGTGGCTCCCGTCCACGTCGGCGTCCGTCATGATGACGACCTTGTGGTAGCGGATCTTCGAGACGTCGAACTCCTCGGGTCCGATGCCGGTGCCGAGCGCGGTGATGAGGTTCGCGATCTCCTGCGACGAGAGCATCTTGTCGAAGCGGGCCTTCTCGACGTTCAGGATCTTGCCCCGGAGGGGCAGGATCGCCTGCGTGCGCCGGTCGCGGCCCTGCTTCGCCGAGCCTCCTGCGGAGTCGCCCTCGACGATGAAGATCTCGCTCTCGGTCGCGTCGCGCGACTGGCAGTCGGCGAGCTTGCCCGGGAGCGACGCGCCGTCGAGCGCGCCCTTGCGGCGGACCGTCTCCCGCGCCTTGCGCGCAGCGATGCGGGCGCGCGCGGCCTCCGCCACCTTCGCGCAGATGCGCTTCGCGACGGGCGGGTTCTCTTCCATCCAGGCCGAGAGCCTCTCGTTCAGCATGGTCTCGACCATGCTCTTCGCCTCGGTGTTCGAGAGCTTGGTCTTGGTCTGGCCCTCGAAGCTCGCGCCCGGAAGTCGCAGCGCGATCACCGCCGCGATCCCCTCGCGCATGTCGTCGCCGGACGGGATCTCGTCCTTCAGGTCCTTGTAGAGGTTGTTCTTCGTCGCGTAGGCGTTGATCGTGCGGGTGAGCGCGGCCTTGAAGCCGATGAGGTGCGTGCCGCCCTCGTGGTTGTGGATGTTGTTCGCGAACGCGAAGACCTTCTCGTCGTACGCGTCGTTCCACTGCAGCGCGATCTCGACCGTCGCCGGCCCGCGCTCGGTCTCGATCTCGCTGCGGAGCGAGATCGGCGGATCGAACAGCGGCTCGCGGTTCTTGTTGAGGTAGCGGACGAACTCGCGGATGCCTTCCTTGAACAGGAACTCGTGCTTCTTGCCCGAGCGCTCGTCGTCGATGACGATCTTGAGCCCCGCGTTGAGGAACGCGAGCTCGCGCAGGCGGCCCGAGAGCGTCTCGAAGCTGAACTCCTTCACCTCGAAGATCGTGGGGTCGGCCTTGAAGGTGACGCGCGTGCCGCGGCGCTGCGTCTCGCCGATCGCCGTCACCTTGCCGGCGGGGTTCCCGCGCTCGTAGCGCTGCGCCCAGACCTTGCCGTCGCGGTAGACCTCCACCTTCATCCACTCGGAGAGCGCGTTCACGCAGGTGACGCCGACGCCGTGGAGCCCGCCCGAGACCTTGTACGCGTTCGACTCGAACTTCCCGCCCGCGTGCAGCTTCGTCATCACGACGTCGAGCGTGTCCATGCCCTTCACGGTCGGGTGAGGACCGATGGGGATGCCGGAGCCGTTGTCGACGACGGTGATCGAGTTGTCGACGTGGATCGTGACGCCGATCTCCGTCGCGCGCCCCGCCATCGCCTCGTCGACGGAGTTGTCGACGACCTCGTACACGAGGTGGTGGAGGCCTCGCTCGCCGACGTCGCCGATGTACATGTGCGGCCGCTTCCGGACCGCCTCGAGCCCCTCGAGCACCTTGATGGCGTCGGTGCCGTACTCGTCTTTGACGGTGTTCGGGACGTCGGCAACAGTCTTGCCTGCAGGCTCCAGGGTGGACCTCTCTTTTTCCGGGCGTTTCGCGGGTTTAGAGCCCAGTTGGTATAACAGAGCGCACAGTTTGCGGCAACACTCCGGCGCACTTCCGCGACAGCGCGCAACAGCCTGAAACGACGCAGCTAAGCGAGCTTCGACAGACGTCCGGAATCGACGCCGTAGTACACCGCGTCGGGCCCCGCCGCGGCCTCGAGGAGCCGCCGGTCGGTGCCGGTGAGGAACGCCTGTCCGGGGAGGCGCGCCAGGTACTCGAGCAGGAACCGGTTCTTCTCCGGATCGAGCTCCGACGAGACGTCGTCGAGGAGGAGCAGCGGAGGCCGGCCCAGCGCCGCCCGCAGGTTCTCGATCTCGGCGACCTTCAGCGCGAGCACGAGCGCGCGCTGCTGGCCCTGGCTCGCGTAGGCCCGCGACGGCCGGTCCCCGAGCGCGAGCGACAGGTCGTCCATGTGCGGACCCACGGAGGTGTAGCCGCGCTCGAGGTCGCGCGGGAGGCGGCGCTGCAGCGCCTCGGACAGGCTCGCCACCACCTCGGCCTCGGTCCCGGCGGCGTGGACCCCGGCCGCGGCGCGGTAGGAGACCTCGGCGCCCTGCGCTGCCGGCCCGGAGATCTCGGCGAAGGCGGCCCGCAGCCGCGGCGCGAGCTCGCGGACGAGGTCCCGCCGCCGCACGACGAGGCGCGCAGCGGCGCGAGCGAGCGGCGCGCGGAACGACGCCTCGACCTCGGGGTCACCGGCGCGCAGCGCGGCGTTGCGGGCGCGCAGCGCACGGACGTGCTCGCGCGCCTCGCCGAGCACCGCCGGCCAGCGGTTGAACGCGGCGCGATCGAGGAAGCGCCGCCGACCCTCCGGGCCGCCCTTCACGAGCCCGAGGTCGTCGGGGGCGAAGCAGACCGCGGCGAGGCCCTCGAAGTACGCGTCGAGCCGGTCCTGCGGCTTCCCGTCGAGCGACGCCGTGCGCCCCTCGGGGCCGACGCGCACCGCCACGCGACGCGTGCCGCCCGGGCCCTCGAAGTCGCCGGCGACGTCGGCCGCGGGCGCCCCGAAGCGGACGAGCTCGGCGAAGCGCGAGGCGCGCAGCGGCTTCAGCGTGCAGAGGAGGTAGATCGCCTCGAGGAGGTTCGTCTTTCCCTGGCCGTTCTGGCCGACGAGGATCGTCGCGCGCGGCGAGGGCGCGAGCGACGCCTGCTCGATGTTGCGGAAGTCCTTGAGCTCGAGCGCGAGGAGCCGCACGCAGCCTAGATGCGCATCGGCATGACGACCGAGGTGAAGCCCTGGTCCTGCGGCTTCTCCGGGTCGGGGCGGATGACGCCCGGCGAGAGGTCGTCCGCCAGCTCGAACTGGACGTCGTCGGCCTGCAGGGCGGTGAGGACGTCGACCATGTAGCGAGCGTTGAAGCCGATCTTGAGCGGCTCGCCGTCGTACTCGACCGCGAGATCCTCGCGCGCCTCGCCGAGGTCGGGGTTCTGGGACGTGACGCGCAGCGTGCCCTTCGAGAGCTCGAGCCGGACCGCCGGCACCTTGTCGCTCGAGACGAGCGACACGCGCCGCAGCGTCTCGAGGAAGCCGACGCGGGGCAGCTTCACGACCTTCTCGGTCGTGCGCGGGATCACCTGCCGGTAGTCGGGGAAGACGCCCTCGATGAGCCGCATCGTGAGGCGCAGGCCGGGCCGGTCGAAGATCGCGTTGTTCTCGACGAACCCGAGCTTCGTCTCGGCGTCGACGCCGCTCTCCTCGGCCTCGACGAGGAGCTTCTTCATCTCGGCGAGGCCCTTCTTCGGCAGGATGACGCCCTTCTTCAGCTTGAAGTCGCCCGCCATCGCCTTGCTCGCGAGCGAGAGCCGGTGGCCGTCGGTCGCGACCATGCGGACCTCGCCGTCGATGGGCTCGAAGAAGACGCCGTTCAGGTTGTAGCGCGTCTCGTCGTTCGAGGCGGCGAACTGCGTGAGGTCGATCATGCGCCGCAGGTCGCGCGGCTCGACCTTCACGCCGGCGTCCTTCGCGAAGGTCGGTCGCGCCGGGAAGTCCTCCGCCGGCAGGCCGACGATCCGGAACTCGGACGCGCCGCTCTTCACCTCGAGGTAGTTGTTCTGCGAGCGCTTGAGCGTCACCTGGGCGTCGGGCAGCGAGCGGACGATCTCGTAGAGGTGCTTCGCCGAGACCGCCACGGCGCCTTCCTTCAGGACCTCACAGCGGTGCTCGGCGGAGACGGAGACGTCGAGGTCGGTCGCCGACACCTGGAGGACGTCCCCCTTCCTCGCCTCGAGGAGGACGTGGGAGAGGATCGGCATCGTGCTCTTCTTCTCGACGATGCCCTGCGACCGCGCGAGCGCCCGGACCAGCTCCTGAACCACGATCTTGAGTTCCATAGAGATCCTGATCTTCTCTCTTCAGTCGTAGACGACGTCGGTACCCGATCGATGTGGACAACCCTGTTCGACGCGCGAGATCGCTCCGGTTTTCGATCTGCAGAACTGCGGGGACGGCGTCCGGATGAGTTTGTGTAGCTCCTGGGTTCGAACAGTGTCAACGAGTCCGCACGCGCTGTTCACCGTGGATCCCGGGCGCCCCCCACGCCCGATCCACAGGCTGTCCACCTACGACTTCAGGCGGGACGTCAGCTGCGCGAGGTCCTGGGCGAGCCGCGGATCCTCGGCGGACAGCTCCTCGACGCGCCTCTCGGCGGCGATGACCGTCGTGTGATCGCGGCGGTTGAACTTCTCGGCGATGGCCTGGTAGGTCTCGCCCGAGAGCTGGCGGCACAGGTACATCGCCATCTGCCGCGGCAGCGACACCTTCTGCTCGCGTGAGGCGCTCGTCAGCTTCGCCACCGTGAGCCCGTAGTGCTTCGCCACCACCTCCTGGATCTTCTCGATCGGCGGCTTGTAGCCGGGCGGCGGGATGATGTCGGCGAGGACGTCGCGGGCCAGGTTCTCGGTGATGGGCTCCTGCTTCAGCGAGGCGAACGCAGAGAGCCGCATGAGCGCCCCCTCGAGCTCGCGCACGTTCGTCTTGATGTGCGTGGCGAGGAGCGCCGCGACGCCCTCCGGGAGCTCGAGCCGCTCCGCGTCGGCCTTCCTGCGGAGGATGGCGGCGCGCGTCTCGAACTCGGGGGCGGCGATCGGTACGCGCATCCCCCACTCGAAGCGGGAGCAGAGCCGGTTGTCGAGGCCGTGCAGCTCCTTGGGGCTGCGATCGCTCGACACGACGATCTGGACACCCTGCTCGTGGAGCGCGTTGAAGGTGTGGAAGAACTCGTCCGCGGTCTTGTCCCGGCTCGCGAAGAACTGCACGTCGTCGACGAGCAGCGCGTCGCAGCCGCGGTACTTGCGGCGGAAGTCGGACATCCCGTTCTTCGCGAGCGCGTCGAGGAACTCGTTCGTGTAGGTCTCGGACGAGACGATGGTGACGCAGCCTCCGCCGCGCTTCTCCATGATCGCGTGGGCGATCGCGTGCAGGAGGTGCGTCTTGCCGAGGCCCGAGTCGCCGTGGACGAAGAGCGGGTTGTAGGACGCGCCCGGCTTCTCCGCGACCGCGCGCGCGGCGGCGAACGCGAACTGGTTCGACTCGCCGACCACGAAGGTGCCGAAGGTGTAGCGGGGGTTCGGTCGCGAGTCGCGCGGGATCGCGCCGACGCTCGGCCCGGCCGTGGCGGGCAAGAGCGCCGCCGGCGTCGGGGCGCCGCCGGGCGGCGGGTGCTGGGGCGCGGGCGGCCGCGGCCGCGCCGACTCGTCCACGACGAACGCGAGCTTCAGCTTCTCGCTCGTGACGAGCGGCAGGTGCTCCTCGAAGAGGTGGCGGTAGTTGTCGTCGATGAAGTCGCGGTGGAACTTGTCCGGCGCGGCGACCTCGAGCCGGTCGGCGCGCCGGGCGTGGAACCGGAGCGGGGCGAACCAGCGGTCGTAGAGGTCCGGGCGGAGGCGCGCGCGCAGCGAGTGGAGCAGGCGTTCCCAGTGATCGTCCTGCATCGGGTTTCCCCTGGCCATCGCCGTCGCATCCATTACGTCTTCCCCCGGAAGGTGGGCGCACGAGTGCGCCACCGTTCCACTGCTCGGCGCAGCGGCGGTACCACGAATCGAACTTGCTGGGCGGGCCCGCCGTCCCGTGACGGGCTGCGATGCGTGCTCGGTCTGCCCGGCTTATTAGCGCCGCCCGGGAAAACAGATCAAGGGTCTCGTAGAGCGATGCGGAATGAGGATGGATTTGGGGTGCGCGGATCGGACGCCCGAGCGGCGAGCGAGGGCACGCACCCGATCATCGTGGTTTCCTTGACAACACGCCGGAAGATCGTGGAGGGTGCGCGCCCATGAAGCGGACCTATCAGCCGAAAAAGATCAAGCGCAACCGCAAGCACGGGTTCCTGAAGCGGATGGGGAGCCCCGGTGGTCAGGAGGTCGTGAAGCGCCGCCGCGCCAAGGGGCGCAAGCGCCTCGCGCCGTCCGCGCCGAAGAAGTAGCGACCCTGGAGCGCGTGCGATTCGGCAAGGCGGCGCGCCTCCGGCGGCGCCGCGAGTTCCTCGCGGTGAAAGATCGCGGAACGCGGCTTCACGCGGGTGACTACCTCATCCTGGCTCTCTCCAACGAGTGCGGTCGCGCGCGAATCGGCATCACGGTGTCGTCGAAGGTCGGCGGCGCGGTGGTGCGCAACCGCGTGAAGCGGTGGCTGCGCGAGGCGTTCCGCGGTATCGCGGGGGAGCTGCCGGCGGTGGACCTCGTCGTCATCGCGCGCTCGTCCGCGCCGCGGGCCGGCGCCGCGGCGGCGGTCTCGGCGCTGGCGGCCGCTCGCCGTGCGCTCGCGACGGGGGCCGCCCGGAGATAAAGGGGAAGCGCATGGCGTCCGTCCTCGTCGTCTTCGTGCGCGCCTACCAGTGGCTCGTGTCGCCGCTGCTGCCGCCGGCGTGCCGCTTCTATCCCAGCTGCTCCGAGTACGCGGTCCAGGCGCTGCGGCGCCACGGCGTGCTGCGCGGCAGTTTACTGACAGTGAAAAGACTGCTGCGCTGCCAGCCGCTGTGCGAGGGTGGCGTGGATCCGGTTCCCTGACCGGCCCGACTGGAGATCTCCGTGGGTGACAACCGACGCATCCTGATCGCGACGATCGCCTCGATGGTGATCCTGTTCGCCTGGCAGAAGTGGATGATGCCGCCCGCGAAGCCCCGGCCGACGCCGGCCGCGAAGAGCGAGCCCTCCGCGGCACCCTCGCCGACGCCGTCTCCTGCGCCGTCCGTCGGCGCGAGCGCTGCGCCGGTCCCGGTGCCCGCCGACGCTCCCGAGGAGCGCGTGGTCCTCGAGACGCCCGAGTTCCGCGCCGAGGTGACGACCCGCGGCGGCGCGCTCGCGAGCCTGACGCTCAAGGGCCACAAGTTCCAGCGCGACGAGAAGGGCAACGCCGTCCCGATCGACCTCGTCCGCGTGGCGCCGGGCCAGCCGCTGCCCCTCTCGATGGTGGCAGGGCCGGATCTGGGCGGCACCGGGCGTGCGGCCGACGATCCGGCGGCACACGCGCCGATGCGCATCGCCTCGCAGGACGCGAAGAGCGTCACGTTCGAGGGCAGCGTCGGCGGCGCGACCGTGCAGAAGCGGATCTACGTGACCGGCAAGCCGTACGAGCTCGGCCTCGACCTCGAGGTCCGCGCGCCGCGGAACGGAACGCTGGGGCTTGTTTACTCTGGGTACGTGTCCCCCGACGCGCCGAAGCCGGGCTTCTTCTCGGGCGGTGCCGTCGCCGAGGCGGTCACGCCGATCTGCCGCGCGGCAGGCAAGACGGTCCGGGCGAAGGACGAGGCGGTCCAGCAGGTCGCGGGCACGCCGCGCTGGATGGGCCTCGATCAGCACTACTTCGTGTCGGCGGTGCTCCCCGCGAGCGAGACCGGCGAGTGCGTGTTCGAGCGCGGCCCGACCGCCGGCGCGGTCGAGAGCGTGCTGCGCATCCCCGTGAACGGCGAGACGAAGGCGAGCTTCCGCGTCTACTCCGGCCCGAAGCAGATCGATCTGCTCCAGGCGTACGCGCGCGAGCTCGACACCGCGGTCGACTACGGCGCGGTGACGAACCTGTTCGCGTTCTTCGCGCGGATGCTGCTCTGGGTGATGCGCCAGCTCGAGGCCGTCGTCGCGAACTGGGGCGTCGCGATCATCCTGCTCACCTTCCTCGTGAAGCTCGTGCTGTATCCGCTCACCGCGAAGTCGATGCAGTCGATGAACGAGATGCGGAAGCTGCAGCCCGAGATCGAGAAGCTGAAGGCGAAGCACGGCGACGACCGCGAGAAGATGAACCTCGCGGTGATGCAGCTCTACCGGGAGCACAAGGTGAACCCGCTGGGCGGCTGCCTGCCGATGCTGCTGCAGATGCCGATCTGGTTCGCGCTCTACGCGACGCTGCAGACCTCGGTCGAGCTGTACCGGGAGCCGTTCCTCTGGATCAAGGACCTCACCCACTACGATCCTTATTACGTGCTGCCGCTGGCGATGGGCGCGTCGAGCTTCATCATGCAGCGGCTCTCGCCGCAGCCCGCCGACAACACCCAGGCGAAGATGCTGCTCTACTTCATGCCGGTGTTCTTCACCTTCATCATGCTGAAGCTGCCGGCCGGCCTCACGCTCTACATCCTCGTGAACAACCTCCTCTCCATCGCCCAGCAGCAGTGGCTCATGCGCCGCAGCGCCGCGCCGGCTCCGGCCGAGACCGCCTGAGGAGGGCACCGTGGCCGACGAACGCGCTCGCGAGGAGGTCCCGGCGCACGCGCCGGAGAAGGTCGAGGCGGCCCGCTCCTTCTGCGTGGAGCTCCTCGCGCGGCTCGGCGCCGACGTGGGCGTCGAGATCCGCGAGTCGCCCGACGCGATCGCGGTGGCGCTGACGCCGAGGCCGGGGAACCCCGTGGACCTGGGCGCGGCGCTGGTGGAGGCGATGCAGGTGCTCGCGAACCGCGTCGCGAACCCGACCTCCGCTGGGCGGAAGTGGGTGAACCTCGAGGTCGGCGGGTTCGGCGAGTCGGCCGACCCGGCGATGCGCGCGATGGCCGCGCGGCTCGCCGAGAGCGCCCGCCGGACCGGCAAGACGCTCGCCATCGCTCCCATCAGCGCGCGCGAGCGGCGCAGCATCCACCTCGCGCTCGCCGGCGAGGCGGGCATCGCCACCCGGAGCGAGGGCGAGGGCCTCTTCAGGACGCTCCTCGTGGTGCCGGGCGCGAAGCCCGGCGGCGAGCCGTCGCGGTGAGCTCGGCCCGGAAGAAGCCGCGCGCCGATCGGCTCTTCTCGGCGGCGGTGCTCCGCCGGAGCGCCGAGCTCGCGAGCCCGGAGCAAGGCGCCGGGTTCGCGTTCGTGTACCAGGGCGTGCTGAGGGATCTCGGTCTCACGGACGAGGACGTCCGCGAGTACCTCGAGGCCCACGCCGCCGAGGTCGACGCCGCAGTCGGCCGCGGTCGCGGCGCCGCCTAGGGTTCCGGGATGGAGGCGCGCGACCCCCGCTTCGAGGACGCGCTGCTCCGCGGCGCGGCGGCGGTGGGGATCCCGCTCGACGAGAGCGCGCGGACCCTGCTCGCGCGCTTCGCGGTCCGGCTGCTCGAGTGGAACCGGCGCCTGAACCTCACGGCGATCACCGATCCGGCCGAGGTCGCCGAGAAGCACCTCGTCGACAGCCTCACGCTGCTCCGGAGCCTCGGCGGCGCGCCGACCCTGCTCGACGTCGGGTCCGGCGCCGGCATCCCCGGCGCGGTCGTGGCCTGCGTCCGCTCCGACCTCGACGTCACCTGCATCGACTCCGTCGCGAAGAAGGTCGCGTTCGTGAAGGCGGTCGCGGCCGAGCTCGACCTGCCCGTCCGCGCTCGCGCGCTGCGGGCCTCCGGCCGGCCCGAGGTGGACGGGATCGCCAGGGCGGCGGCGGTGGTGAGCCGCGCGCTCGCCGATCCGGCCCGGTGGGTGCCGCTCGGCGCGCCGTACGTCGCGCCGGGTGGAATCCTGGTCGCGATGCTCGGCCGCGAGGCGGACGACGTCGCGCTCGCGGAGGTCGGGCGGGCGGCGGGGCTCCGGCTCGAGGCCGTCGACCGCTTCGTCCTGCCGCTCTCGGGTTCGGCCCGGGCCATCGCGCGCTGGCGCGCGCCGTAGCCTCCGTCACGGATCTGGATCCCGCTCCCGCCGTCGTCCGCTGTTCCACGTGGAACAGTCGCTCACGCGCTGGCGGTCGCGGCCGGTCCGCGCGCTGTGCGCGGCCGGTGTTCCACGTGGAACACCTGGCGAGGCAGGTCCGCGGGTGCTCGGGTGTTCCACGTGGAACACCGGGGTCAGACCCGACGGGCACAGTGAGCCCAGTCCGGAATCCGGTCCGGCGAGGAGTCGTCCACCGAATGAGCGAGAACCAGTCCGCCCGGCGCGGATCCTTGCGTGTGGTGTCAGCAGGGGGTAAGCCGGCGACCGAGGCCTCAATGCCCCGCATCATCACCATCGCGAACCAGAAGGGCGGCGTCGGCAAGACCACGACCGCCGTGAACCTCGCCGCGTCCCTCGCCGCCGCCGAGCGGAGGACGCTGCTCGTCGACCTCGATCCGCAGGGAAACGCCGGGTCGTCGCTCGGGATTTCCCGCGACGAGGTCGAGCAGAGCGTCTACGACGTCCTCCTCGACGGGGTGCCGCTCTCGGGTGTGATCCGGCGCACCGAGCTCAAGTTCCTCGACCTGGCGCCAGCGAGCCGCCACCTCGTCGGGGCGGAGCTCGAGCTGGCGGGCGTACCCGAGCGAGAGTACCGGCTTCGGGAGCCCGTGCAGGCGGTCCTGCCCGGGTACGAGTACGTCATCATCGACTGCCCGCCGTCGCTCGGCCTCCTCACGCTGAACGGCCTCGTCGCCTCGCAGGGCGTCATCGTGCCGATCCAGTGCGAGTACTTCGCGCTCGAGGGGCTCGCCGACGTGCTCCGCACGATCGAGCTCGTGAAGGGCAGCGCGAACGCCGACCTCCAGGTGGACGGCATCCTCCTCACCATGTACGCGGCGAACAACCTCGCCACCCAGGTGGAGGAGGAGATCCGCACGCACTTCGCGAAGCAGGTCTTCAAGACGGTCATCCCGCGCAACGTGCGGCTCTCGGAGAGCCCGTCGCACGGGAAGCCCATCCTTCTCTATGACGTCGCGTCGAAGGGCTGCCAGAGCTACCTGCAGCTCGCCCGCGAGGTGGTGAAGCGCGTGGATCGGATCGGGAGGGCAGCATGACGATGGCGGATCGGCGGCGCCCCGCGCTCGGGCGCGGCATGGCGGCGCTCCTCTCGAACGCGCCGGCGCCCGCGTCGGCGGCGCCGGCGTCAGGCGCCGGCCGGGCCCTCATGCAGCTGCCGCTCGAGGCGATCGAGCGGAACCCGCGCCAGCCGCGCAAGCGGTTCGACGACGCGAAGCTCGCGGAGCTCGCGTCCTCCATCAAGGAGCACGGCGTCGTCGAGCCGATCCTCGTGCGGCGCGAGGGCGCGAAGTACCGGATCGTCGCCGGCGAGCGGCGCTGGCGCGCGGCGCAGCGCGCCGGGCTGCGCGAGATCCCGGCGCTGGTCCGCGAGGCGAGCGAGCGCGAGGCGTTCGAGATCGCGCTCATCGAGAACATCCAGCGCGCCGACCTGAACGCGATCGAGGAGGCCGAGGCGTACGAGGCGCTGGTGCGCGAGCACGGCCTCACGCAGGAGGCGCTCGCGGCGCGCGTCGGCAAGGAGCGCTCCACCGTCGCGAACGCGCTGCGGCTCCTCAAGCTCCCGCCCGACGTGCGCGACTCGGTGCGGGACGGGCACCTCGAGATGGGACACGCGCGCGCGTTGCTCGCGCTCGAGCAGCCGGACCCGATCCGCAAGGCCGCGAAGCGCGTCCTCGACGAGCACCTGTCGGTGCGGGCGACCGAGGCGCTCGTGCGCGAGCTCCTCGATGGAAAGCGCGAGGCCAGGACGCCGCCCGCCGAGACGCCCGCGATCCGCGATCTCACGACGAAGCTGCAGCGTCGACTCGGCGCGCGCTGTCGGGTGCTCCCCAGGTCTCAGGTGGCCGGCAAGCTCGAGATTGAGTACACGTCGCTCAACGAGCTCGACGGAATTCTGGCCAAGATCGGCGTGTAGTTGAACTGTGGGACATCTGGCGTGTAGATGAAGTGCGCGCCGGCGAGGTCCGGCGGAGATCCGCCTCATGCCGTTCTGGAACAAGACGCGAGAGGAAGGGGAGGGCCTGCAGGAAGAGGCTGCGACCCCGTCCGCATCGCTTCCCTCTCCCTCTCAAAGCGAGGTACCGCACCCCATGGCTATGCTGAAGCGAGACGAGACGACCCCCACCGGCGGAGCGAGCGACCTGAACGCGCTGCTCGGCCGCGGCTCCGAGTTCGAGGGCAAGCTCACCTTCGAAGGCACCGTCCGCATCGACGGCAAGTTCAACGGCACGATCGCCTCGGGCGACGTGCTCGTCATCGGTGAGGGTGCGAAGATCAGCGCCGAGATCACCTGCGCGACGATCATCGTCCACGGCGAGGTCACGGGTAACCTCCGCGCCAAGAACGCGATCGAGCTGCACCACCCGGCGCGGGTGCGCGGCAACGTCGAGACGCCCTCCCTCATGATCGAGAAGGGCGTGCTGTTCGAGGGTCAGGCCAAGATGGAGAACCTCGACAAGGCCACGTTCGGCGCGAAGGGCGCGAGCGCCGCCGCGCCGGCTCCCGCGGTCCAGGCGGTCAAGGGTTAATTCACCGACAGTGAACGGTGCGCGCCGCGCGCCGTCGGCAGGAAGAGAGAGGGCCCGCGTCTCCGCGGGCCCTCTCGTGCTTCCCGGCGCGCTCCGGCCTCCGCCGCGAGCGGCTCACCGCCACCACTCAGCTCACCTTCACCTGGATCGACTTCGGCTTCGCCTCCGGGCGCTTCGGCAGGTGCACCTCGAGGACGCCGTGCTTCGACTCGGCCTTGATCTTCTCCGGGTCGATCGTCCCGGGCAGCGAGAAGCTCCGCGTGAACGTGCCGTAGCTCATCTCGACCCGGTGGTAGTTGTCGCGCTTCTCGTCCTTCTCGAGCTTCCGCTCGCCCCTGAGCGTGAGGACGCCGTTCTCGAACCGGATGTCGACGTCCTTCGGGTCCACGCCCGCGAGCTCGAAGCGCAGGGAGATTCCCTCCTCGTCCTCGAAGATGTCGCAACGTGGCGCCCAGCCGACCGACTCCCCGGTGACCGCGGGCAGGCGGTCGTCGAACATGCGGCTCATCTCGTCCTGGAGCCGCGCCAGGTCTCGCAAGGGATCCCACCTCTGCAGCATCGCCATGATCTTCCTCCTTGTTTCGAGGTCGTCTTCCGACCTGCCGGCAACGTAAAACCGGTATCGAGGCTGTCAAACGGCGTGTAACCGCGCGTACTCCCGGACCTTTGCCACTGCGTCGGCTTGACCCCGCGAGGCCGGCCATGCTAAGCGGGCGACCCCCTATGATCGTCGGATCCATCGCGCGCCGGTACGCACGGGCTCTCTTCGACCTCGCCCTCGAGCAGGGTCGGGTCGAGGCCTGGGCCGAATCCCTCTCCACGCTCCGCGACGTGGTCGAAGACTCCGAGGAGCTCACGGACGTCCTCGTGAACCCCATCTACGTGAGGGAGCAGCGCCGCGCGATCGCGGCGAAGCTCGCCGCGGCCCTGAAGCTCGACGAGGCGCCCGCGAACCTCCTCGCGCTCCTCGCCGATCGCAACCGCCTCTCGGAGCTCGGCGGCATCGCCGACGCCTTCGGCCGCATGGCCGACGAGAAGCTCGGGCGCATCCGCGCCCACGTCACCTCGGCCGTCCCGCTCGACGCGGCGACGGCGGATCGCCTGTCGGCCAAGCTGGCGCAGGCGGCGCGCGCCGAGGTGCTCCTCGACCACAGCGTCGACCCCAGCCTCATCGGCGGCGTCGTCGCCCAGGTGGGGAACCTCGTGTACGACGGCTCGATCCGCACCCAGCTCGAAGATCTGCGACGCACGCTGAAGCAGTAGCGCGCGCGCCCCCCCTTCGCTCATCACCGGAGAAACACCGAAATGGAAATCCGCGCCGACGAGATCAGCCGCATCATCCGCGAGCAGATCAAGGACTACGGGAAGAAGGTGGACGTCGCCGAGACCGGCACCGTCCTGTCGCAGGGTGACGGCGTCGCCCGCATCTACGGCCTCTCCGGCGCCGCCGCCGGCGAGCTGCTCGAGTTCCCGCACGGCGTGCGCGGCCTCGTCCTGAACCTCGAGGAGGACAACGTCGGCGCCGCGATCATGGGCCACGCCGAGGCGATCCGCGAGGGCGACCCGGTGAAGCGCACCGGCCTCATCGCAGAGGTCCCCGTCGGCGAGGAGCTGCTCGGCCGCGTGGTCGACGGCCTCGGTGCCCCGATCGACGGCCGCGGGCCCATCAACGCGAAGCAGACCCGCAAGATCGAGATCAAGGCCCCCGGCATCGTGCAGCGCAAGTCGGTGCACGAGCCGATGCAGACCGGCCTCACCGCGATCGACGCGCTCGTCCCGATCGGCCGCGGTCAGCGCGAGCTCATCCTCGGCGACCGTCAGACCGGCAAGACCGCCGTCGCGATCGACGCGATCCTCAACAACAAGGGGCAGAACCTCCACTGCTTCTACGTCGCGATCGGGCAGAAGCAGTCCACCGTCGCGCGCGTCGTCGACCGCCTCCGCCAGATGGGCGCGATGGAGTACACGACGGTCATCGCCGCGAACGCGTCCGACCCGGCGCCGCTCCAGTACCTCGCGCCGTACACCGGCGTCACGATGGCGGAGTACTTCCGCGACACCGGCCGCCACGCGCTCATCGTGTACGACGACCTGTCGAAGCACGCCGTCGCGTACCGCCAGCTCTCGCTGCTGCTGCGCCGCCCGCCGGGCCGCGAGGCGTACCCCGGCGACGTCTTCTACCTCCACAGCCGCCTGCTCGAGCGCGCCGCGAAGCTCTCGGACAAGGAAGGCGGCGGCTCGCTGACGGCGCTGCCGATCATCGAGACGCAGGCCGGCGACGTCTCGGCGTACATCCCGACGAACGTCATCTCGATCACCGACGGCCAGATCTTCCTCGAGACGGACCTCTTCTATCAGGGCGTCCGCCCCGCGATTAACGTCGGCATCTCGGTGTCGCGCGTCGGCGGCTCGGCGCAGATCAAGGCGATGAAGCAGGTCGCCGGCTCGCTGAAGCTCGAGCTCGCCCAGTACCGCGAGCTCGCGGCGTTCGCCCAGTTCGGCTCCGACCTCGACAAGGCCACGCAGGAGACGCTGGCCCGCGGCGAGCGCCTCGTCGAGGTGCTGAAGCAGGCCCAGTACCAGCCGCTCTCGGTCGAGCGGCAGGTCATGCGGATCTACGCCGCCACGATGAAGGGCCCCGACGGCCAGAACTGGATCCGCTCGGTGTCGGTGGACGACGTCGGTCGCTACATGAAGGAGCTCATCGAGTTCCTCGACGCGCGCCACCCCGAGATCGGCAAGAAGATCGTCGAGAAGAAGCAGCTCGACGACGAGGTCCGCAAGGCCCTCGACGCCGCGCTCTCCGAGTTCAAGGGCATCTTCCAGGCGTCGGCGCAGTAAGGGAGGAACCGTGCCCTCATTGCGCGACATCCGGACCCGCATCGGGTCCGTGAAGAGCACACGGCAGATCACCAAGGCCATGAAGATGGTGGCCGCGGCGAAGCTGCGCCGT
This sequence comes from Anaeromyxobacteraceae bacterium, assembly GCA_035702585.1. Taxonomy (GTDB): domain Bacteria; phylum Myxococcota; class Myxococcia; order Myxococcales; family Anaeromyxobacteraceae; genus DASSQI01. The sequence goes on from DASSQI010000080.1 coordinate 22,316, forward strand.
GCGCAGGACGCGATCCTGAAGACGCGGCCCTACGCGCGCCTCCTCGATCAGGCCCTCGCGCGGATCGCCGCGCGCGCCGCCGCCGAGGAGGTGGTGGCCCACCCGCTGCTCGCGCCTCGCGCCGAGATGCGCGCCGCGGAGATCGTGACCATCACGAGCGACCGCGGCCTCGCGGGCGGCTTCAACTCGAACATCGTGCGCCGCGCCCAGCGGTTCATGACCGAGAACCAGGACCGCTTCACGCGGGTCGACGTCTCGACCGTGGGTCGCAAGGCGCGCGACTTCTTCCGCGCCCGCCACATCGAGACCCGCAAGGACTACACCGGCGTCCACGCGCACCTCGCCTACGCGAAGGCCGAGGAGATCGCCCTCGAGCTGTCGAAGCGCTGGCTCGACGGCGAGATCGACGCCGTGTTCCTCGTCTACAACGAGTTCACGAGCGCGATCGCGCAGAAGCCGGTGGTGGTGCAGCTGCTGCCCATCGAGACGCCGGCGCAGGATCCGAGCGCCGCGGCCGGCTACGACTTCGAGTTCGAGCCGTCCCGCGAGGCGCTCCTCGCCGACCTGTTGCCGCGCCACATCGCGATGCAGGTGTGGCGGGCGCTCCTCGAGTCGGCGGCGAGCGAGCACGGCGCCCGCATGACCGCGATGGAGTCGGCGACCAAGAACGCCGAGGAGATGATCGCGGCGCTCACCCTCCAGTACAACCGCGCGCGCCAGGCCTACGTCACGAAGGAGCTGATGGAGATCGTGAGCGGCGCCGAGGCGCTCAAGTAGCAAGCGAAAGGAACACATGGCCACCGAGATTCACCTTCAGAGCGGCAGGATCACCCAGGTCATCGGCCCTGTCGTGGACGTCGAGTTCCCGCCCGGAGCGCTGCCCCAGATCTACACGGCGCTGTCGGTCACCAACCCCGCCATCGACGACCGCGCCGAGAACCTCGTCGTCGAGGTGGCGCAGCACCTCGGCGAGAACACCGCGCGCTGCATCGCGATGGACTCCACCGACGGCCTCGTCCGCGGCATGCCGGTGAAGAACACCGGCGCGCCCATCTCGATGCCGGTCGGCAAGGCGGTGCTGGGCCGCATCCTGAACGTCGTCGGCGATCCGGTCGACGAGCGCGGCCCCATCTCCGGCGTGACGAAGCGCTTCCCGATCCACCGCGCTCCCCCCACGCTCGTGGAGCAGAACGTCAAGATCGAGGCGTTCGAGACCGGCATCAAGGTCATCGACCTCCTCGCCCCGTACCTCCGCGGCGGCAAGATCGGCCTGTTCGGCGGCGCCGGCGTCGGCAAGACGGTGCTGCTGATGGAGCTCGTGAACAACGTCGCGAAGGCTCGCGGCGGCTTCTCGGTGTTCGCCGGCGTCGGCGAGCGCACCCGCGAAGGGAACGACCTCTACCACGAGATGATGGAGTCGGGCGTCATCAAGAAGGACGACCTCTCCGCCAGCCAGTGCGTGCTCGTGTACGGTCAGATGAACGAGCCGCCGGGCGCCCGCGCCCGCGTCGCGCTCTCCGCGCTCGCGATCGCCGAGTACTTCCGCGACGAAGAGAACCGCGACATGCTTCTCTTCATCGACAACATCTTCCGCTTCACGCAGGCGGGCTCCGAGGTGTCGGCGCTCCTCGGCCGC
>DASSQI010000081.1:0-4339 GCA_035702585.1 Anaeromyxobacteraceae bacterium
GTCGACCACCTTGCGCGCGAGGTCGCCGATGTCGGCGGGGCGCTTCTCGATGGGGATCCCGGTGCCGAGGCGGGTGCGCGTGTAGCTCAACAGGTCGCTGATGATCCGCTCCATCCTCGCGGCCGACGAGCGGATCCGCCCCACCGTCTTGAGCTGCCAACCCTCGAGGTGGCCGCGGTTCTGCAGGAGCGCCGCGGACATGACGATCGCGCCGAGCGGGTTGCGCAGGTCGTGACCGACGATGCCGAGGATCTGATCGCGGAACCCCGAGGTGCGCCGCGCGACGGCCTCGGCGCTGCCGAGCGCGTCGACGAGCGCGCTCCGCTCGATCTCGCGCCCGGCACGCTCGGCCACGAGCCTCACGAGGAGCTGGTCCTCGGGCGTCAGCTCGAGCGCGCTCCGCGAGCCGCCGAGCACCACGCCGACGACGCCGGCGCGCGAGAACATCGGCACCGCGATGGCGGCGATCGTGCCGCGCGCGAACGGCGCGCCCAGGCCGGCGGCGCTGGAGGTCGCCGCGCTCCGCCGCTCGTGGAGCACCTCGGCCGCGATGCCGCTGCCCTCGACCCAGGCCGTGTCCTCGCGCATGCCGACCGCAGCCCGGACCGCGAACCCGCCCCCCTCCGGCACGAGCACTGCTCCCGAGTCGAGGCCCGTCGCCGCGCCGATCGCCGCCTCGACGAGCGGCGCGAGGTGGTCCGGTCCCTCGACCGCCGCGTCGAGCACCGCGCCGATCGCCGCGAGATGACGAGCGCGCGCCCTGCGCTCCTGCTCCATCGTCTCGCCGAGGTGCCGGACGAGCGCCGCGATCCGTCGCGGCGTGTGGGGTCGCGTGAAGTCCCGGCTCACTGCGACAACCTAGGGACCCCCACGGCGGGGCGACAGCGCCCTCTCGAAAAGCGCCGACGCGCCGCGTCGTCCCGGTGGGGCGCGGGCGGGCGCTCGCTTTACCGCCTTCGGGTACGACGCTATGGTCTCGTGTCCCACCCCCGCCGGTCGCGGCGAGGGCTCTCCCCCGATGACCGCGCGCAGGCGAATCGAGAAGATCCTGGTGGCGAACCGCGGCGAGATCGCCGTGCGGATCATGCGGACGTGTCGCGAGATGGGGATCCGCACGGTGGCGGTCTACTCCGACGCGGACGCCGAGTCGCTGCACGTGCGCGCCGCGGACGAGGCGCTGCACATCGGCCCGTCTCCCGCGCGCCAGAGCTACCTCGACGGCGAGGCGATCGTGCGCGCCGCGCACCTCGCCGGCGCCGACGCCATTCACCCCGGGTACGGGTTCCTGTCGGAGCGCGCCGACTTCGCGCGTCTCGTCGAGCGGAGCGGCCTCACCTTCATCGGCCCGCGCCCGGAGTCGATGGACGCGATGGGCGTGAAGACGACGGCGCGCAGCAACATGCAGGCGGCAGGCGTCCCCGTCGTGCCGGGCTCGCCCGAGCCGATCGCCGACGAGGCCGAGGCGAGGGCCGTCGCGACGTCGATCGGCTACCCCGTCATGATCAAGGCGGCGGCGGGCGGCGGCGGCAAGGGCATGAAGCGCTGCGATCGCGCCGAGACGTTCGGCTCGATGTGGCAGAGCGCGAAGCGCGAGGCCGCGTCGGCGTTCGGCGACGATCGGCTGTACCTCGAGAAGTTCCTCGAGCGGCCGCGCCACGTCGAGATCCAGGTCTTCGCGGACGAGGCCGGCAACGTGATCCACCTCGGCGAGCGCGAGTGCTCGATCCAGAGGCGCCACCAGAAGATCGTCGAGGAGACGCCGAGCTGCGTCGTCGACGACCGGCTGCGCAGCGCGATGGGCGAGGTCGCCGTGCGCGCCGCGAAGGCGGTCGGCTACCGGGGCGCGGGCACCGTCGAGATGCTGGTCGACGCGAACCGGGACTTCTACTTCCTCGAGATGAACACGCGGCTGCAGGTCGAGCACCCCGTGACCGAGCTCGTCACGGGCCTCGACCTCGTCAGGCTGCAGATCGAGGTCGCGCGCGGCGAGGACCTCCCGCTCGCGCAGGACGAGGTGCAGCGCCGCGGCCATGCGATCGAGGTCCGCATCTGCGCGGAGAACCCGTGGAAGGGGTTCCTGCCCAGCCCGGGGAAGATCGTCGAGCTGCGCGCGCCGAGCGGTCCGGGCCTGCGCGAGGACACCGGCGTGTACGAGGGCTGGGTCGTGACGCCGTACTACGATCCGCTCCTGTCCAAGCTCGTCGCGTGGGCGCCCACGCGCGACGAGGCGATCGAGCGGCTGCGGAGCGCGCTCGGCGCGTACGTGATCCGCGGCATCGCGACGAACGTGAGCTACCTCGCCGCCGTGCTCGATCACCGGGCGTTCCGCGCGGGGGAGTACGACACGGGGTTCTGCGTCCAGTACGAGAAGGATCTGCTCGGGCTCGCTCCGAGCGCAGCGAGCTGATCAGCCGGCGCCCTGAGGCGCTCGAGGTCGACATGGCGAACGACAAGAAGGCGTGGCTCGAGGGGACGTACGCAGGCGCTGTGAAGAAGGGGCCCGAGCGGCGGCCGTCGTTCCAGACCACGAGCGGCATCGCGCTGCCGGCGGTGTACGAGGGCGCCGACGTGAAGCCGAACCTGCAGGAGCGGCTCGGGTTCCCCGGCGAGTATCCGTTCACCCGCGGCGTGCAGCCGACCATGTACCGCGCGCGCTTCTGGACGATGCGGCAGTACGCCGGCTTCGGCTCCGCAGAGGAGTCGAACAAGCGCTACCGGTACCTGCTCGGCGCCGGGCAGACCGGCCTCTCGGTCGCGTTCGACCTGCCGACGCAGATGGGCCGCGACTCCGATCACCCGCGCGCGAGGGGAGAGGTCGGCAAGGTCGGCGTCGCGATCGACTCGGTGCGCGACATGAGCACGCTGCTCGCCGGGATCCCGCTGGGCGAGGTCTCGACGTCGATGACCATCAACGCGACGGCGGCCATCCTCCTCGCGCTCTACCAGGCCGTCGGCGAGAAGCAGGGCGTCGCGCCCGGCGAGCTGCAGGGCACCATCCAGAACGACATCCTGAAGGAGTACGCGGCGCGCGGGACGTACATCTACCCGCCGGAACCCTCGCTGCGGCTCATCACCGACATCTTCGCGTACACCGCGAAGGTGATGCCGAAGTGGAACCCGATCTCGATCAGCGGCTACCACATCCGCGAGGCGGGCTCGACGGCGGTGCAGGAGGTCGCGTTCACGCTCGCCGACGGCATCTCGTACGTGGACGCGGCGATGCGCGCCGGGCTCGACGTGGACCGGTTCGCGGGCCGGCTCTCGTTCTTCTTCAACGCGCACAACAACCTCCTCGAGGAGGTCGCGAAGTACCGGGCGGCGCGCCGGCTCTGGGCGCGCATCATGAAGGAGCGCTTCAAGGCGAAGGACCCGCGCTCGATGATGCTGCGGTTCCACACGCAGACGGCGGGCTCGATGCTCACGGCGCAGCAGCCGGAGAACAACGTCGTCCGCGTCACGATCCAGGCGCTCGCGGCGGTGCTCGGCGGGACGCAGTCGCTCCACACGAACTCGCGCGACGAGGCGCTGGGGCTCCCGACCGAGGACTCGGCGCGGATCGCGCTGCGCACGCAGCAGATCATCGCGAACGAGTCGGGCGTCGCCGACGTCATCGACCCGCTCGGCGGTTCGTGGGCGGTCGAGGCGCTGACCGACGAGATCGAGGGCAAGGCGGAGCAGTACCTGCGCCGCATCGACGAGATGGGCGGCATGGTGCACGCGATCTCGAAGGGCTTCGTCCAGCGCGAGATCCAGGAGGCCGCCTACGCCTGGCAGCGTCAGGTCGAGTCGAAGGAGCAGGTGGTCGTCGGCGTGAACGCCTACCGCTCCGAGGACGTGCCGGTGCCGGTGATGAAGGTCGATCCCGAGCTCGAGGAGCGTCAGGTGCACCGGCTCCGCGCGCTGCGCGCCGACCGGAACGACACGGCCGCCCGCCAGGCGGTGGACGCGGTCCGCACCACCGCCCGGGGCACCGACAACCTCGTCCCGGCGATCCTCGCCGCTGTGAAGGCCGAGGCGACCCTGGGAGAGATCAGCGACGCGCTCCGCGACGTCTTCGGCGAGTACCGGGAGTCGGTGGTACTTTAGTCGAGTGAGCCGAAAGGGCGATCGCCACGATTCTCCCCCGGTGCTCGGGCGCATCGCCCGCGCGCCAGGGTCGGCCGCCGCCAGCGCGGGCCCGTCGGTGGCCCTCTCGCCGGCGACGCCCGCCACGCCGCCGGCGGGTACGCGCGTCACCGCGGACGCCGCGATCGCGGCGGCGTTGCCGTGGGCGGGCGACCTCGCCGCCGACAGCCCGATCCGGCTCTACTACCTCGCGGCCGCGGCGCTCGCGACGGGG
>DASSQI010000082.1:0-2264 GCA_035702585.1 Anaeromyxobacteraceae bacterium
CAGCCGTTCCACCTCCCGCTGCAGCGGCGCGGCCCCCAGCTCGCTCGCGATCCGATGGGCCTCCGACGCGGCGGACTGCGCGGCGGCCCGCGAGCCCCGCGCGAGCAGCAGCGCCTCGGCCTGGCGGTATCGGCTGTAGGCCACGTCGTGCGGGTGTCGCAGCTCCCCGGCCGCGATCGCCGCGGCCGCCCACGCGGTCGCGCTCGAGCGCCCCATGAGCCGGCTCAGCTCGGCCTGCTCGAGCGCCGCGTCGAGCGCGAGGTGCGCGTCGCCCCCGCCGGCCATCGCGCGCACGAGCTGCGCGTGACGCTGGAACCGCTCGTCGAACTCGCGTCCGATCGCGAGCGCCTCGGCCAGCCCCGCCGAGTCACCGAGCGGCCGGGCCACCTCCGCGAGGTCCGCCGCGGCCCGGATCGCCAGGCGATGGCAGACGCGCATGTGGACGTCGCGCTCCGGCTCGGCCGAGCGCGCGAGGCTGTCGCGCACGGAATCGATGGCGTCGGACGGCTGGCCCCGCGCGATCGACAGCAGGGCGATGCTCGAGTAGAGGTCGGTCCAGCCGTACGCGGTCGCGGTGAAGGCCCTGCACATCAGCAGCACGGTCTCGAGGTGCTCCGCGGCCGAATCCAGGTCGCCGCGGGCCAGGTCGAGCAGCGCGCGGGCACCGTGGGCAAGCACGCCGTGCGCACCCATCGGGTCGCGCTCGAGGGCGCTCGAGATCCACTCGTCCCCCTCGGTCCACCGTCCCAGGAGGAACGCCGACAGGCCCCGGATGGCCCGCAGGGCGCTGCCGAACCCCTCCGCACCCCAGCGGCCGCTCTCCGCGATCCCGTCATCCGCCGCCCGGCATGCCTCCTCGAGATCGCCTGCCCAGTGGAGGGCCAGCGCCAACTCGATCGAGATCTCGGCCGCCCCGGTGACATCCCCGGCGGACCGGGCGCGTGCCAGCGCCTCGCGCAGGGTGCGAACACCGGCCTCGGCCTCACCCACCGCCGCCGCGTTGCGACCGATGCAGCCGAGCGCGCGGATCTCCGCGGTCGTGGACCCGGACCGGCGGGCGGCCGACAACGCCTCCTCGGCGACGCGGTTCGACTCGCTGAAGTGGCACTTCAGCCCAAGCGCCTGCGCCAGCACGCCGAGCACGTGGGCGCGTGCGACCGACGGGGGGTCGGCCGGCAGCAGGTCGAGCGCCCGGAGCGCCACCGGCTGGGCGGCGTCGGGATTGCCCGAGCGCAGGTGGTACACGGCGAGCCGCTCGAGCATCGTCCCTCGCCGCACCGGGTCGTCCAGGACCTCGGCGTCCACGTCGAGCGCCCCCTGGACCAGCTCGATCGCGCGACGGTACTCGCCCGCGAGGGCGGCCGACTCGGCGGCGCGCATCGTGAGGTCGAGGTGCGTCATGTCCTCGACGGTCTCCGACGCCGCCGCCCACAGGCCGAGGGCGAGGTGGTAGTGGGCATACGCGTTGCCGAACGCGAACATCCGCTCCGCGGCGCGGCCGGCGCGCACCAGCGCGGCCAGTGCCCTGTGCGCATCGCGTGCCTCGTACCAGTGGTGCGCGAGCTCGGACGCCACGGTGGGATCGATGTCGCCTTCGGCATGGATCGTCTCGACCGCGGTGGCGACCGCGGCGTGGAGCCGCACCCGCTCGCCGGGCAGCAGCTCGGCGTACGCCACCTCGCGCAGGAGGCCGTGGCGGAACCGCATGACCTCGTCGTCGCCCGCCACCAGCAGGTTCCGGTCGATGGTCTCGCGCAGCGCGGCGGCCATCGCGGCCTGCTCCATGGACGTGACGATCACCAGGGCGTCGTGGTGCGCGGACTGTCCGGCGACGGCGACGACGCGCAGCACCTCGCGCGCCGCGGGCGACAGGGCGCCGACCCGCGCCAGCAGCGTGTCGCGAAGGGTCAGGCCCAGGCGCTGCTCGCCGCGCTGCTCCACGGCGAGCAGCTCCTCGATGAAGAACGCGTTACCGCCGCCGCGGTCGTGGAGCCGGGCGACGAGCGTGCGCTGGGGCGGCGCGCCGAGGATGCCCGCGAGCTGCTCCTCGACCTCGTCGGGGGTGAACGGGGCGAGCTCGATCCGCTCGACCTGTCCGCTCCGCCCCAGCTCCGCGAGCAGGGCGAGGAACGGGTGGCGCTCCGTCAGTTCGTCCGTGCGATAGGTCCCGACGAGCATCACGGGGGCGTCGGCCAGGTTGCGCACGAGGAACCGGAGCATGTCGCGGGTCGACCGGTCCGACCAGTGGAGGTCCTCGAGCGCGA
>DASSQI010000083.1:0-6591 GCA_035702585.1 Anaeromyxobacteraceae bacterium
CGTACGACGTGCGCGAGCTGGTGAAGGGGACGGTCGACGGCCGACACCTGTTCGAGGTCGCCGCTCGCTTCGCGCCGAACGTGGTGGTCGGCTTCGCGCGCGTGGACGGGCGGCCGATCGGCGTCGTCGCGAATCAGCCGGCGGTGCTCGCGGGCGCCCTCGACTCGGACGCGTCGGTGAAGGCCGCGCGGTTCGTTCGATTCTGCGACGCCTTCGGGATTCCGCTGCTCACGTTCGTGGACGTGCCGGGCTTCGTCGCCGCGACGGGCGAGGAGTGGGGCGGGCTCGCCCGGCACGGGGCGAAGCTGCTGTACGCGTTCGCGGAGGCGACCGTGCCGAAGGTCACCGTCGTCACGGGCCGCGGTTACGGCGCCGCCTACGACGTCATGGCCTCGAAGCACCTGCGCGCCGACGTGTGCTTCGCGTACCCGACGGCGGAGATCGTGGTGACCGAGCCCGAGCGGGCGGCGGAAGCGATCTTCCGGAAGGAGCTCGCGAGCGCCGCCGACCCCGGCGTCGAGCGTCCGCGGCTCGTGCGCGAGTACCGGGAGCGGTTCGCCAACCCGTACCGCGCGGCCGAGCTCGGCTACGTGGACGAGGTGATCCGCCCGGAGGACACGCGCCCGCGCGTCGCCCGCGCGCTGGAGATGCTCCGGACGAAGGGGGTCGCCGCGCCCCGCAAGAAGCACGGCAACGTGCCGCTCTGACGCGCCCAGAAGAAGCGAAAGCCCGGCACCTCGCGGTCCCGGGCTTCGCTGTCCAGCGTCGGCGAACGCGCGAGTCGTTAACCCTTGCGCACGTTGGCGGCCTGAAGGCCCTTCGGCCCCTTCACGACATCGAACTCCACCCGCTGCCCTTCGGAGAGGCTCCGGAAGCCGTCCATCTGGATGGCGGTGTGGTGGCAGAACACGTCCTCACCACCGTTGTCCTGGGTAATGAAGCCAAAGCCCTTCGCGTCGTTGAACCACTTCACGGTACCAGTAGCCATTCAATTAGCTTTCGTCGCTCGAGCGTCCGGATGGCGCTCGGACCACCTCTGCTCTCGGTGGACCGACGAAATCTACAAAAAGCGAAAACGACTGTCGAGCAGTCTTGACAAGGCCCCGGACGGTCGCGCCCCGGCCCTACGCGGGGACCGCGGCCTCGACGGACGCCATCGGGCGGACCGCGGCCTCGAAGCGATCGAACAGGTCGGCAATCGACGGCAATCGGTCGATATCGAGGTCGCGGATGCGGGTGACGCTCTGCCCCGTGTAGAAGAGCCCGTTCTCCATGTCGCCCTTTATCGCGGCCGCGAGGAGCGCGTCGGTGATGCAGAAGCTCTCGCGGTGATCGCTGACCCTGCTCAGGCACAGCTCGGCGCCGAGACACTCCACGCACGCCTTCCTGCGGCCGTGGAATCCCGTCTCGCCGTAGAACCAGGCCTTCGACCGCGGCGGCACTCGCTCGCCGCGCGCGAGCTTGTCGGTGAACGCGTTCCGGATGGCGCGGGCCTTCATGCCCTTCACGCAGCTCGTGATGAGCGTCACCTCCTCGTCGCCCTTCTGCAGGTGCATCCGCTTGAAGTTCGGGTGCACGTCGCCGTCGCTGCTGGCGAGGAAGCGCGTGGCGAGCTGCGCGCCAGCGGCCCCGAGCGCGAGGATGTGCGGCAGGTCGGACGCGTCGACGCCTCCGGCGGCGATGACCGGCAGCGACGACGCGGCGACCACCTCGGCCACCAGCTTCGGCAGCGGGTGGTCGATGTCGCCGATGTGTCCGCCGGCCTCGGCGCCCTCGGCGACGAGGAGGTCGGCGCCCCACCGCTCGTACATCGCGGCGAGCCGGCCCGAGGAGACGATGCCGACGAACGGCGTGTTCGCGTCGCGGCACCACTTCACGATCTCACGGGAGACGCCGGCGCCCTGCACCACGAACGAGACGCCCTCGGCGAGCGCGAGCTTCACGCTGGCCTCGAAGTCGAGCCGGTTCACGGCGGCCATGAAGTTCACGCCGACGAAGCCGCCGCGCGCCTCGCGCTTGCAGCGGCGAATCTCACGGACGAGGTGCTCGGGCGTCTTCAGCACCGCCGAGATGGTCCCCACGCCGACGAGGCGCGAGCCGCGCTGAGCCGCGACCTTGCCGGAGAGGCCGTCCGATGCGTGGATCCCCATGGCGCCCTGGACGATCAGCCTTCGCCCGGAGCTGACGATGTCCTCGACGACACGCCGGGTGAGCTTCGGCACTTCAGGGATGGACGACTCGCGGGGCGCGGTGGCGTTTTCCAGCACGAAACCTCCTGGGGATGGAGGCGGCAGTGTCCCTTCGTCGCGTCACGGCGGTGTCACCAGCCGCGGCGAATTCGACGGACGCGCCGCGTCAACGGAGATTACACACGGGAATACAAGTGACTGCGACCACCCCCGAACCGCTCGTCGTCGCCGTGGACATGGGCTACGGCCACCTGCGGGCCGCTCGCCCGCTCGCCGATGCGCTGCGCCAACCGGTGGTGCACGTGGATCGGCCGCCGCTCGCGGGTCCCGATGAGCAGCGGCTCTGGCGCAGGGTGCGCTCGGGGTACGAGTGGATGTCCCGCCTCTCGCAGGTGCCGCTCGCGGGCGGGCCGCTGCGCCTCGCGCTCGATCGGATGACGAGCATCCCGCGGCTGCACCCTTACCGCGATCTGTCGCGGCCCACCCGCGGGGTCATCACGCTCGAGCGGCTGATCCGGCGAAACCTCGGCGAGGGGCTCGTCGCCGAGCTCCGCCGGACGGGCGCGCCGCTCCTCACGACCTTCTACTCGCCCGCGATCGTCGCGGACCGCGCGGGGCTCGACGACATCCACTGCGTCGTGACGGACACCGACGTGAACCGCATCTGGGCACCCGTCGACGCCCGCGCGACGCGCATCCACTACCTCGCGCCGACGCACCAGGTCGTCCGCCGGCTCCGTTCGTACGGCGTCCCCGCGGAGCGCATCACGTTCACCGGCTTCCCGCTGCCCGACGAGCTCGTCGGCGGCGCGGGGCTGACCACGCTGACGCGCAACCTCGCGGCGCGGCTCGTCAGGCTCGATCCCGCGGGAGAGCTGCGGCGCGAGCTCGCCGAGGAGATCGCGCGCTTCATCGGACCGCTGCCGGAGTCGCAGGAGGGCGTCGCGCCGCTGCTCGTGTTCGCCGTCGGCGGTGCGGGCGCGCAGGCCCGCATGGCGCACCAGTTCCTCCCCGGGCTCCGCAAGTCGCTCGAGGAGGGACGGCTGCGCATCGCGCTGGTCGCCGGCGTGAAGCCTGCCGTGGCCGAGGTGTTCCGCGAGGCGCTCCACCGCGCCGGGCTGGAGGGCGCGATCGGCCACGGCGTCGAGATCCTGCTCGAGCGGGACTTCGACTCGTACTACTCGGCGTTCAACGCGCTCGTCGCGCGAGCCGACGTCCTCTGGACCAAGCCCTCCGAGCTCTGCTTCTACGCCGCGCTCGGGCTGCCGCTCGTCTGCGGGCCGCCGCTCGGAGTCCACGAGCGGTACAACCGTCGCTGGGTCCGCGAGGCCGGCGCCGGAGTGAAGCAGCGAGATCCCCGCTTCGCGGCAGAGTGGCTCGACGACATGCTGCGCGACGGCTCGCTCGCGGCCGCGGCGTGGTCGGGGTTCCTGCGCCTGCCGAAGTTCGGGCTGTACCGGATCCTCGAGGTGTTGCGGCGCGGCGGCTTCACCAGCGCCGGCGAGCCGGCCTGAGCAGCCGCGCCGGAGCCTCGTTTGCGCCGTCGCGGCCGGTGCCGCTTGCGCGCTTCTCCCGCGGCTCCCAGAATGCGCGCGTGCTGCTGCGCATCTTCTCCATCGCCTACTGGATCTTCGCGGTCATCACGATGGTGCCGTTCTTCCTCGCGGCGGCCGTCATACGGATCGTCACGTTCCCGTTCGACCGGCGCCGGATCGTGCAGCACCTCTGGTCGTGCGTCTGGGCGCAGTTCTACGTGTGGACGAATCCGCTCTGGAGCAACCGCGTGACCGGCCGCGAGAAGCTGCCGTGGAACGGCGCGGCGGTGCTGGTGGCGAACCACGCCTCCATCCTCGACATCATGGTGATGTACGCGCTCTACCGGCCGTTCAAGTGGGTTGCGAAGGCGGAGCTCATGCGGACGCCGTTCATCGGGTGGAACATGCGGCTCAACGACTACGTGTCGGTCCGCCGCGGCGACCGCGAGTCGATCGTGCGGATGATGAACGACTGTCGCCGCCACCTCGCCGCGGGCTCGCCGCTCATGATCTTCCCGGAGGGCACGCGCAGCACCACCGGCGTCATGGGCTCGTTCAAGGACGGCGCGTTCAAGCTCGCGCGCGAGGCGGGCTGCCCGGTGTTCCCGATCGCGGTGCGCGGCACCGGCGAGTCGATGCCCAAGCACGGCATCGTCCTGCGCAAGCGGATGGACGCGCTCGTGCAGGTGCTCGACCCGCTCGACTCGCGCGAGTACGCGAGCAACGAGGCGCTGCGCGAGGCGGCCCGGCAGCGGATCGCGGCGGCGCTGGCGGAGCCGCCGCCGTAGCGTCGAACGTCGAGCCCCTCGAAGCCGTAGCGTCACAGGTCGAAGGAGTCGACGAAGATCACCTCGTCGCGGCGCGACCTGATCTCCTCGAGCAGCGCCGGCGACGGTCGCTCGTCGAGCTCGATGTTGCAGCACGCCGCCGTCGCCTGCTCGAAGACGGTGTTCTCGATGGTCTGCACGTTGATGCCGGCCCGGCGGATCGAGTCGAACACGTTGGCGAGCACGCCGCGCTTGTCGTGGTGGCGCACCACCAGCTTGGCGCGCGCGGGGGTCTTCCGCGCGACGTTCACGCAGTTCGGCACCGCGCCGCCGCGCATGAAGGTCTCGACGATGCGCACGGTCTCGCGGGCGATCGCGTCCTGCGCCTGCTCGGTCGAGGCGCCGATGTGGTGCGTGCCGTAGAAGTTCGGGAGCGTCGCGAGCTCGGAGTGGAACTCCCCGCGGCCGCCCTCCGGCTCCCCGGCGTGCACGTCGGCGCCGACGCGGATCCTGCCCGCCTGCGCGAGCTCGAGCAGCGCCTGCTGATCCACGATCTCCGCGCGCGCGGTGTTGACGAGGATCGCGCCCGGCCGCAGCTTCTCGAGCACGGCGCGCGAGACGACGCCCCGCGTCTCGGGCTTGAGCGGCAGGTGCAGAGACAGCGCGTCCACGCGCGACGCGAGCGTCTCGAGATCGGGGGCGCGCTCGACTCCGAGCGCGCGCGCCTTCTCGTCGTCGAGCGACCGCGACCACGCGTGGACCCGCATGCCGAGGCCCGCGGCGCGGCGAGCGGTCTCGAGGCCGATCGCCCCGAGGCCCGCGACGCCGATCGCGCGTCCGAACAGGCCGTCCGCCTCGGAGAAGGTCTTCTTGTCCCAGCGGCCCTCGCGGAGCGCCTGGACGTTGTCGGGGACGCGCCGATCGAGCGCGAGCAGGAGCCCGATCGCGAGCTCGGCCACCGCGATCGCGTTCTGGCCGGGACAGTTCGCGACGAACACGCCGCGCCGTGAGGCGGCGGCGACGTCGATCGTGTTCACGCCCGCTCCGGCGCGGACGACGAGCGACAGCGCCGGCGCGTTCTCGAACACGTCGGCCTGCACCTTCTTCGAGCGGACCACGAGGACGACGGCGTTCGACGCGGCCGCGGCGAGGTCCTTCACCGCGACGTCGGGCTGGTACTCCACCGCGGCGCCGAGCGCCTTCAGATCGGCGAGCCGCGCCTCCGGGAACTTGTCGGCGACCAGGATCTTCATCGGCGCTCCTCCCGCGCTGATAGCGCTGCTCGGATGAGACCGAGCAGCGTCGTGAATACGCGCCTCGCCGGCGGCGCGGGCCGTCCTCGGTGGGTACGGCCGGAGACGAGGGCCGCACGACGACCCTGCGCGGCGTCACGGCTGCGCTGGGGCGGCCTCCGGCGCGCCCCGGCGCGGCAGCGTGAGCGCGACCGCGGTCTCGCCATCCCGCGATCTCAGCGCGATATCGCCGCCGTGGCCGCGCACGATCTCGCGCGCGATGAACAGGCCGAGCCCGAGCCCGGTCGACTTGCGGCCGCCCCACTCCGGCCCGCGGCGGAAGGCCTCGAAGGCGTGTTCGATGACGATGGGCGGCATCTCGCCGCGGTTCGCGACCTCCACGTGCACCGCGTCCTCTTCGCCGCGCAGCGCCACCTCCACGCGGCCGTCGGGGTCGCCGTGGTCGACCGCGTTCGCGACGAGGTTCGAGAGCGCCTGCTCGAGGCGCGTCGGATCCCACTCGCCGCGCAGGTCTCCCTCGGCCGCGACGTGGATCGGCGACTCGGGGTGGTAGGCGACGAGCTCGTCGACCACCTTGCGCGCGAGGTCGCCGATGTCGGCGGGGCGCTTCTCGATGGGGATCCCGGTGCCGAGGCGGGTGCGCGTGTAGCTCAGGAGGTCGCTGATGATCCGCTCCATCCTCGCGGCCGACGAGCGGATCCGCCCCACGGTCTTGAGCTGCCAGCCCTCGAGCTGGCCGCGGTTCTGCAGGAGCGCCGCCGACATGACGATCGCGCCGAGCGGGTTGCGCAGGTCGTGACCGACGATGCCGAGGATCTGATCGCGGAACCCCGAGGTGCGCCGCGCG
>DASSQI010000084.1:0-3761 GCA_035702585.1 Anaeromyxobacteraceae bacterium
GTTCCGCTCGCGCGCCGCGCGGAAGCACGAGAGGACGATCGCCTCGGCCACCGTCACGTTCTGGTGCATGACGATCGAGCCGGGCGGCGCGCCGAGGATCCGCCCGAGCTGGTCGCCGACGGTGACCGGCATGTCCCACCACCCTTCCCCCCAGGCGCGGATGCCGCGCTCACGCCACATGCGCGCGTACTCACGGAGGTTCTCCTCCGCAGCCGCAGGCATCGCCGCGAGCGAGTGGTTGATGAGGTACGTGCAGGTGTCGAGGATCGGGAACCGCTCGCGGTAGGCAGCCGGATCGATCACGACTGTGAAGCCAGAGCTTCGTCCTCGGCCGCGTAGTCGAGCATCCCCTCGAGGTACGTGCCGTCCCAGCTCCGCCCGTTCTCGAGCTCGGCGACGAGCCACGCGCAGGTCTCGCGCACAGCCTCCGGGTACGTGATCACGGGGCGGTAGCCGAGCTCCTGCTCTGCCGCGGCCATCGAGACGACGAACGGCTTCGGCTCCGGCGCACCCCACGGGTTGTCGTACTCGTCGCCGGGCAGGAGGACGGGCTCGAACTCGTGCCCCAGCGCCTCGCCGATAGCCCGGCAGATCCCGAGCGTCGTGGGCGGGTCCGGATCGCCGGCGTTGAGCGCTCGGTCTCCGGGCTTCGCCGCCGCGAGTCGGATGAGCTCTGCGAGGTTGGCAACCGATGTCGTGTGGAAGCGGCTCTCGCCGTTCCAGGCGAGCGCGACACGGCGGCGCCCGTCCACCGCGCGCTTGACGAAGAAGATCTCGCGCGGCAGCTTCGCGCCGGGCCCGTGGATCGCGCACGCGCGTAGGAGGGTCGCGGGCAGGGGGCCCGCGAGCAGCATCTGCTCGAGCTCGGCCTTCCGCGTCGAGTACGTCGCATCGCCTGGCTCCGCCGTGCGCTGGGTCTCCAGGATCGGGACGGGCATGCTCGGGGGGTCGCCTTCGCCGTCGAGCGCGCGGCCCTCGTCGTCGGCGTAGACCGACGCACTGGAGATGACGATGAGCGAGCCGACGACTCCGGCGAGCGCGTTGAGCTGCTCGCCGTGCTCGCGCCCGTAGGCGACCGTGTCGAGGAGGACGTCCGCGCCCGGCCCGATCGCCGCGCGCAGCTGCGCGTCGTCCGCGCGGTCGGCGCCGACCGACTGGACGCCGAGCTCCTCGAGCCCTTCGGGGAGCGTGCCGGAGCGCGAGACCGCGACGACCTCCCAGCCGTCGGATGCGAGTGCGCGCGCAGCCGCGCGGCCGATCATGCCCGTGCCTCCCACGAGAACCGCGCGCGGCATCTAGGCCTCCCCCTCCTCCACGCGCACCACCCTATGCCGCGCGGCGAAGGCGGCGACGACCGCAGCCGCGAGGACGATTCCCCCGGCGATCTCGAGCGCAAGATGGACGCCGTGGCCGGCCGAGTCCTCGGCGGCTGCGAGCACCTTGGCCACGATCTTCAGGTGTCCCTTCGCCGCCGGACTGTTCTCGGCGGTCGTGATGTTGCCGCCGGTGGTGACGAAGGTGATCACGGTGTCGCGGAACACCTTCGGGATCCCGAGCTTGACGAGCTTCTCCGTCAGGCCGCTCGTGAGCTGCGCGTTGACGACCGCGCCGAGGACCGCGACGCCGAAGACTCCGCCGAGCTCGCGGCTCGTGTTCACCGTCGATGCAGCCATGCCCGACTCCTCCGGCGGGACGAGCGTGAGCACGGCCGCAGTCATCGTGACGAGCGCGATCCCGAAGCCGAGACCGGCGACCGCGAGCGGCCACGCGAGCGCCGCGACGCTCGTCGTCGCCGTGAGCTGCTGGTCGACGAGCAGAAGTCCCACCCCGGCGAGGAGACAGCCGAGCACCATCGGCACACGCGGCCCCACCCGCGCAGTCCAGCGGCCGGCGAGCGGCCCCGACACGATCATGGCGGCGGCGAGCGGAGTGAACACGAGAGCGATCTGATAGCCGGAGAAGTTCGAGATCAGCTTCAGATAGAGCGCCGTGAAGAAGAAGACCGAGAACACGGAGAGATTCGTGGCGAAGGCGACGACATTCGCTGCCGTGAAGGTGGGGTTGCGGAGGAAGGCGAGCTTGAGGACCGGATCGGGAACGCGCCGCTCGATCAGGACGAAGACGACGACGAGGATTGCCGCGGTGGCGAACAGCGCGTCGATCCACCACGTTCCGTAGCCGCGGTTCTCGCCCTCGATCACGCCGAAGGTCGCGGCCACGATCGCGCTTGCGCCGGCTGCGAGCCCCGGCACGTCGAGCTTCCTCCCTTCCGGATCCTTGCTCTCCGTGAGCGTGACGGCGGCCACCGCGAGCGCGACGGCACCGAACCCGAGGCCGAACCAGAAGATCCAGCGCCAGCCTGCCCCGGAGATGAGCACGCCTCCGATCACCGGCCCGAACGACAAGGCGAGACCCGAGACGGCCGCCCAGACGCCGAGCGCGACCGCACGCTCCTCGCGCTCGGGATAGATGTGGCGGATTAGCGAGAGTGTCCCCGGCTCGGACGCCGCCGCGCCCAGGCCCATCACGATCCGTCCTGCGATGAGGGTGCTCGTGCCGTGCGCGACCGCGGCGACGATCGAGCCGGCGCAGAAGATCGCGACGCCGGTGAGCATCACCCTCTTGCGTCCGAGCAGGTCGCCCAGCGTGCCCCCCGTGAGCATGAGGGCCGCGAACGCGAGCATGTAGCCGTCCACGATCCACTGCAGGCCGGTGACGCTCGAGCCGAGCGAGGTCTGGATGTCGGCCAGGGCGACGCTGACGATCGTGTTGTCGAGGAAGGTGAGGAAGAGGATCGCGCAGACGGCCGCGAGCGCAGCTTCGCGGGCGTGACGCTGCCGGAACAGCGCGAGTGAGCTCACCGGGAAGACGTTACGACTTGCAGGCGGACGGAGTCGTGCCGCCCAGGGCGATCAGCTTGCAGAGGCTCGCGTCGCCGACCTTCCAGGTGCCGTTCTCGCGCACGGCGACGCCGGTCTGCTTGGGCAGCGACGCGCCGCCGAACTTGACGACGTACACGACCTTCGCCTTGTTCTGCCCCTCGAGCGTGACGGAGGAGACGGTCGCGCTCACGTTGCTCGCAAGCGGGTTGCTGGCGAACGCCCGGATCACCGGCTTGAACTGCTCGCCGTTCTGCATGAGCCGGACCTTGCCCGCTACGTCGGTCTTGCTCGAGAAGAACTGCTCCCAGTTGTTCCTGATCGTCTGCTTCGTGAACGCAGGCGAGGGCCCGGTCTCAGGAGGAGTATTCGACTTGCTCGACCCGCCGCAGGCGGTGAGCACGAGCACGACAGCGATGAGGAGCGCAAGCCTTCTCATCGCTAGACCTCCTGCAGCGAGCGCGCACCGGGCCCCACGTAACGCGCCGAGGGGCGGACGAGGACGCCGAGCCGCTTCTGCTCGAGGATGTGCGCCGACCAGCCTGCAGTCCGCGAGCAGGCGAACATCGCGGGAGCCAGCTGCGGCGGCACCTCGGCGACGTCGAGGACGACGGCCGACCAGTACTCGACGTTCGTCCACGAGTGGCTCTCGTGCTTCTTCGCAATCGCCTCGTGCGCGACCTGCTCCAGCTCCTCCGCGACCGCGACGCGCGGTGAGCCGAGCTCCTTCGCGACGCGCTTGAGGACGCGGGAGCGCGGGTCCTCGGCGCGGTAGACGCGGTGGCCGAAACCCATGATCCGCTCGCCGCGGCCGAGCGCCTCGGCGACCCACTTCTCCGCGTCGCCCGACTCGGCGACCGCGTCGAGCATCGGGAGGACGCG
>DASSQI010000085.1:0-9014 GCA_035702585.1 Anaeromyxobacteraceae bacterium
GACGGGGAAGACGACGCTCGCGCGCATCATCGCGGAGCGCACCGGCTCGACGTTCGTGCCGTTCAGCGCGGTCCTCGGCGGCGTGAAGGAGATCCGCGAGATCGTGCAGCAGGCCCGCGATCGGCGGAAGATGAACCGCCAGCGGACGATCCTGTTCGTCGACGAGATCCACCGCTTCACGAAGGCGCAGCAGGACGCGTTCCTGCCGCACGTCGAGGCCGGCATCGTCACGCTCATCGGCGCGACGACCGAGAACCCCTCGTTCGAGCTCAACGCGGCGCTCCTGTCCCGCTGCCAGGTCGTGACGCTCCGCGCGCTCACCGAGGAGGAGCTCGCGGCGCTGCTCGACCGCGCCGCGGCGGCGCCGGACGGGCTCGCCGGCTCGGTCACGCTGAGCGCCGACGCGAGATCGGCGATCGCCCGCTACGCCTTCGGCGACGCGCGGCGCGCGCTGAACGCCCTCGAGGCGGCGGCTGCGACCGTGAGGCTGGCGGACCGGACCGAGATCACCCGTGAGGACGCGGAGGAGGCGCTGCAGCAGAAGACGCTCCTCTACGACAAGGCCGGCGAGGAGCACTACAACGTCGTCTCGGCGTTCATCAAGTCGATGCGAGGCTCCGATCCGGACGCCGCGGTCTACTACATGGTGCGGATGCTCGAGGCGGGCGAGGAGCCGCGGTTCGTGCTGCGGCGGATGGTGATCTTCGCGAGCGAGGACGTCGGCAACGCCGACCCGAGAGCGCTCCAGGTCGCGGTCTCGGCGCTGCACGCGTTCGAGCTCGTCGGCATGCCCGAGGGCGTCCTCC
The DNA here is from genome assembly GCA_035702585.1 of Anaeromyxobacteraceae bacterium. Classification (GTDB taxonomy): domain Bacteria; phylum Myxococcota; class Myxococcia; order Myxococcales; family Anaeromyxobacteraceae; genus DASSQI01. The sequence goes on from DASSQI010000085.1 coordinate 807, forward strand.
CCATGAGCCAGGCGGCCGTCTACCTGGCGCTCGCGCCGAAGTCGAACTCGGCGCTCACCGCCTATGCGTCGGCGCGCGCGCTGGTCCGCGAGAAGGGATCGCTGCCGGTGCCGCTCAAGCTCCGGAACGCGCCGACGAAGCTCATGCAGTCGATCGGCTACGGCGGCGGATACCGGTACCCTCACGACTTCGAGGGCCACTACGTCGTCGAGCAGTACCTCCCGGACGCGATCCGCGGAGAGACCATCGTGAAGCTGTCGGAGAACGGCGACGAGGCCGCGCTCGCGGAGCGCCTGCGCCAGCTCCGGAAAGGAACGGACGAGTGAGAGCCCGCGGCGGCGAGAAGGTCGAGAACGTCACCTACCTGCACGGCTTCGCGTCCGGCGCCCGGTCGACGAAAGGCGTCGCGATGGAGCGGCTCTTCGCGGAGATCGGCGTGCCGGTCCACCGCCTGGAGCTGACCCCGGGTGAAGGAGGATTCGAGCGATCCACTCCGCTCACGATGCTGTCGATCGTCGAGCGCGAGCTCTCGGCTGCGCCCTCGACGGTGCTGATGGGGAGCTCGCTCGGCGCGTACCTCGCCGCGATGGCCGCCGCGCGTGGCGCGCACGTGGAGAAGCTCGTCCTGCTCGCGCCCGCGTTCCGGCTCGCGGAGCGCTGGGTGGAGCGCATGACGCCCGAGGAGATCGAGGGCTGGAGGCGCGACGGCCTCGAGGTGGACTACTACGCGCAGAACCGCCGCGCCCGCGTCGGCTGGAGGTTCATGGAGGACGCGAGGGCGCTCCCCGCCTACCCGTCGGTGTCGATCCCGACGCTCTGCATCACGGGCGTCCGCGACGAGCTCGTGCCGCTCGCCGACGTCGAGGAGTTCGTCCGGCGGACGCCTGCGGCGACGCTCGTCACCGTGGACGACGGCCACGAGCTGGTCGACTCGATCCAGCGCATCTTCGACGAGACGCGCGCGTTCCTGGGGGTCTAGCCGAGCAGGCTCGCCACCCGATCCGCCAGCTCCTCGGACGTGAACGGCTTCGGCAGGAACGCCGCGCCGCTCGCGCCGAGCTGTGCGCGGAGCTCCTCGCCGGGCGCGTAGCCCGACACGAGCAGCACGCGGAGGTCGCGCCGCTCGGCCCGGAGCCGCGCCGCGAGGACGTGCCCTCCCTCCCCGCTCATGACGACGTCGCTCACGAGCAGGTCGAGCCGCGCCTCGTTCGCGGCGAGCCGCAGCGCCGCCTCGGCGGAGTCGGCCTCGATCACGCGGTGTCCGCGGCGCCGCAGCGTCGACACGACGAGACGGCGCACCGCGGGCTCGTCCTCGACGACCAGCACGACCTGCTCGTCGCGCTTCGCGGAGACCGGCGGCTCCACCCGCGTGGGCGTGGCCACCGGCGCGGCGGCGCAGACCGGCAGGTACACGCGGAACACGGAGCCCTCGCCCACCCGGCTCTCGACCGCGATGTGGCCGCCGTGCTGCTGCACGATGCCGTAGACCGTCGCGAGGCCCAGGCCGGTGCCCTGCCCCTGCGGCTTGGTCGTGAAGAACGGCTCGAACGCGTGCGCGAGGACCTCCGGCTGCATCCCCGCGCCCTCGTCCACGACCGCGAGGCGAACCCACGGGCCGCCGCCGCGCGCCTCGCGCGCCGCGAGCGGGTCGTCGTGAGCGACGAGGCGCGTCTCGACCCGGACGTCGCCGCCGTCCGGCAGGGCGTCGCGCGCGTTCACGACGAGGTTCAGGACCACCTGCTCGAGCTGTCCGCTGTCACCCTTCACGACGGCGTCGCCCGCGGCGAGGTCGAGCGCGAGCTTCACGTTCTCCGGCAGCAGGCGCTCCAGCATGCGCGCGAGCTGCGCGACGACCTCGTCCACGCGGAGCGTCCGCTGCTGCGGCACGTCGCGCCGGCTGAACGCCAGCAGCTGCCGCGTGAGGTTGCTCGCGCGCGACGCCGCCTCGCGGATCTCGTCGACCTCCTCGCGCGATGCACCGCCCGCGCCCGCGCACTCCTCGGCGAGGAGGTCGGCGTTGCCGCGGATGGCGGTGAGCAGGTTGTTGAAGTCGTGGGCGATCCCGCCGGCGAGCCTGCCCACCGCCTCCATCCTCTGCGCGTGCTGCAGCTGGACCTCGCGCGCCATCAGCTGCTGCGTCCGTTCCTGGACCCGGCCCTCCAGCTCGTCGGTGTGGCGAGCGATGCTCTCCGCCATCGCGTTGAAGGCGACCGTGACGTCGCGCAGCTCGGCGACCGGCGGGATCGGGAGCGGCTCGCAGCGGCGCGTGGAGCGCGCGGCCAGCTGGACGGCCCCGATCTGGAGCTTCCGGAGCGGGCCGTACACGAGCCGGCGCTGCACCGCCCACTGCGCGACGTACGCGGCCGCGAGCACCGCGAGCAGCGCCGCCGAGAGCGCCAGCGAGAACGCGTTCGCCTCGGCGTAGGCGGCGCGCAGCGGGATCCGGACGCTCACGACGGACCCGACCTCGCCCTCGCGGCGGCCGAACCCGCGCGACCGGCCGTACATCTCGACGAGCCCGGCCGGCGCGACCTCGGGGCGGGAGTGGCACTCGAGGCAGGAGCGCTCGACGATCGCGCCGCGGCGCATCAGGACGAACCAGGGCGCGCCGTCGATGGCGCTCTCTCCGACCCAGCGGTCCAGCGAGGGATCGCCGCGCGTCCGCTCGAGGAACGCGCGCTCGATCTCGTCGGCCTCGCTGTCGGGGTTGCGGGCGCCGATCGTCGATTCCTTGTAGTAGTAGATGCCTCGCGAGCTCGGGACGCGCGCGTCGATCCGGCGCGCCGCGTAGCCCGACGACATCCAGACCGGATCGAAGCTCACCCCTCCGGGCACGCGCGCCGCGAGGGCGCCCACGGCCGGGCGCAGCTCCTCCGCGTAGAACGCGTGGATCGCGAGGTTTCGCTCGATGATCGCGTTCGCCCGGTACTCGGAGACGCGGAGCGCCGCCGACCGCTGCTGCCGGTTCACGAGCAGGACGACGGCGATCGCCGCGAGCGCGAACACGAAGCCCGCGGCGAGGTGAAGCCGTCCCTGGAGCGACCAGATCCGGCGCATCGAACCCTTCGCTCCGCGCTACGCGACGCCGCGCTCGCCCAGATCGTCGCCGGCTTCGCCCTCGACCTCGGCGCGGTACTTCCGGAGCACGCGCTTGAAGTTGGAGCGGTCCATCCCCGCCTTCCGCGCCGCGGCCGAGATGTTGCCGTCGCACGCTCGCATGAGCGCCTCGACGTAGCCCTTCTCGAACCGGCGCAGCGCGTGCTCCTTCGCGTTCGCGTAGCTCAGCGCGAGCCACGCCGCGTCGTCGCCCGGCGCGGGCGCCTCGCGGACGAGCGGCGCCGTGCGGCCGGACACGGCCGGCGGGAGATCCGCGGGCGCGACGACGTCGCCTCGACAGAGCACGACGGCGCGCTCGATCGCGTTCTCGAGCTCGCGGACGTTGCCGGGCCACCGGTAGCCGCACAGCAGCTCGACGGCCTCGGGCGAGAGGGTCTTCACCTTCTTCCCGAGCCGCTCGGTGTACCGGCGCAGGAAGTGGTGCGCGAGGAGCGGCACGTCGTCGATGCGCTCGCGCAGCGCCGGGAGCGGGATGGCGATGACGTTCAGGCGGTAGAACAGGTCCTCGCGGAACTTGCCGGCCTTGACGAGCTTCGGCAGGTCGCGGTGCGTGGCGGCGATGACGCGGACGTCCACCTTCACCGAGTCCGCCGAGCCGACCCGCTTCAGCTCGCCTTCCTGCAGCACGCGCAAGAGGCGCACCTGCGTCGCCGCGGGGATGTCGCCGATCTCGTCGAGGAAGATCGTGCCGCCGTCGGCGGCGTCGAAGAGGCCCTTCTGGTCCCGCTGCGCCCCGGTGAACGCGCCACGCACGTGGCCGAAGAGCTCGCTCTCGAGCAGCGTCTCCGTCAGCGCGCCGCAGTTCAGCGCCACGAACGGCTGGGCGCGGCGCGGGCTCTTCGCGTGCAGCGCGCGGGCGACGAGCTCCTTGCCGGTGCCGCTCTCGCCGTTCACGAGCACCGTCGCGGCGCTGTACGCGCAGGCGTCGATCATCCGCATCACCTCGCGCATCGGGCCCGAGTTGCCGACGAGCGCCTCGGACGGCGCGCCCTCCCGCTCGCGGAGCTGCGTCTCGAGCTGCCGGTTGCGATCGAAGAGCTGCTTGCGCTCGGCGGCCTTCGCGACGGCGCGCGCGACGTGCTCGACGTCCTCGAACGGCTTCGGCAGGTAGTCGTAGGCGCCCGCCTTCACCGCGGCGAGCGCAGTCTCGACCGTCGCGTGGCCGGTCATCATGATGACCTCGACCTCGGGGCGGCGGTGCTTCACCGACGTGAGGAGCTCGATGCCGGAGAGCTCCGGCATCTTCACGTCGAGGAGCGCCACGTCGAAGTCCTCGAGCGCCAGCCGCTGCGTGGCGGTGATCGGCGACTCGAGCGCGACGACGCGGTGCCCCTTCTTCGTGAGGAGCGATTCGAGCGCGCGGAGCAGGACCGGCTCGTCGTCGACGACGAGGACGCGGGCGGAGCGGGGCTGGAGGGTGTCGTCCATCGATGACCTCGTCAGGGCTGCTGGGGCGCGGCAGGTATCTCGAGCAGGAAGGAAGCGCCGCCGCCGGGCGAAGGCTCGTGCCGGATCGAGCCGCCGTGCTCCTCGGCGATGCGGTAGCAGATGGAGAGCCCGAGGCCGGTACCTTGACCCTCGGGCTTCGTCGTGAAGAAGGGATCGAAGACGCGGTCCGCGATCCCGGGCGGAATTCCGGGGCCGTCGTCGGTGACCGTGAGGCGGACCACGGCGCCGGCGTGGCTCGCGGCGACGACGATGCGTCCCCCTCGCCCGCCGATCGCCTGCAGCGCGTTCACCACGAGGTTCACCGCGACCTGCTGCACCAGGTTCGCGTTCCCCCAGCCGAGCGCGGGCGAGAGGTCGCGCACGATCTCGACCTTGCTGCCCTTGAACTGGGGCTGGAGCAGGAACAGGGCGTCGTCGGCGACCTTCGCGAGGTCGAAGGGCCCCTTCTCGTCCTGCTGCGGGCGCCGCGAGAAGCGCAGCAGCGACTCGACGATGCGCTTCGCGCGGATCGCGGCGTCGCCGATGAGACGCAGGCTCTCGAGGTCGCTCGCCGAGCGCTCCTCGCGGCTCATGATCTGGGCGAACGCGAGGATGCCGCCGAGCGGGTTGTTGATCTCGTGCGCGACGCCGCCCGCGAGCTGCCCCACCGCGGCCATCTTCTCGGTGTGCAGCAGCCGCCGCTGCACGTTGCGCTCCTCGGTCACGTCCTTGTAGACGACGACGGTCCCGTTCTCGCCGATCGGGAACGCGCGGAGCGCCCAGGTGCGATCGTCCCGGACGGCCTCGTGCTCCCACGGGGTGCCGACGTCGGGCGTGCCGTGCATGCAGGGGATGCTGCCGAACGCTCCTCCCGAGCAGGCGAGGCCCGGCAGGTCGTTCAGCGCGACGCCGGCGGCGCGCGCGAACGCCGAGTTCGCCCGCAGCACCTCGCAGCCGCCGCGCAGGATCGCGAGGGGATCGCCGATCGCGTCGAAGCACGCGCGCCACTCGTCGGCCGCGCGGAGGAGGGCGCGCGAGCGCGCCTCCAGCTTCGAGTCGAGATCCCTGTTCACCCGCTCGAGCTCGACGTTTCGCTCGCTCACCAGCGCGTGCAGCCGCGCGTTCTCCTCCGAGAGGCGGTACTGGTCGACCGCGCTCTGGACGGTCACGATCAGGTGGGCGTCGTCCCAGGGCTTCCAGATGAACCGGAAGATCTCGGACTGGTTGACCGCCTCCTCGATCGCGGCGGTGTCCGCCTGACCGGTGAGCAGGACCCGCTGGATGCCAGGCCAGCGCTCCTTGACGACGCGGAGGAACTCGACTCCCGACATCCCCGGCATGCGGTAGTCCGACACGACCACCTGGACCGGCTCGCGGGCGAGGGTGCGCAGCGCCTCCTCCGCATCCGGCGCGTCGAGCAGGCGGCACCCGGAGCGCTTCAGGACCCGCTTGAGCGCACGGCGGACGTGCTCGTCGTCGTCGACGAGGAGGAGTGAGGCCGGTTCGACTCCGGAAGCCGGAGCGGCGCTGGCCGGTAGGGAACGCGCTTCCATCCGATACCCTTCAGGGGTTGCACCGCGCGATCCAACAGCGCCGCCGCGCCGGGCCTGTCGTTTCGGGGAGTTGGGGGGTCCGCACACCGGGTCGAGTATGACCCACTGGGTGGCATTTGACACCCATGGCCCGATCGCAACGGGTCTTCGCCTACTTGTGGACGTCGTAGCGGTAGGTCTGGCCCTGGTACAGGCAGATCGTGTTTCGGCCCTCGCGCTTCGCCCGGTAGAGCGCCTCGTCGGCGTGCTTCACGAGCGCCTCGGCGGTGCCGATGTCCTTCGACGGGAAGAAGGCGATGCCGATGGACGCGGTGACCGCGAGGTGGCGCGGCTTGCGCGTCTCCGGATCGACCTCCTCGAGCTCGTAGCGCTGCAGCGACAGCTCGCGCCAGATGCGCTCGGCGACCGAGAGCGCGCCCGCGAGGTGCGTCTTCGGGAGGATGACGGCGAACTCCTCGCCGCCGTAGCGCGCGCAGATGTCCGGATCCCGGACGCTGTGGCGCAGCAGGTCCGCGGTGCCCTTCAGCACCACGTCGCCGAACGGATGGCCGTACTTGTCGTTGACCGACTTGAAGTGGTCGAGGTCGAGCATCATCAGCGACACCGGGTCGCTGTAGCGCTGCGCGCGGTGGAACTCCTCGTGGAGCCGCTCCTGGAAGTGCCGGTGATTGAACAGGCCCGTGAGGCCGTCGGTGACCGACAGCTTCTCGAGCTGCGACTTGGCGGCCCGGAGCTGGTCCTGGAGCGTCTTGATGCGGAGCATCGCGCCCGCGCGGGCGAGCACCTCGGCGTCGGCGAACGGCTTCGCGAGGAAGTCGTCCGCGCCGATGCGCAGGCCGGTGACCCTCGAGTCGAGATCGCTCTTCGCGCTCAGCAGGATGACCGGCGTGAACTGCTCCTCGGGGCGCGCCTTGATGATGCGGAGCACCTCGAGGCCGTCCATGTCGGGCAGCACGAGGTCGAGCAGCACGAGATCGGGCGCGTCGGTCCGCACGCGCCGGATCGCCTCGCGGCCGTCCTGCGCGACCATGACCTTGTGGCCGTCGCGAGAGAGCACCTGGGCCAGCGCATCGGCCTGCGTGCGCGAGTCCTCGACCACCAGGATGTGAGCCTTTGGTATCACCGGGGCGCAACTTAGCAGGGAAACTTCAGGTCGGAGCAGGAAGGGCTCGGGAGGGCGACGAGCCCGACCCGCTCCGACGCGCAGCGCCGATGGCGCGCGCACACACAGCGGCAGGATACCGCAAACGCGGGACGTCCCCTTCACCCCCGATGAGCCGCGTCGAGCTCCTCGAGGAGCTCGAGCGGGATGACGGGCGCAAGCCCGCCGCCTCCCAGGATGTTCACGACCGGGGATGCGGCCGCGCGCACGACGCTGCCGTCGGGCGAATGTGGCGAGAGCCCGGTGTACGTGGAGACGTCGCGGTACAGCTCGGTCCGTGAGGTCCCGTCGGGGCTGATCCGCGTCGCGCGCGCCCGCACCGCCTGGATCCGCTCCTGCGCGACGAAGCCGCCGCCCTGCTCGTCCGCGGCCGCGGCCTCGACGATGCGAGCCCAGTCGCCGGCCGGCGTCTCGGCGCCGAGGTGGACGCTCTTGCCCCCGTAGTCCCAGCTCCGCTTCAGGACGAACCGCTCGCGCTCGCCCACCACGCGCGCGACGAGCCCGGCGTCCAGCCGGCGCGTCCAGGGCAGGCGCCGCGCCGCCTCCAGCTCCGCGTCGTCGAGGCGCGCCGAGGCCGCGAGGGCGTCGTCGGCGCCCGCCTCGGACAGCCGCGCGAACAGCGCCTTCGCCTCGAGGAGACCGTTCACGGGGTTCGCGAGCACGAACCGCTCCGGCTGCCGCAGCGCGCGCGCGAACGGACTGTCCGGCGGCGTCCGGTGCGCCCAGACGTGCCGGTAGAGGATGTCCCAGCGCTCCGGCTCGCACTCGACGGGAGTCAGGTTCGCGGCCTCGTGCCCCATCTGCGCGAAGTGGCGCGCGAGCCGGCGCAGCTCCCCGAGCTGCGCGTCGCCGGGGCGCGCGACGATCGCGATCGACGGCCGCGCTCGCGTCCCGCCGCGCGCGCGGTAGAGCTCCACCAGCGCGACGCGCAGCTTCTCCATGTTCGAC
>DASSQI010000086.1:0-12319 GCA_035702585.1 Anaeromyxobacteraceae bacterium
TCTGCCGAGCGGAACGTGCCGTAGAGGATCGGGACCGCGATCTTCACGAGCAGGAGGAACACGAGCGATCCGACTCCGAACACGCCGACCGCGACGCCGACCTCGGTCACGGACGGAGTGTACGGATAGATCTCTCCGAGCGTGTCGGGCGTGAACCCGGCGATGACGAGCCCCATTCCCTTCTCGAGGTAGACGCCGATCCAGATCAGCACGCACCCGATGTTGAGCGTCACGACGTGCTTGCGAGTGCGCGGCACGAGCAGGATCAGGAACGCGACCACGCTGCACGCGAGCCCGATCCACGCGAACGGCACGAGCGCGCGGTGCTCGCCGATCCCGCTCCAGACGTGCTGCGTGAACAGCAGGTGCTCGGACGCCGAGTAGTACTCCTTGAAGATCTCGGCGCCCTGCAGGAACAGGTTGACGAACATCGCGTAGGCCATGAGCTCCGCGATCTTCCAGATCGCCTCGTCCTTGATCGGGAAGCTCACCGTGCGCCGGAGCACCTCGAACAGGATCAGCATGGCCGCGGGACCCGCCGAGAAGGCGGTCGCGAGGAACCGCGGGGCCATGATCGACGCGTTCCAGTAAGGCCGCGCCACCATGCCGCTGTAGAGGAACGCCGTGACGGTGTGGATCCCGACCGCCGTCGGGATCGAGAACAGCACGAGCGGCACCACGAACCGCTTCTCGTAGTGCTTGCCGTGGAAGGCGCGGTAGAGCGTGTGCACTGCGACCGCGAGGTTCACGACGAGGTACAGGTTCAGCACCATCGCGTCCCACGTCAGGATCGAGCGCGGCCAGTTCGGTCGCCCGAGCAGCGGCACGATGTGCGTGAAGCGCTCGGGGCTGCCCATGTCGGCGAGGATGAACAGCAGGCACATCGTGAGCGCGCTCACCGCGAGGAGCTCGCCCAGGATCACGACCTCCTTGATGGGCTTCCAGTCGTAGACGTACGCCGGGATGACGAGCAGCACGGCGGCCGCCGCGACGCCGACGAGGAACGTGAAGTTGCCGATGTAGAAACCCCACGAGACCTGGTCGCGCAGGTTCGTCGCGACGAGGCCGACGCGCGCCTGGTGGACGTAGGCGACGACGCCGACGGCGATCGCGGCGAGCAGCACCGCGACGCCCGTCCAGTACGCCCGCCCACCCGTCGTGACGAGGCGCCCACAGCCGGCGAGGAAGCGGAGGAAGCGCACGTGCCGTCACCCGTAGAAGTAGTAGAACTGCGGCGCCGTCCCGAGCTCCGCCTTCAGGATGAAGACGCGCTTGCGGTCCATGATCTGGCGGATCTCGCTCCCGGGATCGAGGAGGTTCCCGAACTTGCGGGCGCCGCGCGGACAGACCTCGACGCACGCCGGGTAACGCCCGTCGCGCACCCGCTGGATGCAGAAGGTGCACTTCTCGACGGTGCTCTTCCGGCGCGGGCGGTTGCCGAGGTAGTGCATCGTCGGGTTCAGCGCCTCCGGCGGCACCTCGGGCTGCGCCCAGTTGAACCGCCGCGCGCCATACGGGCACGCCGCCATGCAGCAGCGGCAGCCGATGCACCAGTCGTAGTCCACGACGACGATCCCGTCGGGCTCCTTCCACGTCGCGCCGGCCGGGCAGACCTTCACGCACGCCGGCTTCCGGCATTGCTGGCACGCGGCGGGCATGTAGAAGTGACCGGGCCGCGGCACCGGCTCGCCGCCGTAATACGGGGTCGCGTGCGCGAGGTCGACGCCGTGCGCCTTGTCGAGCTCGAGCACCTTGATCCACTGCACCGCCGGGTTGCCGCGCGAAGCGTTGTTCTCTTCCACGCACGCGTAGACGCAGCGGCGACAGCCGGCGCATCGCGAGAGGTCGAGGCCGTACCCGAACACGACGCCCGGCCGCGCCGGCGCGGTGGACACAGCCACGGTCCTTCCGTAGCGGCGCGACGCGTCCCGCTCGATCCGGCGGATGCGCCGCGCGAGCTGGTCGGGCGAAAGCTCCTGGAAGTGCTTGCCGAGGAGCTCCTCCGGCGAGCAGCCCGCGACCGCGGCGGTCGCCGCGAGCGCGGCGGTGCCGCGGAGGAACTCGCGGCGCGTGCAGCCGACGTCCGCCGCAGCATCCAGGACCGGGAGCCTCCTCCTCGGGGCGCTCATCGCCGCGTCTCCTTGGGCCTCGTCGGCGGCGGCATCGGCTCCATGCGCTCGATCCGCGGGGCGTGCGGATCGTGGCAATTGACGCACAGGTGGTAGGTCTTCGCGCCGTCCCACATGCCGACGCGCTTGCCGTGAATCCCGAGCTGCCAGTCGCGGTACTTGTCGTAGTGACACTGCGCGCAGAGCAGGTACGACTGCGTGAACGGCAGGAGCTCGCCGCTCGAGACGTGGACCTTGTCGCGATCGACGAGGTCGTGGCAGTGGTAGCACCAGTGACGCGGGCTTCCGTGCGTGAGGCGCGCCTGGATCTCGTCGTGGAACGCGAGCTCGCGCGGGTTCGGGTCGCCGGTCCCGTCGTGGCACTGGCTGCAGGGGAAGATGCCCTCCGAGAACGGCGGCGGCGTGGCCTGCACCAGCTCCGCGCTCGGTTCCGCGGGAGGCTTGCGCGCCGCGGGGGTGTCGCCGTGGGAGCGCGAGTCGCCGTCCGCGCGCGCGGCGCCGACCGCGAGCGCGGCGATCGCGGCCGCGATCTCGAGGGTGCGCGCCGCGAGGCGCGCCGTGTGCGCGAGCGAGCTCATCGACGATCCGCTCTCGCTCATGCGCTCGCGGCGCGAACCCCACGTTGACGGCCGTCACGGGATCCCCCGTATGGTCGCGGGCGTCCCCACCCGTGACGGCAGCACCGCCGTCAGACGGCGACCGCGGCGCTGCCGCTCCGCTGATATCGCGCCGCCATGCGCTCGAGCGAGACGGGGCGGATGCGGCTCGCGTTGCCCGCGCAGCCGAACGCCTCGTAGCGCGCCTTGCACAGCTCGCGCGCGGCGGCGGTCGCCTCCTTGAGGCAGCGCCGCGGGTCGATCTCCGCGCGATGGCGCGCGAGCGAGCGACGGAGCGCGCCCGTCATCGCGAGCCGGATGTCGGTGTCGATGTTCACCTTGCGGACCCCGTTCGCGATGCCCTCGCGGATCTGCTCGACCGGCACGCCGTAGGTCTCCCGCAGCTCGCCCCCGTGCTCGCGGATGATCCCGAGCCACTCCTGCGGGACCGAGCTCGAGCCGTGCATCACGAGGTGAGCGCTCGGGGCGCGCAGGTGCACCTCGCGGATCCGGTCGATGGCGAGGATCTCCCCGGTCGGCTTTCGCGTGAACTTGTACGCGCCGTGCGACGTGCCGATCGCGACCGCCAGCGCGTCGACGCCGGTCTCCTCGACGAACTCGCGCGCCTGGTCCGGATCCGTGAGGAGCATGTCGCGCGTGAGGCCACCCTTCGCGCCGACGCCGTCCTCCTCGCCGGCCTCCCCCGTCTCGAGCGAGCCGATGCAGCCGAGCTCGCCCTCCACCGAGACCCCGACCGAGTGGGCCATCTCGACGACGCGCCCCGTGACCGTCAGGTTCTCGGCGAAGCTCGTGGGCGTCTTTCCGTCCTCCCGGAGCGAGCCGTCCATCATCACCGAGGTGAAGCCCGAGCGGATCGCCGCCGCGCAGGCGGCAGGCGAGGAGCCGTGGTCGAGGTGCATGACGATCGGGATGTGCGGGTGGCTCTCGACGGCGGCGAGTACGAGGTGGCGCAGGAACGGCTCGCCGGCGTAGCTTCGCGCGCCCGCGGAGGCCTGCAGGATGACCGGGCTGTCGGTCTCGTCGGCAGCCTGCATGATCGCCTGGATCTGCTCCATGTTGTTCACGTTGAACGCGGGCACGCCGTAGCCGTGCTCCGCCGCGTGATCGAGCAGCTGCCGCAGGGAAATGAGCGCCATGGGTCGTCTCCTCGAGAGGTTCGTTCAGCCGCGCAGGACCGACCTGACGGCCCGTGCGACGCGATCGGGGGTGAAGCCGAAGTGGGCGGCGAGGTCGGCGGCGGGAGCGGACTCGCCGTACGTGTCGAGGCCCACGACGGCGCCTTCGAGCCCCACGTACTTTCGCCACAGGTCGGTGACGCCGGCCTCGACCGCGACGCGCGGAACTCCCGCCGGGAGCACGGAGTCACGGTACTCGGGCGGCTGGCGGTCGAAGACCCCGGTGCACGGCATCGAGACCACGCGCACCGGGATGCCCTCGTCTGCGAGCGCGCGCTGGGCCGCGATCGCGAGCGCGACCTCCGAGCCGGTCGCCACGATGACGGCGCTGGGCGCGGCGGCGTCGGAGAGCACGTACCCGCCTCGGCCGACCTGGGCCAGGACGTCTTCGGCGCGTAGCTGCGCCGGCAGGTCCTGGCGCGACAGCAGCAGCGCCGTCGGGCCGTCGCTGCGCTCCACTGCGGAGCGCCACGCGACGAGCGTCTCGACTGCGTCGGCCGGCCGCCAGACGTCGAGGTTCGGGACGAGGCGCAGCGTCGCTGCGTGCTCGACGGGCTGATGCGTCGGTCCGTCCTCGCCGACCATGAGCGAGTCGTGGGTGAGCACGAAGATCGAGCGCAGCTTCATGAGCGCCGCCATGCGGATCGCGCTCCGCCCGTAATCGGAGAAGACGAGGAACGTGCCGGCGAAGGGGAGGAGACCGCCGTGCAGCGCGAGGCCGTTCGCGACGGCGAACATCCCGAACTCGCGCACGCCGTACCGCACGTAGTTGCCGCCTCCCACGTCGACGTCCTTCGCCGCCGGCCAGCGCGTGAGGTTCGAGCCCGTCAGGTCCGCCGAGCCGCCGACGAGCTCCGGGAGCAGCGCTGCGACCGCGCCGATCGCGGCCTGCGAGGCCTTCCGGGTCGCCGTCGCGCCGCCACGCTCCTGCGCCCGGGCGATCTCGCGATCGAGATGCGAGCGCCACGCCGTCGGGAGCGTGCCCGCGTTCCGGCGGCGCAGCTCGGCCGCGAGCTCGGGGTAGGCGCGCTCGTACGCGTGGAACCGCTCGGTCCAGCGCGTCTCGGCGGCCGCGCCCCGCTCCCGCGCGTCCCAGGCCGCGCGGACGTCGTCCGGGATCTCGAACGGCGCGTGCGGCCAGTTCAGCTCGAGCCGAGCTGCCGCGATCTCGTCGGCGCCGAGCGGCGCGCCGTGGACCTCGTGCGACCCCGCCTTTCGCGGCGCGCCCTTGCCGATGACGGTCCTGCAGCAGATCAGCGTCGGGCGGCGCTGGAGCTCGCGAGCCTCCTCGATCGCGACGGCCACGGCGCCGGCGGAGTGACCGTCCACGCCGCGGACGACGTCCCAGCCGTACGCCTCGAACCGGCGCGCGGTGTCGTCACGGAACCAGCCCTCGACGCGGCCGTCGATCGAGATCCCGTTGTCGTCGTACAGCACGACGAGCTTGCCGAGGCCGAGCGTGCCGGCGAGCGACGCCGCCTCGTGGGAGATGCCCTCCATGAGGCAACCGTCGCCGACGAGGACGTACGTGAAGTGATCGACGAGGTCGAAGCCCGGCCGGTTGAACTCCGCCGCGAGCAACCTCTCGGCGAGCGCCATGCCGACGCCGTTCGCGAGCCCCTGCCCGAGCGGGCCGGTCGTCGTCTCGACGCCGGGAGTCACGCCGCGCTCCGGATGGCCCGGAGTGCGCGAGCGCAGCTGCCGGAATCGCCTCAGCTCGTCGAGCGGGAGGTCGTAGCCGCTCAGGTGAAGCAGCGCGTAGAGCAGCATCGAGCCGTGGCCGTTCGAGACGACGAAGCGGTCGCGATTCGCCCACGCGGGGTTGGTCGGGTTGTGGCGCAGGAAGCGGTTCCAGAGGACCTCCGCGACGTCTGCCATGCCCATCGGCATGCCCGGATGGCCGGAGTTGGCCTGCTGGACCGCGTCCATCGCGAGGACCCGCAGCGCGTTCGCGAGGCGCGCGGGCAAAGGGGGAGCGTCGCGCGCCGGTTCGGCGCGCCGGATTGCGTTCTGCATGTCGAGCTCTCCTGGAGCGGCCTACGCCGCGCGCCGCCTGCGATCCATGAGCTGCAGGATCATGGGGGTGAAGATGATCTGCATCGCCATGTCCATCTTGCCGCCGGGCACGACGATGCTGTTCTGCCGCGACATGAACGAGTCGCGGAGCATCGTGAGCAGGTACTGGAAGTCGATCCCCTTGGGCTCGCGGAACCGGATGACGACGTAGCTCTCGTCCGCGGTCGGGATGTCGCGCGCGATGAACGGGTTCGAGGTGTCGACGGTGGGGACGCGCTGGAAGTTGACGTGCGTGTGCGTGAACTGCGGGCAGATGTAGTTCACGTAGTCCGGCATCCTTCGCAGGATCGTGTCGAGCACCGCCTCGGTGGAGTAGCCGCGGGCCGCCTTGTCCCGGTGGATCTTCTGGATCCACTCCAGGTTGACGATCGGCACGACGCCGACGAGCAGGTCGGCGTGCCTCGCGACGTTCACGCGATCCGTGACGACGCCGCCGTGCAGCCCCTCGTAGAACAGGAGATCGGTGCTGCCCGAGATCTCCTCCCACGGCGTGAACGTGCCGGGAGGCTGGTGGTACGGAGCGGCCTCCGCGTCGTCGTGGAGGTACCTCCGGACCTTCCCGCGCCCGCTCTCGCCGTACGAACGGAAGAGCGTCTCGAGCTCCTCGAACAGGTTCGCCTCAGGCCCGAAGTGGCTGAACTTGTGGTTGCCGGTCGCGGTCGCGTCGGCCATCGCCCGCCGCATCTCGGCGCGGTCGAACCGGTGGAACGCGTCGCCCTCGACGAGGACCGCGTTCACCGCCTCGCGGCGGAAGATCTGCTGGAACGTCCTCGTCGCCGAGGTCGTACCGGCGCCCGACGAGCCGGTGATCGAGACGATCGGGTGCTTCACGGACATGGCCCGCTCCTTCCGGCGCTGCTGGCCGGCGTGGTCACTCGATGAAGAGTGATCTCGCGTTGAACAGCGGCGAACGGTAGGGCTCGCCTTTGCCTTGCTCGTGCTCGCGGTGGTAGCGCTCGACGCGCTCCACCTCCGCGCGCGAGCCGAGGATCACCGGGACGCGCGCGTGGACGTCCGTGGGGAGCACGTCGAGGATGCGCTGTCGCCCGGTCGACGCCGCGCCGCCGGCGGCCTCGACGATCATCGCCATCGGCGAGGCCTCGTAGAGCAGCCGCAGCCGGCCCGCGCGCGCCGGCTCCTTGGTGTCGCGCGGGTAGAGGAACAGGCCGCCGCGGACCAGGATGCGGTGCACCTCGGCGACGAGCGACGCGACCCAGCGCATGTTGAAGTCCGCCGCGCGTGGTCCCGTCCGGCCGGCGAGGCACTCCGAGACGTAGCGCTTCACCGGCAGCTCCCAGAAGCGCTGGTTCGAGGCGTTGATGGCGAACTCGCGCGCCTCGTCCGGGATGCGCATGTTCGGGTGCGTGAGCACGAACTCGCCCACGCAGCGGTCGAGCGTGAAGCCGTGCACGCCGCGCCCGAACGTGAGCACGATCATCGTCGAGGGACCGTAGATCGCGTAGCCCGCGCACACCTGGTTCACGCCGGGCTGCAGGAGCTCCTCGGGCGCTATCGTCGGTCCGCTCCCGCGCCGCCGCAGCACGGAGAAGATCGTGCCGACCGAGACGTTCACGTCGAGGTTCGACGAGCCGTCGAGCGGGTCGAACGCGAGCAGGTACTTGCCCCTGGGGAACCGCGTCGGGATCGGGTAGGGCAGCTCGAGCTCCTCCGACGCCATCGCCGCGAGCGCGCCGGACCACTCGCAGCCGCGCAGGATGACCTCGTTCGCCAGCACGTCGAGCTTCGTCTGACGCTCGCCGTGCACGTTCTCGACGCCGTCGCCCGCGGCCGTCACCGCGCCCGGGAGCGCCGCCCTCTCGACCGACGACGCGATGATCCTGATGCAGCCGACGAGGTCGGCGAGGAGCGCAGCCAGCTCGCCCGCCGCGCCGGGAATGCGGCGGTGCTCCTCGGCGATGAACCTCTGGATGGTCGTGACGCCCTGTTGCATGACGATCCCCTTCACTGCGCGCGCGGGGCGACGGCCGCCCCGGCGAACACACGGCTCCTGCGGATGTCCTCGGCCTCGATCGTCGTGAGCTGCCCGATCCCGACGCGGTCCTGTGCGGCGGCGAAGAGACGGCTCGCGTGGCGCAGCCGGGCGCGGTCGAGCGCGTTCCTCACCGAGCGCGCGTTCGCGAAGCGCGGCTGCGCCATTCGCAGCGCGACGTACTCGGCCAGCGCGGCGCGTCCGTCCGGCGACAGTCGGTAGTCGAGCTGCACGAGCATGCGGTCGGCGATCGCGACGAGCTCCTCCGCGGTGTAGTCGGGGAAGTCCACGTGATGCGCGACGCGCGACGACATCCCCGGGTTGCTCTGGAAGAACCGTTCCATGCGATCCCTGTAGCCGGCGAGGATCACGACGAGGCTGTCGCGCTGCTCCTCCATCGCCTGCAGCAGGATCTCGATCGCCTCGACGCCGTAGTCGCGCTCATTCTCGGGCCTGTAGAGGCTGTACGCCTCGTCGATGAACAGGACGCCCCCAGATGCCTTCCGGAGCACCTCCTTCGTCTTCGGACCCGTGTGGCCGACGTACTGTCCGACGAGATCGTCGCGCGTCACCGCCACGAGGGAACCCTTGCGGACGTACCCGACGCGGTGGAGGATCTCCGCCATCCGGCTCGCGACGGTGGTCTTCCCGGTGCCGGGGTTCCCGGTGAAGCACATGTGCAGCGAGAGCGGTCCGCTCGAGACGCCGAGCTGGCGCCGGGCGCGCTCGACGAGGAGCAGCGCCGAGATCTCGCGGATGCGCGTCTTGACCGGCGCCAGCCCGACGAGCTCGCGATCGAGCTCCTCGAGGATCTCGTTCGCGTTCGACTCCGCGTAGAGATCCGAGAGCGCCACCGACGGCTCGTCGGCCGAGGGCGCCCGCGGCGCGGGCTCGGCGTTCGCGCTGTCCGCCGGCGCGATCGGCTCGAGCGTGCTCACGCTGGCTCCCGCCGTGCGTCTTCGCTCGTGCGCTGCGGCTCGTGCGCGCAGGACCGGATCAAGTAGCGGACGGTGCGGCCCGGTCCCTCCTCGCGCTCGAGCCGGAAGCCGGGCTCGACGTCGGGCCGCTGCACCAGGAACGAGAGGCGGACCGTCTCCCACCCGCGCGTCGAGTCGAACGCGTTCACCTTCACGTAGCGGCCGGGGTTCGCGGCGCGGCAGGCGGCGATGTCGTCCATGACGGCGCGGGCGTCGCGCAGGTCGAACCGCGGCGGGCCCCACATGTTCCAGTAGACGTTCCGCGGGTGCGCGTCGTGCGTCCACTCGACGGAGAGCGACCAGCCGCGAGAGACGGCGAGGTCGAGCTGCGCCCGGATCTGGGCGTCGCTGAGATCGGGCAGGAACGAGAAGGTACCTTGGGTCACTCGCATGTCGTCCTCAGGCGGCGGTGGGGGTGGCGATGCAGTCGACGGTGTCGGTCGACTCGTAGTCGAACGTGACGTCCTTCCAGGTCTGGAGCGCCGCCGCGAGCGGTCCGCAGGTGCGCGCCGCGCGGTCCAGGATCTCCGGGCCCTCGTTCCAGATGTCGCGCCCCTCGTTCCGCGCGAGCACCATCGCCTCGAGCGCCACCCGGTTCGCGGTCGCGCCGGCCGCGATCCCGTCCGGGTGACCGATGGTCCCGCCGCCGAACTGCAGGACGACGTCCTCGCCGAGATAGTGCAGGAGCTGGTGCATCTGGCCGGCGTGGATCCCGCCCGACGCGACCGGCATCACCTTGCGCAGGCCGGCCCAGTGCTGATCGAAGAACAGGCCGCTCGTCGGGTCCCGCGGCGTGGAGGGCTCGCGCAGGGTGTCGTAGACGCCCCGGATCACGTTCGGATCGCCCTCGAGCTTGCCGACGACGGTGCCGGCGTGGATGTGGTCGACCCCGGCCATGCGCATCCACTTCGCGATCACCCGGAAGCTCACGCCGTGCGACTTCTGGCGCGTGTACGTGCCGTGCCCGGCGCGGTGCAGGTGCAAGAGCACGTCGTTCTTGCGCGCCCACCGCGACATGCTCTGGATCGCGGTGTAGCCGATGACGAGGTCGATCATGACGATCGGCGACCCGAGCTCGCGCGCGAAGTCGGCCCGCTCGTACATGTCCTCCATCGTCCCGGCGGTGACGTTCAGGTAGTGGCCCTTCACCTCGCCGGTCGCGGCGCTGGCGCGGTTCACCGCCTCGGTCGCGAACAGGAACCGGTCGCGCCAGTGCATGAACGGCTGGGAGTTGATGTTCTCGTCGTCCTTCACGAAGTCGAGGCCGCCCTTCAGCGCCTCGTAGACGACGCGGCCGTAGTTCTTGCCCGAGAGCCCGAGCTTCGGCTTCACGGTGGCGCCGAGCAGCGGGCGCCCGAACTTGTCGAGCCGCTCCCGCTCGACGACGATGCCGGTCGGCGGGCCGGGGAAGGTCTTCAGGTACGCGACGGGGATCCGCATGTCCTCGAGCCGGAGCGCCTTCACGGGCTTGAACCCGAAGACGTTGCCGATGATCGACGCGGTGAGGTTCGCGAGCGAGCCTTCCTCGAAGAGGTCGAGGTCGTACGCGATGTACGCGAACCACTGCTGCGGCGTCGCGGCGCCGGGGCCGGTCCGCGGCACCGGCTCGACGCGGTAGGCCTTGGCCCGGTACGCGTCGCACGCGGTCAGGCGGTCGGTCCAGACGACGGTCCAGGTCGCCGTCGAGGACTCGCCTGCGACGGCGGCCGCCGCCTCCTCGGCGTCCACGCCGTCCTGCGGGGTAATCCTGAACACCGCGATGACGTCGGTGTCCGCCGGGACGTAGTCGGGCTGCCAGTACCCCATCTCCCGGTAGGGGATCACCCCAGCGCCGTACCTGTCGCGGGTCTTCGTCGTCTGCCTCGCTGCGTTCGCGTCCGAGATCTTCATCGCCGCTCCCTGTGTCGTGTCGTCCCGAGGGAGATGTACGGATCGGCGTGCATAACGACCAATCACGTGTCATTACCGAATCCATAAGGAGAGCTGACATGTCCGGAATGCGCGACGCCACCGTGCGGCAGCTGCAGATCTTCGCGTCCGCTGCGCAGACGCTGAGCTTCTCGCGCACCGGCAAGGAGCTGCACCTCACGCAGCCCGCGGTCTCGATGCAGGTGAAGCAGCTCGAGCACTACGCCGGCATGCCGCTCTTCGAGCGCGCCAAGCGCCGCCTCTTCCTGACCGAGGCCGGCAAGGAGATGGCGCGCTACGCGCAGCAGGTGATGCGTTCGCTCGAGGACGCCGAGGACGCGTTCGCGGCGCTGCGCGGACTTCGCAGCGGCCACATCTCCGTGGCGGTGGTCAGCACCGCGAAGTACTTCGCGCCCAAGCTCATCGCGATGTTCTCGCGCGAGCACCCGGAGATCGAGATGAAGCTCTCGGTCAGCAACCGGGAGATCGTCGTGCAGCTCCTCGAGTCGAACTCCGTCGACCTCGCGATCATGGGGCAGTCGCCGAAGGAGGTCGGGACGGTCGCGTCGCCGTTCGCGGCGCACCCGCTCGTCGTCGTCGCCCCGCCGGATCACCCGCTCGCGCGAAAGCGGCGCGTGCCGCTCGCGGCGCTCGCCGACGAGACGTTCCTCGTCCGCGAGCGAGGGTCGGGGACGCGAGCCGCGATGGAAGGATTCTTCGCGCAGCACGGAATCGCGGCGAGGATCGGGATGGAGATGAGCAGCAACGAGACGATCAAGCAGGCGGTGATCGCGGGCCTCGGGCTGAGCTTCATCTCGGAGCACACGATCGGCCTCGAGCTCGCAGCCCGGCAGCTCGCGCTCGTCCGTGCCGAGGGGCTGCCGGTCATGCGGCATTGGAACGTCGTGCACCGCGCGGAGAAGCGGCTCTCGCCCGCGGCCGATGCCTTCAAGCGCTTCGTGCTCGAGCAGGGCGGCCCGTTCCTCGCGCGCTGGCCTCGCGGCATCGACGCGGCTCGAGCGCGCTGACCGAGCGCGAACGACGAGCGATCGCCCGGGCTCTGGAGGGGCAGCCGGCCGGGACGCGTCGGGAAGCAGAGGGGACCGCTTACCTTGAGGCCATGAGCCTGAAGGAGCTGGTCTTCGGAAGGCCGATCTCGGACGACGACGCCGAAGAAGCGAAGATCGGGCCGCTCGAGGGCGTACCGGTGCTCGGGCTCGACGCGCTCGCCTCGTCCTCCTACGGGCCGGAAGCTGCGCTGACGGTACTGCTCGTCGCTGGCAGCGCGGGGCAACGATTCTTCGGGCCGATCGTCGCGGCGATCACCGCGATCCTCTTCCTGGTCTACCTCTCGTATCGGCAGACGATCGCGGCCTACCCCGAGGGCGGCGGCTCGTACACCGTCGCGCGCGCCAACCTGGGCCCGCGTGCCGGGGTCCTCGCCGCT
>DASSQI010000087.1:0-8564 GCA_035702585.1 Anaeromyxobacteraceae bacterium
GTTGTGCTTGCGGCCCGGCCGCGCCTCCGGGAAGAACGGGTCGCAGTACTCGACCCGGGCGCCGGTCTCCTTCAGGAGCTCGATGATCTCGTAGGAGGGCGACTCGCGGTCGTCGTCGATGTTCGCCTTGTAGGCGAGGCCGAGGACGAGGACGCGGGAGCCGTGGAGCGGCTTGCCGTCGGCGTTCAGCGCCTCGGCGACCTTGCCGACGACGTAGCGGGGCATCCGGGTGTTCACCTCGCCGGCGAGCTCGATGAAGCGCGCCCAGGCGCCGTACTCGGCCGCCTTCCACGAGAGGTAGAAGGGGTCGAGGGGGATGCAGTGCCCGCCCAGCCCGGGCCCGGGCTGGAACGCCATGAACCCGAACGGCTTCGTGCTCGCCGCGTCGATGACCTCCCAGACGTCGAGGTTCATCCGATCGCAGAGCATCTTGAGCTCGTTCACGAGCGCGATGTTCACGGAGCGGAAGATGTTCTCGAGCAGCTTCGTCATCTCCGCGACCTCGCAGGACGAGACCGGCACGATCCGCTCGAACGCGCGGCCGTACAGCGTCATCGCCGCCTCCATGCAGCGCGGCGTGTACCCGCCCACGACCTTCGGGATGGCGTGCGTCTTCGTCGACGAGCCCGGGTCCTCGCGCTCCGGCGAGAACGCGAGGTAGAAGTCGCGCCCCGCGACGAGACCGCTGCCGCGCTCGAGGAGCGGCTTCAGGACCTCGACGGTCGTGCCGGGGTACGTCGTCGACTCGAGCACGATGAGCTGCCCCGCGCGGACGTGCGGCGCGAGCGCCGACGCGGTGGCCTGGATGTACGAGAGGTCCGGCTCCCGCTCGGGCGTGAGAGGCGTGGGGACGCAGATGACGACCGCGTCGCACGTGGACGCCCGCGACATGTCCGTCGTCGCCTCGAACATCCCGGCGCGCACCTGCTCGGCGATGTCGGCGGCGGCGACGTGCTTGATGTAGCTGCGGCCGTCGGAGATGGCCTCGGCCTTCGACGGATCCACGTCGATGCCGAGCGCTGCGACCTCGCCGCGCTTCGCGAACGCGAGCGCCAGCGGCAGGCCGACGTAGCCGAGGCCGATCACCGCGACGCGCGTCGGCTTCAGCGCGGTGCGCTCCCACGGCTGCTGCACGGTCTCGATCTGCTCCTCGCTCATGCGTGCTTCCTCTCCACGTGGAATGGCGCCGCGTCGCCCGATGCGAGCGGCAGGATGACGGTGACGAACGTCACCGGGACGTTCAGGCGCGCCGCGAAGACGGCGATGCGCGCGTCGACGCGCTCGCCGTACCCGGGGGAGTAGAGGGCGGGCTCGATCGACCGCGTGAGCCCGGCGCGCGAGCCGACCGCGAGCAGCGCGATCGGCGCGGCCTCGGGCCCGATCTCCACGCCGTGGTCGAGATCGACGAGGGACGGATCTCCCGGATCGAGATCCACCGCCGTGAGCGCGAAGGCGACCTGCTGGCGCTCCGCGGGCGACAGCGCGCGCAGGCGCGCGTCGCCGGCGAACGGGAAGCGCAGCTCGACGGTGTGCCGCCCCGCCCCGAGCAGGCGGTCGACGACGACCGCCGCCGACCCGAGCACCAGCTCGCGCTGGTGGATGACGCCGAGCGGCGAGTAGGCGTGGTGCTCGCCGACGAAGCGCTCCCGCCGGTGCGTGGACTCGAGCGCGAGCAGGCTCGCGGAGGCGGCGTCGGGCAGCGCGAACGGTCGTCCGGAGATGAGCGGCGACTGCTCCTCGCCGTCCACGACGATCGTCGCGTGCGCCCGCGTGGACCGGAACGCGTCGCGCTCCGCGGGATCGCGCGTGTAGCTCGGCGAGCCCGGATCCGCGATCGCGACGTGGCCGCGGATCCTCAGCTCGAACGCGAGCTTGTCGTTGTGGGAGTGGCCGCCGATGCCCGACTGGCCGTTGCGGCCGCACGAGACGAACGCCTCGAGCGGCCAGCGGCGCAGCGCGTGGAAGCCGCCGTCCGGGAACGCCGCGCTCCGCGGTGGCTGGCCCGGCCGACCGTGCGCGATCCGCTCGAGCGCGTCGGCGCCGAGCAGCCACAGCACCTCCTCGGCGTCCGCGACGCCGGGCCTCGTGCGCAACGACTGCTCCGACATCACGGCCGCGGCGAGCGGCAGCAGGTAGGCGCCGTCGCGGGCCGACCTCTCGCGGAACGTGAACACGCGCCCCGAGTCGTCGTCGCCGAGTTGCGGGATCTCGCCGCCGCGGGCGAGCAGGCCGCGCGCCGCGTGGAACATCGCGCCGAGCCTCCGCCAGAACGCGGCCCCGAGCGGCCGCCGTGACAGCCGCGCGAGCAGCGCGCCCGCGGTGAAGAGCTCGAGCGACTTGCGGTGGTGCGGGATCGAGCCCTCGAAGCTGGTGCCGTCCTCGTTCGTCTGGGCCTGCAGCTCGCGCGCGAGGCCGGCGAGCGCGAGCGCGCGCCAGCGGGCGGCCTCCGGCCACTCCGGCACGAACGCGGCGCAGGCGAGGAGCCCCACGAAGTTCGCGACGAGGTGCCCGTCGGGGACCGCGTTCCAGTCCTCGAGCCGCGCGAGGACGAAGCGGGCGGTGGTGATCGCGAGCCGGGTGGCGTCGAGCACGTAGCCGGGATCGAGCAGCGCGGCCCGGCCCGAGAGCAGCGCATGCGCCTGTCCGAGGCAGACGGCGCGCAGGGCCGCCTCCATCGGCGACGCCCACTGCACGCCGCGCCCGGCAGGGTTCATGAGGACGAAGTCTCGGACCGAGAAGGCGAACGCCTCGGCGTACCGCTCGCCGCGCGCCGGGTCCGCGATCGCGCCGCACGCCAGCGCGACCCACTGGTCGCCGCGGCCGACGGCCCACGCCATCTTCGGGTCGCAGCCGGGCACCGCCGGCAACGTCTCGGACGGCGACCATGCGGCGTAACGGCCGCCGTGAACCGGATCGAGCTGCCAGTCGGTGCCGCCCGAGGGCCGGTTCACGTCCACGGCGTGACCGAAGATCGTGAGGACTCCCCTCGTGGCGTCGTCCGCGCGGGAGACGAGGCGCTCCAGCTCTCCCGGGAAGTGACGCTCGAGCGCGGCGCCGATACGGTGGTGCGGCGCCGCGACGAGGCCCCGATGGCCGGCCGAGAGGCGCGCCGACAGCTCCGAGGCGAGCTCGCAGCGAAAGCCGGCCAGCAGCTCTTCGCGGGACGGCGTCGGGCCGCGAGGTCCCAGCCGGGCTCGTGCCGCCCGGAGCGCGCGCCGCGCAGCCGACCCGATCAGGCGGTGGGGAGCGACCCGCGTCGCGAGATACCCGTAGTACTCGAGCATGCCCTGGTGCCCTTTGAGCAAACGCCTCGCCAGCGGCTGGAGCCTCGATTTCCGGAGAGGGGAGGGCACCCTCGGCCCGGTCCGGTCCGGCGACGGGCCGCGGATGGGAAAACGCTTTCCACGGCGCGCGCTCGACGGCGGTCCGCGCGCAGCTCGAGACGTTCGACCGTCGTCGTCGCACCAGGCGGCAAACGATGGCCGGTCTCTTGCTCAGGTCGTTCGCAGGAGGACCAGGCGTGACATCGATCGGGATCGGGCTGCTCATCGAGGAGCACCGCGGCGAGATCGCGGCGTCGTGGCGTCAGGGCGTGGCGGCGCTCGGAGATCCGGAGCCCGCGCTCGGGTACGCCATCGCACCGCTGCTGCGAGAGCTGTCGCTCGCGCTCCGGGAACCCGCGGCGGGCGCGCGCAGCCGCGAGGCGTGGGCGCGCTGCGCGGTGCTCATCCGCTCCAGCGCGCAGCCTGCGCAGCTCGCGCGCGAGGTGAAGGCCCTGCACGAGGCGATCTGGGGAGCGCTGCGCGCGAGCGGGCAGTCGGTGATGCCCGACGAACGTTCGGCCGTCGACGCGTGGCTCTTCGACGCGCTGGCCGAGTTCCTCGAGCGCGCCGAGCGCACGCGCGCGCGGCTCGACGTGCTCGGGGCTCCGCTGAGCTCCGCCGCGCCGCCGCCGCTGCCGGCGCGGAACTCGGTCCGCGTCGGTCCGCCGCCGCTGCCCGGCTCGGGGCGGGAGTGACGCTCGCGCGGACGGACGAGTAGCCGCGCCGATCCGCGGCGCTGCCCCGGCTGGGCCTCCCCCGGCTGGCGAACTCGCCTTAAGCGAGCCCCGTGCGGCAGTTCGGAAAGTTTCGTCTCGTCGAGCTCCTCGCGTCCGGCGGGATGGCCGACGTCTGGCGCGCCGAGATGCCCGGCGCCGCCGGCTTCGTGAAGGAGATCGCGCTCAAGCTGGTCCGCGGCGAGCACCGCGAGGACGACGCCTTCACCCGAATGTTCATCCAGGAGGCGCGACTCGCTTCCCGCCTCGATCACGCGAACATCGTCCACGTCTTCGATCTCGGCCGAGTCGACGGCCACTACTACATCGCGATGGAGCTGGTGCGCGGGCGGTCGCTGCGCGACGTGACCGACCGCTGCCGCGAGATGGGCGTCCGGTTCGGCGTCCCGCGCGCCGTCCACGTCGGGGCCGAGGTCGCGCGGGCGCTCGCGTACGCGCACCGGCTCGAGGTCGACGGCCGGCCGGCGGGCCTCGTGCACCGCGACGTCTCGCCTCACAACGTGCTCGTGTCGATCGAGGGCGAGGTAAAGCTCGCCGACTTCGGGATCGCGCGGGCCGCCGGCGCCGACGAGCTGACGCGCGCCGGTACGATCAAGGGAAAGCTCGCGTACATGTCGCCCGAGCAGGCGCGGGGCGAGCCCGTCGACGGGCGCGCGGACGTCTTCTCGCTGGGAGTCGTCCTGTGGGAGCTCTGCACCGGGCGGCGCCTCTTCGCGCGGGAGGGCGAGGCGGCGACACTGGCGGCGGTCCTCGACGCCACGCCGGTCTCGCGACCGTCCGAGTGGAACGACGCGGTGCCGCCGGAGCTGGACGAGGTGCTGCTCGGCGCGCTGCAGCGGGATCGCGATCACAGGACGGGGTCCGCGGAGGCGCTCGCGGCGACGCTGTCGGCGCTCCGTCTCCGGCTCGCCGCGTCTCCGGACGAGATCGACCTTCGCGCGCTGCTGCGTCGGCTGTGGCCGGACGGCGGATCGAGCGCGCAGTCCCGGCGCGAGCCCACCGCCGTCATGGCCGCGCAGCCTGTCCCCGTCGCGGCGGAGCGGAGCGCGGGTGAACCGTCGGCACCTGTGCCGGAGCCGACCCCGCGCACCGCGGACGCTGCAGTCGCTGCGATGCGTGGAGACGGGGAGAGCGCGGGGACGGAAGGTGCCGCGACGAAAGGTGCCGCGATGGAAGGTGCGGGGGCGGAAGGTGCGGGGGCGGAAGGTGCGGGGGCGGCGCAGCGTGTCGACCGAGCTCCCGCGCTCGAGGACGCGCCGACCCGCACGATGCGCTACCCGCGGCCGTTCACGAACGCGCAGCAGCAAAGGCGCACGCTGTCGCTGCTCGCCCTGGTCGCGTTCGCCGTGGTGCTCGCGGTCGTGGTGCTCCGGTGGTCCGACGCGTCTCGTGAGGAATCGCGCACGACCGTGCGTGAGGACGGTCGCGCCGGAGGTTCGGGCCCGCCGGCATCCGGCGCGGACGCCTCGAAGACCTCCGAGCGGGGAGCACCCGCGCGCGGATCGGGCCCAGCGAGCGCGCCGCCCGGGACGGAAGCGCAGAGCACCGGACCTCGCGGTTCGCCATCGCAGAGCACGGCACCGCAGTCGCAGTCGCAGAGCACGGCACCGCAGACGCAGACGCAGACGCGGAGCACGGCACCGCAGTCGCAGAGCACGGCAGCGCAATCGCAGAGCACGGCACCGCAGAGCACGGCACCTCAGACGCAGACGCAGAGCACGCGGCCCGAGGGATCTGCGCAGCGCGAGCGACGTCCCGGCGCGGCAGTCGCGGGCGCGCCGGCCCGCGAGCGCGCCACTCTCGTCGTCGACGTCGTCCCGTGGGCGACCATCTACGTCGACGGGGAGCGCGCTGGCGACACGCCGCTGAGCCTCGAGCTCTCCGCGGGGGCTCACGACCTTCGCGCGGTCCACCCGCGCTTCGGCAGCGCCAAGGCGCGCGTCGAGCTCGCGCCAGGCGAGCGCCGCCGCTGGGCGCCGACGCTCGCACGCAGCGCTCGCTGACACGCAGCGCTCGCGTCGCGAGCGCTGTGCTGGAACCACGTCACGAGCGGCCGGGACGCGAGATCTCCAAGAGGACTCGTGCGGGCTGACGCGCAGACGCTCGAGCTCGACCACGTCACGCTTCGTTCTCGCCCGCTCCGGTCGTGACTGAGAGCGCGCCTCACGCGCGCTGACAGGCAGCGCGCGCGTGTGGGGCGCTCGCGGTTGCGAGGCGCCGCGTGCTGGCGCGCGCGTGTGCAGCGCTCGTGTCGAGCGCCGCGTGCCTGTCCCCCGCACCACCGACACCCGCTCGCGGGCGCCCAAGCGAGGCGCCGGAGCCGGTTGACGTGATCCACTCAGTGGCGTAGCCTGCATGTCAACTTTACGAAATAATCTATTCGATCGATCCTTCGAGCACACGAGTCCCCACCGATGCAGAAGCTCCTCGATCCCAGCGAAATCGCCCGCGTAGAGCGGGAGCAGGCGGCCGGGATCAGCAGCCGCGAGGTGGTGCGGCTCTTCGAGGCGAAGGGGGCGCGGCTCTCCGCCGCGACCTTCCGCAAGTACGTCCAGACCGGGCTACTGCCGCGCAGCCGTCGCGTCGGCCGGAAGGGCAAGCACGCGGGATCGAGGGGGCTCTACCCGGTCGCCGTCGTGCGGCGGATCGACCTCATCAAGCGGATGATGGCCGCGGGCCTCACGCTCGAGGAGATCCGCGACAGCTACGTGGCCATCCGGAACAGGATCGAGGATCTGCAGGCGGAGTTCGCGGCGGTGCGCGCGGATCTCGCGGCGCGCGCCAGGGCGCACCCGGCGCGGAACGACGTGGAGGTGGAGTTGACGCGGGCAGAGCGCGAGCTGAGCGCGGCGTTCCGGCGGCTGGAGCGCGCCGGGAGCATCGTCGCGACTGCGCGCGGGAGTGAGCTGGGGTCGGGTTGAGACGGTGAGCGGGTGGGGCCTCGAAGGGCGAGTCCGCGATGCGGGCGTGGTGGATGGAGGGCGTGGAGATGAGCGAGGCGAATCGGCAGGAGCTCCCTGAACCGGAGCTGATGGGCACCGAGGCTGAGGAGAACCAGGGACGGCATCGATCGAAGACGATGTCGCGGAAGGAGATCGCGCGGGACCTGAGGCGTCAGCGGGCGCTCGGGATCGTGGACACCGAGCTGGA
The DNA here is from genome assembly GCA_035702585.1 of Anaeromyxobacteraceae bacterium. Classification (GTDB taxonomy): domain Bacteria; phylum Myxococcota; class Myxococcia; order Myxococcales; family Anaeromyxobacteraceae; genus DASSQI01. Next base: position 7,208 of record DASSQI010000087.1, read on the forward strand.
GCAGGTGATCGAGGAGATCAACGCGCTTCGGCCGCAGTCGCGCGCGGAGTGCGCGAACGGGCCGCGCCCCTGCATGTTCATCTCCTGCAAGCATCACCTCTACCTCGACGTGAACCCGGCGACGGGCTCCATCAAGCTGAACTTCCCGGACAAGGAGGTCTGGGAGCTCGAGGAGACCTGCGCGCTCGACGTCGCCGACCGCGGCGGGATCACCCTCGAAGAGGTGGGGACGATCATGAACCTCACGCGCGAGCGCATCCGTCAGGTCGAGACGCGCGGGCTGCTCAAGCTCCGCGCGATCACCGAGGACGAGCCGCGTTCGCTGCCGCCGACCGAGAGGCCGGCCGCCTTCGACGAGGACGACGAAGACTAGCTGTTGAAAGGCGGCGCGGCAGGATCGTACAAGGCACCCTCACCCGGAGGTTGCCCCATGGTCCGCCGCGCCGTTCTCTCGGTCTCCGACAAGACCGGGCTCGTTCCTTTCGCTCGCCGCCTCGCGGCGCTCGGCGTCGAGCTGCTCTCCACGGGTGGTACGCACCGCGCCCTCGCCGAGGCCGGACTGAAGGTCGTCTCGATCGGCGACTACACGCAGGCGCCGGAGATCCTCGGCGGCCGCGTGAAGACGCTGCACCCGCGGATTCACGGCGGCATCCTCTTCCGGCGCGGCCTCGCCGCGGACGAGGCCGACGTGAAGGCGCGCGACATCGGCGCGATCGACCTCGTCGTCGTGAACCTCTACCCCTTCCGGCAGGCGGTCGCCGCCGGCAAGCCGTTCGACGAGTGCGTCGAGGAGATCGACATCGGCGGGCCGAGCATGGTCCGGGCTGCGGCGAAGAACTCCGCGCACGTCGGCGTCGTCGTCGATCCCGCCGACTACGAGGCGATCGCGGCGGAGATCGAGAAGACCGGCGCGCTCGCGGACGACACGCGGCTGCGGCTCATGCAGAAGGCCTTCGCGCACACGGCCGCGTACGACGCCGCGATCGCCGAGTACCTCACGGCGCGCGACTCGGCGAAGGCGGAGCCGAAGCACTTCCCCGACACCATCGCGGTCGTCGCGCAGAAGGCGCAGGACCTCCGCTACGGGGAGAACCCGCACCAGGCCGGCGCCTTCTACCGCGTGGCGACCGAGCCGGGCGAGCCGACCGTCGCGTTCGCCAAGGTCCTGCAGGGCAAGGAGCTCAGCTACAACAACCTCCTCGACCTCGAGGCCGCGCTCGCCGGCGTGAAGGAGTTCGACGAGACCGCGTGCGTGGTGATCAAGCACAACACGCCTTGCGGCGTCGCCGTCTCCACGACTCCGGGCGAGGCGTTCGCCCGCGCCCGCGCCTGCGATCCCGTGTCGGCGTTCGGCGGG
>DASSQI010000088.1:0-11961 GCA_035702585.1 Anaeromyxobacteraceae bacterium
GCGTTCGCGGGCTCGTACATGAGCGCGCTGCGCAGCGCTCGCTCCGCGGACTCCCATCGGCGCGCCGCGATCTCCGCGAGCGCCGCCGCGTAGAACTTCCGTCCGTTGGGCGTCGTCCCGATCTGCTCCTCGGCGCGTCGCTTCTGCTCGTCGCGCACGCGCGCCTCGTCCTCCTCGCTGAAGCGGAGCTTGATCGCGCGATCCGGGCCGCTCACGTCCGCGAGGTACTTCGCCCGCTTCACGTCGTCGCGGAGGACCATGTAAGCCTCGTTGACGCGCCGGTAGATGCGCCCGATGAGCTCCTTCAGCTCCGCGCTCGGCAGGGCAGCGAACCGGTCGGGATGGAACGCCCTCGACTCGCGGTAGTACGCGGCCTTGACGTCGCGGAGTCCGGCCGAGCGCGGCACGCGCAGGACCTCGAAGTAGTCCATCGCCTCGAGCGCGGCGGCGCGCTGCTCGACCTCGATGATGAGCCCCACGTCCATCGGCGTCCCGTCACGCTCCGCGCGCGGCGATCTCGGTGCTGGCCGCGCGGTCCGTCGCGGCGAGGATATCCTGCTCGCTCAGGCCCGACGAGAGGCTGATCGTCGTGGACGCCCGCTGGCCCGTATCCTGGTCCGTCGCGGAGACGTTCACGATGCCGTTGGCGTCGATCTCGAACGTGACCGCGATCTGCACGTCGCCGCGCCGCCCGACCTTGTACCCGCTGAACTCGAACTCCCCGAGCAGCTCGCAGTGCTGCGCGAGGTTCGACTCGCCCTGGTAGACGCGGATGCGGACCCGGTCCTGGTGATCGCGGCTGGTCGTGAACGTCTTCGAGCGCTCGATGGGGATCGGCGTGTTCTTCTCGATGATGCGCTCGGTGAACCCGTCGACGGTGCCGACGCGCAGCGACAGCGGCGTGACGTCGAGCAGGTAGCTCGCCTGGCCCACCTCTGCGGCGCCGGCGTCCAGCAGCGCCGCCGCCTGGATGCTCGCCCCGAGCGCCACCGCCTCGTCGGGATCGATGCCGGTGAGCGGCTCCCGCTGGAAGTAGTGGCGGACGCTCTGCCGTATGATCGGCAGCCGCGTGGGCCCGCCGACGAGGATGATCGCGTCGATGTCGGCCGCGGTGAGCCGCGCCGACTGGAGCGCCTCGTCGCAGACCTTGAACGTGCGCTGGACCAGGTCCATCACCATCCGGTTGAAGTGGTCGGCGGTGAGCGTCTGCACCAGATCGAGCGTCTCGCCCTCCGGCGTCCGGCAGATCTGCGGGACCGAGATCTCGGCCACGCCGGACCGGCCCACCTCGATCTTGGCCCGCTCGCCGGCCTCCTTCAGCAGCTGCAGGCAGTAGCGGCTCTGGCGCAGGTCGAGGTCGTGCTTCGCGACGAAGTCGTCGGCGAGCCACGCCATGATGCGGTCGTCGAAGTCGTCACCGCCGAGGTACGTGTCGCCTGCGGTCGCGAGCACCTCGAAGACGTCCTTGCCGATCTCGAGGACCGAGACGTCGAACGTGCCGCCGCCGAGGTCGTACACGCAGACGCGCTGCGTGATGTCGCGACCGAAGCCGTAGGCGAGCGCCGCCGCGGTGGGCTCGTTGATGATGCGGAGCACCTCCAGGCCGGCGATGCGTCCGGCGTCGCGCGTGGCCTGGCGCTGGTTGTCGTTGAAGTAGGCGGGGCAGGTGATGACGGCCTTGCGCACCTCGTGCCCGAGGGCCGTCTCGGCGATGTCCCGCATCTCCTTGAGGACGAGCGCGCTCACCTCGGGGATCGCGAGGTTCCGCTCACCGATCTGGATGCGTACCCCGTTGTTGGGGCCTTCGACGATGCGGTACGGCATCACCGCCTGGGCCTTCTTCACCTCGTCGGAGAAGTAGAACCGGCCGATGAGCCGCTTCGCGGAGTAGACGGTGTTCTCCGCCCTCGTGATGATGTTCTTCTTCGCGTCATTCCCGACGACTACGCCGCCCTCCGGCAGGTACGTGACGACGGATGCGTGCGTGCGCTCCCCCCACTCGTTGGGTAGCACCTCCGGGGTGCCATCCCGCACCGCGGCGACGCAGCTGTAGCTCGTTCCCAGGTCGATACCGATCGCGATGGCGCCGCTCATGTCGGGTGCGAATTATAGAGTAGGAACGGACGGCGCGGACGTGCGCGACGTCGAAAGAGGAGACACGATGGGCGCGGTCGTAGCGGTGCTTCAGAGCGACTCGAACCTCATGCGGTGCCAGGTGCATCGCCTGGGCAGGCACGTCGCGCTCGGTTCGCCCGAGCGGCCGCCGGATGCGTACGGGTTCGGATATTACACCGCGAGCGACGTGCTCCTCGGCAAGCGCCCCAGCGGCGCCGCCCACCCGCTGACGCTCGAGGAGCTCGTCGGCGACGTGGACACCGAGGCGCTCCTCGTCCACGCGCGCCACGCGACCGTCGGGAACCACAAGGACGAGAACACCCACCCCTTCCGGTCGCGGCGGTGGCTCTTTGCCCACATCGGCACCATCGAGGGCTTCGACCAGGTCCGCGCCGCGATCGAGGCCGACCTGCCGGATCACCTGCGCAGGGGAATTTCGGGCGAGACCGACTCCGAGCACGCGTTCGCGCTGTTCCTGAAGACCCTCCGGGACGCCGGCGAGCTCGACAATCTCGATGTCGACCCTGCGACCGCCGGGCGCGCGCTCGCCCTCACGGTGAAGCGCATCGACGAGCTGTGCCGGGCAGCGGGCGTCCAGAAGCCGAGCACGCTCGGCTTCGTCGCCACCAACGGCAGGATCATGGCGGCCACCAGGCGCGGGACGCCGCTGTTCTACGCCCTGCTGGAAGGCATCGTGCCTTGCGACCGCGACGGCATCACGGCCAGCTCCAAGGAGACCGACCCTCGGTTCGGGGCGCACCGCCGCGTGAAGGCGGTCTGCTTCGCGTCGAACCTGCTCGCGCCGAACGGCTTCATCGAGGTCCCGGACTGCAGCGTCGTGACGGTGAGCCGCACGCTCCAGGTGAGCATCGCCACCCTGGCGGCCGGCTAGCCGACCGTCACACGATGGCCCACGGCCGCGGCACGACGATCGACTCCCAGGTCTCGAGCGCGAAGCGATCCGTCATGCCGGACACGAAGTCGGTGACCGCCCGGTCCACGGTCTCGCCGTCGCGGGCGGCGACCTGGAACTGCGTCGCGAGCCGCTCCGGGTCGGCCTTCAGCCACGCGTAGAGCTCGCCCAGGATCCGCTGCGCCTTCTTGAACTCCTCGTTCACGACGGGGTTCTCGTACACGCGGTGGTACAGGAACTCGCGGAGCGCGATGAGCGCGCCGTGGATCTCCGGCGACATCTCGATGTGCCCTCCCCCGTCCACGTCCGAGTGGCGGATGACGTCGCCGACGAGCGTGGCGAGCCGCTCCGAGTGGCGCCGCCCGAGCGCGCCGCGGATGTCGGCCGGCACGTCCTCCTCGCGGAGCAGCCCGCCGCGGATCGCGTCGTCGAGGTCGTGGTTCACGTACGCGACGATGTCGGAGATGCGGACGATCTCCGCCTCGAGCGTGAGCGCCTTCGCCCCGGTCCCCTTCATGAGGACGGTCCCGCGCCCCTTCGAGTGCCGCAGGATCCCGTCCCGCACCTCCTCGGTGAGGTTGAGACCCTTGCCGTCCTTCTCGAGGACGTCGACGACCCGCAGCGACTGCGCGACGTGGTGGAACCCGCCGGGCACGACCTCGTTCAGGAGCCGCTCCCCGGCGTGACCGAACGGCGTGTGTCCCAGGTCGTGGCCCATCACCATCGCCTCGACCAGCATCTCGTTCAGCCGGAGCGCGCGTGCGATCGAGCGGGCGACCTGCGCCACCTCGAGCGTGTGCGTGAGGCGCGTCCGGTAGTGATCGCCGCGCGGCGCGAGGAAGACCTGCGTCTTCCCCTTGAGCCGCCGGAACGACTTGCAGTGGAGCAGCCGGTCGCGGTCGCGCTGGAAGACGGGCCGGAGATCGTCCTCCGGCTCGGGGACGGCCCTGCCGCGGCTCGCGCTCGACAGCGCCGCGCGCGGGTGGAGCGTGCGCGCCTCCTGCTCCTCGAGCATCTCGCGGATGGTCCCTGCCATGGTTCGTCCTCCCGTGCGGCGGGTCGCCGCCTTCAGCGCCCGTACCAGCTCGCCTCGAGCGTGGCGATGAAGAGGTTCGAGAGCGCGTGGTAGAAGATCGGCGCCGCGACGTTGCCCGTCCGCGCGCGGAGCCAGCCGAACACGAGGCCCGGGAAGAAGGTCGCGATGCGCCACGGCTGCAGCACGACGAGGTGCCCGAGCGCGAAGAGCGCCTGCGTCCCGATGAAGCCGGCGCCCACCTCCGCGCCGAAGAAGCGGAACGTCCGCTCCGGCTCGCTGCGCGCCCAGGCCGTCTGCATCCAGCCCCGGTAGAAGAGCTCCTCCGGCATCGCCACGACGAGGAGCTGTATGACGATCCGCATCCCCATGCCGCTCGGGAACCGGAACCCCGGGTTCGGCGGCCTCGCGTAGGGCGCGACGAACGTCGCGAACTCCGGCGCGAGGTGCGGGAGCGCCACGCCCCACAACCAGAACCCGACGAAGAACACGGGGAAGGTCGCCGCCGCGAGCACGACCGCGTCGCGCAGCCCGCGCGCCCAGGCGTGCCACGTCCGCGGATCGCGCGACCCCCAGTACGGGAGGCCGAACGCAGGCCAGTGTTCGTCGTGGCGCCTCAGCCACGCGTCGGGCACCGCGATGAACACGAACGCCGCGACTCCGGCGAGGTTGGCGGCGAGCGTGCCGCTCGGCTCGACGGTCGAGACGACCTTGGCCATCGCGATGACGCCGATGGCCTTCACCCACCCGACGATGAGGTCGCGGCGCCGTACCCGCCGCTGCGGTCGCTCGACCGGGAGCTGGATCTCGTCGGGCTCGTCCGGATGGACGTTCAAGCTCCGGCCGGCTCCCCGAGGCCGATGCCTTTCGCGACCGCGGCGAGCGCCACGGCGGGGTCGAAGGGCTTGCGCAGGATCTCGTTCGCCCCGAGCTGGTGGAACTGCTCGATCTCCTTGCCCCCGATGCGCGCGCTCATGAGCACGAGCCAGGTCTTCTTCCAGTGCGGGTGCGCCTTCACCAGCCGGCACACCTCGGCGCCGTTGATCTTCGGCATGAAGACGTCGAGCAGGATCGCGTCGGGATCGAGCGTCGCCATCTTCCGGAAGACCTCCTCGCCGTCGTGGGCGGCGCCCACCTCGTAACCGGCGTCCTCGAAGGCGGCGACCAGCGCGTCGAGCATCGCGGTCGAGTCATCGACGATGAGGACCTTCTTCCGCGCGCTCATGGACGGGGATTTATACTCCAGCCATCATGGAACGCGAGCCTGCAGTGGCGGGGCGTTTCTATCCAGCCGAGCCGGAGCGCCTCTCCTCCGAAGTGCGGCAGCTGCTCGGGGACGCACCGTCCGGGCAACCCGTCAAAGCGCTGGGCGTGATCGCACCGCACGCCGGCTACGTCTACTCCGGGTCAATCGCGGGGGCGACGTTCGCGCGCGTCGAGGTGCCGCCGCAGGCGATCGTCCTGGGCCCGAACCACACCGGCATGGGTAAGCCCGTCGCGCTGTGGCCCGACGGCGGCTTCGAGACGCCGGCCGGCCGCGTTCCAGTCGACGCGGACCTCGCGGACGCGCTCGCCGCTCACCGGTTCGTGTCTCGAGATCGCGCCGCGCACCGCTACGAGCACGCGCTCGAGGTCCAGCTGCCGTTCATGCTCGCGAGGCAGCCCGATCTCCGCATCGTGCCGCTCTGCCTCGGCCCGCTCACCGTCGAGCTCTGCCGCGAGCTGGGGACCGCGATCGCGGACGCCGCCGGTCCCGGCGCGCTGGTCGTCGCCTCGAGCGACATGAGCCACTACATCCCGGCCGAGGAGGCGCGCCGGCTCGACCACCGCGCGCTGGACCGGGTGCTCGCGCTCGATCCCGAGGGGCTGTACGAGACGGTCCGCGGCGAGGGGATCACGATGTGCGGCGTCGTGCCCGCGACGGTGATGCTGTTCGCGGCGCGCCGGCTCGGCGCGCGCACCGCGACGCTCGTCCGCTACGGGACCTCGGGCGACGTGAACGGGGACGACCGCAGCGTGGTCGGCTACGCCGGCGTGATCGTGTCGGATTGAAGGAGGGCTGCGCCCTCCCCCAGCCGAGCGGAGCTCGTCTGGCACCCCCTCCTGCTCGCAGGGGCCCACGCGCCACTTCGTGGCGCTGACCCGGCTTCGCGCCTCCGGCGCGGAGTCCAGCCGTCGCCGAATCGCGATCGTCAACCGGCGCTTCGCTGTCGCTGGCGCGCTCGCCGTGCCATCGCGAGCGCGACGCCCATCATCGACAGCACGCCGCCCGTCGCCGTCGAGCACCCGCCGCCGCCGGACTTCGGCTGCTGCTGGATCGGAGGCAGCGTCGCGCCGCTGCAGGTGTTCAGGGGCTGGCCGCCGGCGGGGTAGACCGTGCAGACGCCGTCCACGTCGTCGACGTTCAGGACGCGGAGCCGCACGCTGCCCGGCTCGTACGTCGCGAACATCGTCGCGTTCGGCTTGTCCGGCGGGTGGTCGAGGCCGAGCATGTGGCCAGCCTCGTGCGTGAAGATGCTGCCGACGTCGGTCGAGACGCACGGCGAGCCGAACGTCGACGGCTCCACCTCCCGCCCACAGTACGAGCTGGGGCCGGCCAGGTTGGGGCAGGTGAAGAAGTAGCCCACTCTCGGTGCGCTGTGATCGTGCAGCTCCATGTCGGCGTCCACGATCTCGCCGGTGCTCTGGATGTAGCTCGTCGTCGTGATCGCGATGGTGCTCGTGCCGGTGTCGTGCGGCCAGCAACCGATCTGGTCGGCGCACGCCTCGAGATCCGTGCCGGTGCACTGCGGATTGCCGCTGCAGATCCCGTGGCGGAACACCACGAGGTTCTCGTTCGGGGCGCCGGGTCTCCCGTCGAAGCCGACGGCCCTCGTCGTCACCGGGCCCTGGTAGTCGAAGCGGAAGCTCGTGCACGGCTGCGACTCGCCGGGCCGCTGCGCCGCACCCCACGTCGCGAGGCTGTCGCGGAGCAGGTTCGAGACTTGCGCGGGATCGCTGCAGCCGCCGCCCGTCGGGCCGTCCTGGAAGCTCGCGACCACCGGCACGCCGACCGGATTGCGCCACCAGAGGCACATCCCGCCGTTTCCGCGGCTGCGCAGGTAGGCGCGCGCGGGCAACGCGACGAGCGCGATCGCTGCCGCGGTGAGCGCGACCGCGAGGGTGGCGCGCTTCACCGGGCCTCCTTCACGCGACGCTCGAGCTCGGCGACCGACATCCGCTCCGCGGCGCGCTCTCCCGACTTCACGTCGCTGCGGAGGAACCGGACCTGTCCGAGATCGGGTCGCGCGTCGGCGGCCTCCACCGTGAACTTGCCCTGCGCGGCGCCGTTGACGCGCCAGCGGCCGTCGCTGCCGCGCGCGAGGAACACGACGACGTCCTCACCTTCGGTGAACGACGCCATCCCGTCTACGCGCTGGCCCAGGTCTCCCATCACGCCGCCCGGCACGGTGACCTTCACGCGCTGGGGCGCGTTGCCACGCCACAGCGCCGACGTCTGGACGTCGACGTCCGTGACGATCCGCTTGCCGACCCAGCGCGAGGTCTGGCTCACCACCTTGCCGCGGACGACCGCGTCCGAGGTGCGGGCGAGGTCCTCGACGGAGGCCTGGTTGGCGAGCGCGGCGAGCGCCGGAGCGGCGGGGAGGAGCAAGGCTGCGAGCGCGACGGCAGTCGCTGATGCGCGGGGCACCCGGAGATCCTATCTGTGCTAGGTTCCGCGCGCCATGGTCAGCCCCGTCACACGCGTCAGATTCGCCCCGTCCCCCACGGGATACCTCCACATCGGCGGCGCTCGCACGGCCCTGTTCAACTGGCTGTGGGCGCGGCACACCGGCGGCAGGTTCGTCCTACGAATCGAGGACACGGATCGCGAGCGGTCCACGCAGTCGGCGGTCGACGCCATCCTCGACGGCATGCGCTGGCTCGGCCTCGACTGGGACGAGGGACCCGAGGTCGGCGGGCCGCACGGGCCGTACTTCCAGACGGAGCGGCTCGACGTCTACAAGCAGTACGCCGAGAAGCTCATCGCGCAGGGCAAGGCGTACGCCTGCTACTGCACCAAGGAGGAGCTCGACGCCGGCCGCAAGCAGGCGGAGGCCGAGAAGCGGCAGTTCCGCTACCCGGGCACCTGCCGCGACAAGCCGTACGATCCGTCGAAGCGCCACGTCATCCGCTTCCGCATGCCGGACGCCGGCTACACGACGTTCGACGACCTCGTGAAGGGGCCGATCTCGACGCCGCACGACACGCTGCAGGACGAGGTGATCCTGCGCGGCGACGGCGTGCCCCTCTACAACTTCGGCGCGCTCGTCGACGACCTCACGATGGAGATCACGCTCGTCGCCCGCGGCGACGATCACGTGAACAACACCGCGCGGCAGGTCCTCATGTACGAGGCGCTCGGCGTGACGCCGCCGGCGTTCGCGCACCTGCCGATGATCCTGGGCGCCGACAAGACCCGCCTGTCGAAGCGGCACGGCGCCACGAGCGTCACCGCGTACCGCGACATGGGCTTCCTGCCGCACGCGGTCGTGAACTACCTCGTGCGCCTCGGCTGGTCGCACGGCGACCAGGAGATCTTCACGCGAGACGAGCTCGTCCAGCTCTTCGACTGGAAGAGCGTCGGCGCCACCGCGGGCGTGTTCAACCCGGAGAAGATGCAGTGGGTGAACCACCAGTGGATGATGGCGACCCCGCCCTACGAGCTCGCGCGCCTGGCGGTGCCGCACTTCCAGCGCGCCGGCCTCACCGACGTGGCGGACGAGAAGCTCGTGCACGTCGTCACGGTCGGCCGCGAGCGCGTGAAGACGCTCGCGGAGCTCGCCGAGCAGTTCCGCTACTTCTACGCTCCCATCGCGCTCGATCCGAAGGCGAAGGACAAGTTCCTGACGGCCGAGGCGAAGCCGGTGCTCGAGGAGATCCGCGCCGGCATCGCGGCGATGGGCGCCCTCGAGACCGCGGCGCTCGAGCAGCTCTTCCACGGCGCCGCCGAGCGGCGTGAGCTCAAGATCGGCAAGGTCGCGCAGCCGGTCCGCGTGGCGCTCACCGGCGGCACCGCGTCGCCGGGCATCTACGACGTCGTCCAGATCCTCGGGCGCGAGGAGACGCTGCGGCGCCTCGACGAGGCGATCCGGGTCGCTCCATGACCGAGACGCCGCGCCCGTCGAACTTCCTCACCGCCATCATCGAGGCGGACGTCGCCGCCGGACGCAACGGCGGCAAGGTCGTCACGCGGTTCCCGCCGGAGCCGAACGGCTATCTCCACATCGGCCACTCGAAGTCGATCCTCCTCAACTACGGGCTCGCGCACCAGTTCGGCGGCCGCATGCACATGCGGTTCGACGACACGAACCCGACCGCCGAGGACGTGGAGTACGTCGAGTCGATCGAGCACGACGTCCGCTGGCTCGGCGCCGACTGGGGGAAGCACCTCTACTTCGCGTCGGACTACTTCGAGCGCATGTACGAGTGCGCCGAGCGGCTCGTTCGCGACGGCAAGGCGTACGTCGACAGCCAGTCGGTCGAGGAGATCCGCGAGCAGCGCGGCAGCTTCGAGCGCCCCGGCAGCCACAGCCCGTTCCGCGACCGCGCGGCCCAGGAGAGCCTGGACCTCCTCCGCCGCATGCGCGCCGGCGAGTTCCCCGACGGCGCCTGCGTGCTCCGGGCGAAGATCGACATGAGCAGCCCGAACGTGCTCATGCGCGACCCGCTCCTCTACCGGATCCGTCACGCGCACCACCACCGCACCGCCGACCGCTGGTGCATCTACCCGATGTACGACTTCGCGCATCCGCTCGAGGACGCGTTCGAGGGCGTGACGCACTCGATCTGCACGCTCGAGTTCGAGTCGAACCGCGAGCTGTACGACTGGGTGCTCGACAACCTCGGCCCCTGGGATCCGCGCCCGCGGCAGTACGAGTTCGCGAGGCTGGCGCTGGGCTACACGGTGATGTCGAAGCGCAAGCTGCTCCAGCTCGTGAACGAGCAGCGCGTCTCCGGCTGGGACGACCCGCGCATGCCCACCATCGCCGGACTGCGCCGGCGCGGCGTCACGCCCGACGCGCTCCGCGACTTCGCCGAGCTCATCGGCGTCGCGAAGAACAACAGCGTCGTCGACATCGGCAAGCTCGAGTTCGCGATCCGGAACGACCTCGAGCGCCGGGCGCCGCGCGCGCTCGCGGTGCTGAACCCGCTGCCGCTCACGATCGAGACGTGGCCGGCCGACCGGATCGAGGAGCTCGACGTGCCCTGGTGGCCGGGCGAGCCCGGGCGGGGCAGCCGCAACGTGCCCTTCGGCCGCGAGCTGCTCGTCGAGCGCGACGACTTCACGGTCGATCCGCCCGCCGACTGGCGGCGGCTCGCGCCGGGGCGCGAGGTGCGCCTCGCCGGAGGGTACGTCGTCCGCTGCGAGGACGTGGTGCGGGACGAGGCCGGCGAGGTCCGCGCGATCCGCTGCTCGCACGATCCGCGGTCCATGGATGCGGGCGCCCAGCGCCGTCGGGTCGCCGGCACCGTGCACTGGGTCCACGCGACGCGATCGGTCCCCGCCGAGGTCCGGCTCTACGACCGGCTGTTCAAGGTCGAGCAGCCCGACGCCGAGGGCGACTTCCTCCAGGCGCTGAACCCCGACTCGCTCGTGCGCGCCCCGGCGGCGCGGGTCGAGCCCGCGCTCGCGCAGGCCGAGGCGGGGACGCGCTGGCAGTTCCTGCGGCAGGGGTACTTCTTCGCCGACCCCGAGGAGACCCGGCCCGGCGCGCCGGTCTTCAACCGAACGATCACGCTGAAGGACAGCTGGGCGGCGCGCTCCGCCCCGAGGGCCGACCCGCGGACGCCTCGCGCGCGGAGGTCGGAGCCCGAGGAGCCGGTGCCGGTCGCCCCGCAGCGCAGCCGCGGCGACGCCCGCGCGATGCTGCACGCCGCGAACCCCGACGCCGCCGCGCGGTTCCGGCGCTACCACGGCGAGCTCGGCCTCGGTGACGCGGAGGCCGATCTCCTCTCCGGCGACGCGACCGTCGCCGCCTGGTTCGACGCTTCTCTCGCCGTCCACCAGAACCCGCGATCGGTCGCGCGCTGGCTGCTCAACGATCTCACCGGTCTCGCGAAGGAGACGTCCCTCGCCGACCTCCCGCTCACGCCCGCGGCGTTCGGCAGGTTCGTCGCGCTCGTCGACGCCGACCGGCTCACGCCCGCCGCGGGCAAGGCGCTGCTCGCCGACCTCGTCGCGCAGGGCGGCGAGCCGGAGGAGCGGATGAAGGCGCTCGGCCTCGAGAAGGTGGAGGACCGCGGCGCCGTCGCCTCCGCCATCGACGCGGCCCTCGTCGCTCACACGCGCGAGGTGGAGCGGTACCGGGCCGGCGAGAAGAAGCTGTTCGGAGCGCTCCTCGGCGCCGTGATGCGCTCGACCCAGGGAACCGCCGATCCGGCGCTCGTCCGCCAGCTCCTGCAGGAGAAGCTCGGGTGACGGGGACGCTGGTCCCTTTCGTTTCCGGCGGCCTCGCCGGGACCCACCGGCGCGGGGAGCGCTCGCCTGGCCTTGACGCTTTCCAGGCGCCTCGCTATAAGCCGCGGCTCGATTGGGGGATCGTCTAACGGCAGGACGCCAGTCTCTGGATCTGGCTATCTAGGTTCGAGTCCTAGTCCCCCAGTTGCAGCACCCGGCGCGTTGACTTCCAGACGGCGCGCCAGTACACGGAGCACGCGGTCGTAGCACGGGGTCCCAAGCTCTCTGGCCCCTTCGTCTAGCGGTTAGGACGTCGGCCTCTCACGCCGAAAACATGGGTTCAAGTCCCGTAGGGGTCACACAGCGCCCCGCCACCGTCGTCCCGGTGGCGGGTTTTTTACTGCCCGACGTGCGGCGGCTACGGGCGGGCCCCTGGGCAGCGGTGAAAGCCGCGGGCGG
>DASSQI010000089.1:0-6069 GCA_035702585.1 Anaeromyxobacteraceae bacterium
ACGCGGCCGCGGATCTGGTAGAGCTGCGCGAGGCCGAAGTGGTCGGCGCGGTTCACGATGATGGTGTTCGCGCTCGGGATGTCGAGGCCGCTCTCGATGATCGACGTCGCGAGGAGCACGTCGAGCTCCTTGTTCACGAACCGGGACATCACCTTCTCGAGCTGGCCCTCTCCCATCTGGCCGTGCCCGACGCCGATGCGCGCCTTCGGCACGAGCTCGCCGAGGAACTTCTGCATCGCGTGGATCGACCGGACGCGGTTGTGCACGAAGAACACCTGCCCGCCGCGCCCGAGCTCGCGCTCCACCGCCTCGCGCACCTGCGCGGGATCGAACTTCATGACGAAGGTCCGGATCGCGCGGCGGTCCTCGGGCGGCGTCGCGATGATCGACAGGTCGCGCACGCCGGCGAGGCTCATGTGCAGCGTGCGCGGGATCGGCGTCGCGGTGAGCGTCAGCACGTCGACGAGCTTGCGGAGCTTCTTCAGGCGCTCCTTGTGCGCGACGCCGAAGCGCTGCTCCTCGTCCACGACGACGAGCCCGAGCTCCTTGAACGACACGTCGGCGGCGAGCAGCCGGTGCGTGCCGACCACGATGTCCACCTTGCCGGCGGCGGCGTCCTTCAGGATCGCGCGGACCTCCTCGGCGGTCTTCATCCGCGACACCGCCTCGATGCGCACCGGGTAGCCCTTGAAGCGCTCGCGGAAGGTGCGCTCGTGCTGCGCGGCGAGCACGGTCGTCGGCACGAGCACCGCGACCTGCTTCCTCGAGAGCACCGCCAGCATGGCCGCCCGCATCGCGACCTCGGTCTTGCCGTAGCCCACGTCGCCGCAGACGAGCCGGTCCATCGGCGCCGCCGCCTTGCCGGAGCGGCGCTTCAGCATGTCCCCGACGACGTCCTCGATCGCCTTCGCCTGATCCGGCGTCGGCTCGTAGGGGAACTCGGCCTCGAACTCGCGGAAGACCTCGTCCGGCTCGGCGAACCCGAACCCGGGGTTCGCGGCGCGGGCGGCGTAGAGGTCGAGCAGCTCCGCCGCCATCTTGAGGAGCTGCTCCTTCACCCGCGCCTTGCGCAGCGCGAACGAGCTGCCGCCCAGCCGGTCCAGCCGGATCGCGTCGGGCGACGCGCCGGTGAACTTCTGGACCTGCCGCATCTTCGAGACGGGCAGGTACAGCCGGTCGGCGCCGTCGTACGCGAGGACGAGGAAGTCTCCCTCGACCCCGCGAATCTGCATCTTCGTGAGCCCGAGGTACTTCGCGATGCCGTGCTCCACGTGGACGACGAGGTCGCCCTCGTTGAGGTCGCGGAACGCGGTCGCGAACGTGTTCTCGATGCGCGCGGCGCGGGCGCGCTTCTTCACGCGCCGCCCGAAGACCTCCTCGTCGGAGATGAGCGCCAGCCGGCCGGCGTCGTCGACGAAGCCGTGCGAGATCTCGCCGGGCACGAGGTGCGCGTGGATCGCCGGGTCGTAGAGGGCGGTCGGGTCGTCGGGGAACGGCGCCGGGTGGCTCCGCACCGCCTGGCGGCGATCCTCGAGCAGCCGCCGCAGCCGGTCGGCGGCCGACGGTGACGCGCAGGCGATGATCGAGGTGAGGCCGCGGCGGCGCCAGTCGTCGAGGCGGCGCGTGAGCGGACCGAGCGCGCCCTCGACGCCGTGGGCGGCCTCGATCTCGGCGCGGATCGCGGCGGTGTCGCCGAGCTCGAGGCGCACCGGCTCGTCGGTCCCGAGCCACACGCCGTGGCGGCGCACCCGCGGCCGCGCCGCGAGCAGCTCCAGGGCTGCCGCGCGCGGCAGGAAGTGCGCGTCGGGCGGCAGCGCCAGCTCCTCGCGCTTCAGCGCCGCGGCGTGCTCGCGCTCGAGGTCGTCGTCGAGGTCGCGCAGCGCCTCGTCCACGCCGGCGGTGTCGTCCACGTAGACGACGACGTCCTTCGGCAGGAAGTCGAACACGGTCGCGAGGCCCCCCGGGTGGAAGCCCGGCAAGAGCGACTCGAGCCCGAAGAACGGGGTCCCCGCGTCGATCGCGTCGAGCACCTCGCGCACCCGCGAGGTGGGACGGTTCACGCGCTCGGCCGCGGCGAGCACCGCCTCGCGGGCGGCCGCCTTGCACTCCTCGGTGAAGAGCGCCTCGCGCGCGGGGCAGATGACCACCTCGGCGTCGTCACTCGGGGGGGCTTCATCCCCCCGACCCATCGTCCTCTGTCCGATCGGATCGAACCAGCGCGCGCTCTCGACCTCGTCGCCGAACAGCTCGAGCCGCACCGGGCGCTCGTCGAGCGGGCACCAGAGATCCACGATCCCGCCGCGGATCGCGAACGTGCCCGGATCCTCCACGAGCGGCACCCGCGAGTAGCCGAGCGCGACGAGCTTCGCCGCGAACGCCTCGCGGTCCAGGGTCGCGCCCTTCCCGACGAGGTCCGCCTCGCGCTCGAAGACCGCGCGGGGCACCATCCTCCGGGCGAGCGCGCGCGCCGAGACGACCACCGCCCGCACCGCCGCGCCGTGGAGGTGGAGCTGGCACAGCGCCGCGAGCCGGTCCATCTCGAGCCCGCGATCGGGCGAGAGGTCGTCGTAGGGCAGGATCGGGTCGGCGGGGATGCGCACCACCGCGGGCGCGCCGCCCTTCGCGCGGGACGCGAGGAAGAAGCCGAGGTCGCCGGCGAGCTCCTCCGCCTGATCCTCGTCGGCCGTGATCGCGAACAGCGTGCGCGACGGCGCGCCCGCGACGAGCGCGCGCCCCAGGGCGCCGCGGGCGGCCCCGGAAAGGCCGACCACGTCCGCCTCACGTGCGCGGGCGAGCGATTCGAGGACGCGAAGGAGCGCGCCTTTCGGCGCGGGAGGCGAGGACATCGTCAAAGGCCGCGCATCTTGCGGAGCGGGCGCGGTAGGCCGCAAGGGATAAAAGAATGGCACCCGCGCCGCAGGCCGTCCTTCGCCGCGCCCGCGTCGCCGAGGTCCAGAGCTTCCCGGACTTCGGCAGCGCGCCCGCGCCGATCCACGCCGCAGCGGGGTGCCGGGTACAATGTAACCGGCGGCCTCCCCCGGCGCCCACTTCCGTTCCTTGATCGACGAGTGGGGGCTCGCTAGAGTACCCGTCGTCCGCAGTCTGGCCCGAAGGGGCCAAGGCTGCGAAAACACGAGCGATATCGATGCGCCGCCGCTTGCTCACATGCGCCCTCGCGGCCCTGACGCTCTCCGCCTGCGGCGGCGGTCTCGACGCCGCACCCCGCCCGGGCGACGCTCTGCCGGGAGTGCTCGTCGCTGCCAGCGAGGACGTCCAGCACGGCGGTACGCTCGCCGAGACGCGGGCGCGGCTCGAGGCCCGCCTCGCCGCGAACCCCGATCGCCTCGACGTCCTCGTGGACCTCGCGACGACGTGGCAGCTCGAGGGCCGCCCCGAGGCGGCCCAGGCGCTCCTCGACGAGGTGGTCTCCCGCGGCGCGCCGAGCCACCAGCAGGCCGCGCTCGTGAACCTCGCCGCGCTCTACTCGGAGGACGGCTACCAGAACGCGGTGGCGGCGTACCTCGAGACCGCGCGCGACATCGATCCGGCCCGGCCCGAGCCGCACTACGCGCTGGCGCTGCTCGCCAGCGGGCGCGACGACCGCGCGAGATCGCAGGCCGAGCTCAGGGAGGCGCTGCGGCTCGACCCGACCGGCGCTGCCCGGGCGGCGCTCGTCTTCGCGCGCCCGGAGGCGGCGCAGCACCTCGAGGCGCTGCTCGCGGACGCGCGCGGCGACGCGGATCAGGCTGCGCTGCGCTGGCGAGAGGTCGCGCGCGGCAGCTTCCCGGCGCTGGCCCAGATCGCGGAGAAGCGCCTCCAGCGCTAAGATCTCCGGGCGAAGCGATGCCCGTCATGGAGAAGGACAGATCGACACCTGAGCTGGGGCGCCGCGCCAGGGAGATCCTGCGCGCGCTGGTCCAGGACTACATCCACACCGGCGAGCCGGTCGCGAGCCAGCCGCTCCTGGCGCGTCACGAGCTCGAGTGTTCGCCGGCGACGGTCCGGAACGTGATGGCCGACCTCGAGGCGCTGGGGCTCCTCGTGAAGCCGCACGCGTCGTCCGGCCGCGTGCCGACCGCGCTGGGGTACAGGCTCTACGTCGACACCTTGCTCAAGGTGCGCCCGCCCGGCGCAGCGGAGCGCGAGCAGATCGAGCGCATCGCCGGCGACGTCCCGGCGGTCGAGGCCCTGCTCGGCAACACCGCGCAGCTCCTCCACTCGCTCTCGCACCACGCCGGCGTCGTCACGACGCCGCGGCCCATCTCCGACCCGGTCCGGCAGATCGACTTCGTGAAGCTGCGCGAGAGCCGGGTGCTCGTCGTGTTCGTGTCGGAGGCGGGGCTCGTCACGAACAAGCTCATGCAGCTCGAGCGCCCCGTCGAGACGAGCGAGCTCGAGCGGGCCGCGAACTACATCAACGAGAAGCTCCGGGAAGGACCGTGGAGCGCGCTCCGCGAGCGGATCATCGCCGAGATGCGCGCCGACCAGACGGCGCTGCACGATCTCATCGAGGCCGCGCTCAAGCTGGCCGAGCGGAGCCTCGACGTGGGCGCGGGAGGCGCGGCGGTGCTCGTCGAGGGCGAGGAGAGCTTCCTCGACGCGCCCGAGTACGCCGACGTCCAGAAGGCCCGCGCGCTGCTCAGGGCGTTCGCCGAGAAGGATCGGATCCTGCGAGTCCTCGATCGCGTCACCCGCGCGCGCGAGGTGCAGATCTTCATCGGCGCCGAGAGCGAGCTCGCGACCCTGCCCGACGTGTCCGTGGTGGCCGCACCCTACGGCCGCGGCGAGACGGTGCTCGGGACGCTCGCCGTGATCGGGCCCACGCGCATGAACTACGCGCGCGTGATCCCGCTCGTCGACCTCACCGCACGAGAGATCTCCCGCGCGCTCTCCGGCGGGGAATCCTGAAGAGTCGAAACGGTTTGTGACGCCTCACCCGCCGTGACAGAATCGCGACCGCAGTTCCCGTGGCGCACGCTCCGGGGCTGGGGCATTCCTCGAATCGACATGAGCTCAGAAACCGACAATCGACCCACCGACGGCGAGTTCCCGCAGAGCGGCGACGGCGCCGATGACACTCGCCCGGACGAGGTATCCGTCCCCATCGAGGCGGCCGACGCCGGCCCCGAGGTGCGGCTCGCCGACGCCGAGGCCCGGCTCAAGGCCGCCGAGGAGCAGCTCGCCCAGGAGCACGACCGGCTGCTCCGCGCCGCGGCGGACCTCGACAACTTCCGCAAGCGCGCCGCCAGGGAGCGCGAGGAGGTCCAGAAGTACGGGAACGAGCGGCTCCTCAAGGACCTCGTCCCGGTCCTCGACAACCTCGACCGCGCGATCGCGGCAGCCCCCGCGACCGATCCGGTGGTCGAGGGAGTGAAGCTCGTGCGCCGGACGTTCGAGGACGCGCTGGCAAAGCACGGCATCACGATCGAGAGCGCGCTCGGCAAGCGCTTCGACCCGAACCGCGACGAGGCGCTGGCGCAGGTGCCCGACCCCGCGGCGGAGCCCGGCACGGTCGTCCACGAGCATGGCCGCGCGGTGTTCCTGAGCGGACGACTGATCCGTCCGGCGATGGTCGCGGTCGCGACGTCGGTGCCCGCCGGCGACGGAGGATAGGAGCGCGATGGGCAAGGTCATCGGCATCGACCTCGGGACGACGAACAGCTGCGTCGCCGTCATGGAGGGCGGCGACGTCGTCGTGATCCCGAACAGCGAGGGATCGCGCACCACGCCCTCGATCGTGGCGTTCACCGACGGCGATCGGCTCGTCGGCCAGATCGCGAAGCGGCAGGCGATCACGAACCCCGAGCAGACCGTCTACGTCGTGAAGCGGCTCATCGGCCGCAAGTTCGACGACCCCGAGGTGCAGCGCACCGCGGCGCTGGTGCCGTTCCGCATCGTGCGCGCAGAGAACGGCGACGCCTGGGTCGAGGTGCAGGACAAGCGCTACTCGCCGGCCGAGATGTCGGCGATGGTGCTCTCGAAGATGCGGCAGACCGCCGAGGACTACCTCGGCGAGTCGGTGACCGAGGCGATCGTCACCTGCCCGGCCTACTTCAACGACGCCCAGCG
>DASSQI010000090.1:0-7142 GCA_035702585.1 Anaeromyxobacteraceae bacterium
GTCCGCCTCGCCCTGCAGCGCGGCCAGCCCGCGCGCCACCTCGCGGAGCGCCCCCTCCGCCTCGGAGAGCCGCCCTTCGTCGCCGATCCCCAGCGACTGGAGCTCGTCCCGCTGGCGCAGCAGGGCCTCCCGCTCGGCGGCCAGGGCCTCGGCCTGGTCCTTGAGCGACTCGACCTCGGCGGCCTGCGCGCGGGTCCGCTCGGCGATCTGGTCGAGCTCGCGCCCGGCGGCGTCCACCGACACCTGCGAGACGCGCTCCTGGCTCTCGAGCTCGTGCTCCTTCTGCGAGAGCTCGCCCACGCGCCGCTCGCCCTCGGCGAGGCGCTCGCGCTCGGCCTCGGTCACCCCGTCGAGCTCTGCGAGGCGCGCGGCGAGCTCGGCCTCCTCGGCCTTCAGCTCGCCGTGGCGCAGCTCCGCCGCGCGTCGCGTCGCCGTGAGCTCGAGGTATCGGATCGCTGCGTGCGCCAGCTCCGCCTCGCGGATCTGGGACTTCACCGCCTTGTACTTCTCCGCCTTGCGCGCCTGCCGGTTCAGGCTCTCGAGCTGCTTGCCGAGCTCCTGGACGATGTCGGCGACGCGCAGCAGGTTCTGCTGCGTCGCGTCCATCTTCCGCTCGGCGGCCTCGCGGCGCTTCTTGTACTTCGTGATCCCGGCGGCCTCCTCGATGATCGCGCGCCGGTCCTCGGGTCGCGCCGAGACGATCTGGCCGATGCGGCCCTGCTCGATGATCGAGTACGCCGTCCGGCCGACGCCGGATCCCATGAAGAGATCGCCGACGTCGAGCAGTCGCGCCGGGACCTTGTTGATGAGGTACTCGGACTCGCCGCTGCGGAACAGGCGGCGCCCGACGGTGATCTCCGAGAACCCCTGGTACTGCGCCGGCATCTCGCTCGGCCGGTCGACCTCGAACGTCAGCATGACCTCGGCCATCGACAGCGGCGCCTTCGACTCCGAGCCGTTGAAGATGACGTCTTCCATCGACCGGCCGCGCAGCTGCCGCGCCGACTGCTCGCCGAGCACCCAGCGGATCGCGTCGGCGACGTTCGACTTCCCGCATCCGTTCGGGCCGACGACACCGGTCACGCCCTCGTCGAAGGCGACCACGGTCTTGTCCATGAAGGACTTGAACCCGACGATGTCGAGCCGCTTGATGCGCATGCTGGCGGGATATCACGACCGTTCGGCCGATATCAACCGAAGCTCCCGATTACTCACGGTTTTCAGGCGCTCCGAGGCGGATTTCCCCATGATGACGCGCGGTTGCGCGTGACCATGCACGTAGCGTCATGCACAGGCCGAAAACTCCCAGTCGAGTTAGACCGGAAGTAGACTCCGCGCCCAAATGCCTCACCTCCGTCGACTGACCGTCGAGGCGTGTGCCGCGGTGCTCGGTCTGCTCGTGCTTGGTCTCCTCGTCTGCGTGCGCGCGGCGCCGCTCACCCCGGCACAGGCCGACGCCCTGCGCGCGGCGGTTCCGCTCGCGGCCATCGTTTCCGCGGTCGCGGCCGGCGCGGTGCTGCTCGCTTTCTCGAGGCGCTTCCACGCCGCGCTCGACCGCGGCGGCGAGCTGGAGCGCGCCGAGCGGCGCCGTGCGGCGGTGCGCGCCCTGCGGTTCCCCTCGCGCTTCTCCTTCGTGGTCCTCGGGCTCGGCGCGGCGTTCGTCGCGGTGCTCATCGCGGTCCTGCTGCGCGCGGGCCTTCCACCGGACCTCGCGGCGGCGGGCGCGGCCGCGGGGCTGGCGTTCGTCATCACCGCGGCCATGCTGGTCTACTCGGCGGCGGCGACGAACCTCGCGCGGGCGCTCGTCGCGCTCGGGCCGGTCGACATCCGCGAGCGTGGCACCGTTCGCGGGAAGGTGCTGGTGGTCGGCTTCGGCCTCATCGCCGTGACCGCCCTGCTGCTCGGGGCGTTCAGCTATGCCTGCTTCCGCGTCGACGCCGACGAGGCGCACGTCTCGGTGACGAAGGCGGCGGTCGCGCGCGCCGCGCCGCTCGTCGAGGCGGGCAGCGCGAGGCAGGCGGTGGACGCGCTCGGCGCTGCCGGGATCCCGGCGGTCGTCCTCGGCGCGGGTGACGAGCCCGGCGAGCGCGCTCACGACGGCGCCTCGCTGCGAGACGTCCAGCGCCGCGGGCCGCCGGTCGAGGCGACGCGCGACGGCTGGATCGTCCGGCACGACACCCCGCGCGGAACGCTCGTCGCGTTCGCATCGGACAAGCCGCTGCGGGAGCGCCGGCACGAGTTCGCCACGTCGGCGGGCCTGGTCCTGGTCGCGCTGCTCCTCACGTCGCTGCTCCTCGTCGAGGCGGCGGCGCGGACCATCAGCGTCCCGCTCGACGTGCTCGGCCGCGCCGCCGATCGAATCGCCTCCGGGGATCTCACCGCGAGCCCCGCGAACGTGACGCGCGACGAGATGGGCCAGCTCGCGTCGGACTTCCGCCGCATGGTGCACGGCCTGTCGGGCCTCGTCGTCGACGTGCAGTCCGCTGCCGGCAGCGTCAACGACGGCGCGCGCGAGACGAGCGACATCGGCTCGCGCGTGCGCGCCGGAGCGCTCGAGGAGCACCGGCGCTTCGTCGCCGTCGAAGACGCCGTCGAGGCGATGCAGGGGTCGGTGTCGCTCGTCTCGCGCGGCGTCGACGCGCTCTCGGACTACGTCGCGTCGACGAGCGCCGCCGTGGGCGAGATGGCCGCCGCGCTCGAGGAGGTCGGGCGTCAGGGGAAGGAGCTCGACCGCCTCATGGAGGGCGCGAACGCCGAGGTCGACCGGCTGTCGCAGGCGGGGCGCCGCACGCAGACGAAGCTCGCCGGCCTCGACGAGACGGCGACGCACGCGAGCGTGAGCCTCGGGTCGGTGAGCTCGTCGCTCGTGCAGCTCCAGAGCGCCGCCGACGAGAGCCAGGCCACCGCGCACGCGGTCGCGGAGCTCGCCGAGACGTCCGGCGTCGTCGTCGAGGAGGCCGTCGCGGGCATGGAGAGCCTCCGCCAGGCGGTGGACGACGCGAAGCGGCGCGTCACGGCGCTCGGCCGCCGCTCGGACGACATCGATCAGATCCTCGACTTCGTCGGCGAGGTCGCCGGCCGCACGAACCTCCTGTCGCTGAACGCGTCCATCATCGCGACGCAGGCCGGCGAGCACGGCAAGGCGTTCGCCGTCGTCGCAGACCAGATCCACGAGCTCGCGTCGCAGATCGCCAGCTCGTCGAACTCCATCGGCGAGATCATCCGCGCGGTGCGCGACGACGTGAGCGGCACCGCGCGCCTCATCGACCGCGGCGACGCGCTCGCCGCGCAGGGCGTCGCGATGGCGCGCAAGTCGCTCGGCGCGCTGCGCGAGATCCGCGGCGCGACCGTGCGCGCCAGGGACACCTCGGCGGCGATCCAGGTGGCGGTCCAGGCCCACGCGAAGGCGAGCGCCGCCGTCGCGGACCTCGTGAGCTCGGTCGCGGAGAACTCGCGCTCGGTCGGTGAGGCCATCCAGATGGTCGGCCGGAGCGTGTCGGCGGTCGGCTCGGTGAGCCGCGGCGTCGGGACGCTCGCGGACCGCGTCACGCGCGCCCTCGAGGAGCAGTCCGGCATCGGGCGCCAGCAGCTCGAGAACCTCGAGCGGATCAACGGCATGATCGCCGAGATCACGACCGCGGTCGACGCGCACGAGAACGCGACGCGCAACGTGCGGGAGCTGCTCGCGCAGCTCGACCGCACGGCGCGCGCCCACGAGGCGGCGGTCGCCGAGCTTGCGGGAGTGGCCGACCGGCTGGGGGGGCGCTCACGGGCCCTGGCAGAACGCGTGGGCCGTTTCAAGATTTGAGAGACTCCGGGGCGGAGGGACTCATTCCCTTCGCCCCGAGCAGGCTCCACGATGCTCGAGCTTCTCCAGAAGCTGCTGTACCTCGACTGGCGTCGGCACGGCGCGCTCATCCGCGAAGTGACGGTGGCGCGCTCCCGGATGTGGTACGCCGAGTTCCCGCCGAGGGTCGAGCGACCAGCCGGCCCCGAGCTCGTCGAGCCGAAGGGCGCCGTCCGGCGCAATGACGCGTCCTTCGCGCGCCGCAGCGCCAGGCCGCCGGTCGCGATCCTCATCCACGGCCTCGGCGCCTCGTCGACGAGCTTCTACCCGCTCATCCCGCGCCTGCTCCGGCGCTTCCGCGTGATCGTCCCCGACCTGCCCGGATACGGAGGATCGAGGCCGCCCCGCGGCCGCGATCACCTGCTGTTCCCGGAGCTCGTCGAGGCGGCCGAGAAGTTCGTCCACAAGGTCGCCCCGCGCGGCGCGTACCTCGTCGGGACCTCGAGGGGCGGCTGGATCGCCGCGAAGCTCGCCTCCGCCAGGCCCGACCTCGTCCGCGGGATCGCCCTGCTGAACCCCGGCGGGCCCGCGCTCCACGCGGAGGACTGGGTCGACTTCGCGCGCGTGCTGTACGCCGAGGACCGGGCGGTGATGGGCGAGTACTTCAGCCGCCTGTTCCACAACCCGCCGGTGGCGCTGCGCCTGTTCACGCGCGACTTCCAGCGCATCATGCGGGGCCCGGCCGTCGCGAGCCTCGTCGCGTCCCTCGCGGAGTCCGACTTCATCGCCGCCGAGGAGCTCGCGCGCGTGCGGTGTCCCTCGCTGCTCGTCTGGGGCGAGAGCGATCGGCTCATCCCGGCGGGCTGCCGGGACTTCTACCTGCGCCACCTGCCGGGCGTCCGCTACGAGCCGCTGAACGACTGCGGCCATTGTCCACAGCTCGAGGCACCGAAGCGGACCGCCGAGCTCGTCATGCAGCTGCCCGCGCTCGCGGCGGCTGGCGAGTCGGAAGCGGCCTGATCGCGCGCGTCGGCGGACCCCCGGCGCCCCTTCGGCCTGCGCGATCGCGCAAGCTCACTGCGCGGAGGTGGTGGCGCCGGGAGCGCCCGGCGGCGCCAGCCGGACCTGCGGCTTTCCGAGCGTGCCGTAGACCTGCAGCCCGTACGAGCCGTCCGGCGCGCGGGCGCTGGCGAGCGCCACCTCCGCGATCGGCTTCAGCTTGGCGCCCGCCGGTTGCGACCAGAACGCGGGCTGCACCGCGAGCCGCGCCCGCCCGTAGAGCGGCGCCTGCTCGAGCCGCGGCTGCAGCGCGAAGTAGAAGTCCTGCCCCGTCATCTCGAGGTCGCCGCCCTTCGCCTCGAGGCGCTGGAACACGGCGCGACCGTCCTTCACCTCGGCGTGCGCGGTCAGCGTCCCGAGCCGCACGCGCGGGACGGTGAGGCCCGCCGCCATGCCCGGCAGCGGCAGCTGGCCGGCCTGGATGGCCGCGTCGTTCACCGAGAGATCGATGTGGCCGCTGCTCTTCGCCGGGTCGCGCGCGTCGAGCGTCAGGTCCACGTCACCGCGCACGTTCCCGGCGAGGGCGATGCCGATCGCCTCGCGCAGCGCAGGGGCGCGAGCGAGGTCCACTCCGGCGACCTCCGCGTCGAGGTGACGGCGCCCGCCCGAGACCTCGGCGGCGCCGCGGATCGTTCCGTCGAAGAGGCGGGCGTCGAAGTCGACGCCGCGCCTGCCGAGCACGAGCGGCAGGAACCGGAGGCGCGCGCTGAGCGAGTCGACGCCGAACCGCGCGCCGGCGCCCCGCTGCAGCGTCACCCCGGTCATCCGCACGCCGGCGAGACCCGACGGCTCCGAGTCGGCGGCGTTGAGCTTCCAGCCGGCGGCCGCCGCCTCGGCCGCGAGGCGCTCGGCGACGGCGCCGGCGGGGAACGTCGCGTGGAACGCGTACAGGAACGAGAGGACCGCGAAGACCGCATAGCCGGTGCGGCGCTGCCAGGGCTTGAGCGTGAGCCTCATGAAAGTCCTCACTGCGCGAGCCGGTACGTGGCGATGACGAGGCTCGCGTCGACCGCGGTCTGGTCGTCGGAGCGGGTCCGCAGCGCGAGCCGGCGCACCTTCACGACGCCGGGTCCGCGCTCGAGCTCCTGCACGAGGCTGGAGAGCTTCCCCATCTCGATGCGGGCGAGATCCACCTCGACGCTGTCCTCGACGAGCCCGTCGGAGGGAGGCGTCGTCGCCTGCACCGGGCGCAGGTCGTTCACGTCGATGCCGAGCCGCGAGCCCGTCTGCGAGACGAAGGTCACGAGCTGCAGCGGCGGCCCCTGCAGCTTCGCGGTCAGCTCGGCGCGCTGCGCCTGCGCCTCGCGCCAGCCCTGCGCCAGCACGCCGACCTGCGCGAGCATGCGCGTCTTCTCCTCGATGCGCGACTCGCGGCTCCGGATCGCGCGCGAGATCCCGTGCCACGACAGGAACAGCACGAACGCCGCGACGGCCGCGGCGGCGAGCGACACCATCACGCGCTCGCGCGGCGACAGCCGCTGCAGGTACGCCTCGGCGTTCGCGCGCCACTTCCGCAAGGTGTCCATCACGCCCCCTTCCCGGCCGCGCCGGCCGCCGCGGTCGCAGGCGCCGCGCCCTCGCACGTGAGGGTCGAGTCGATCGTGAACTCGAAGCGGGTCTCGGTCCCGCGTCGGCGCACGCCGCCGGAGTGCGCGTCGGCGAAGCAGCGCGCGTTCCTCAGCCCCGACACGATCCTGTCGACGTTCTCCGCCGCCTCGGTGGTGCCTTGCAGGTGGAGCTTGTCGCGCGTGATCTCGACGCGATCGAACCGGAACTTCACGTCCGGCGGGGCGCTGTGCGCGAGCTGGTCGAGGATGTCGACGGCGGAGAGGCGCGGGATCGCCGCGGCCGGCGTGCCTCGTCCGCGCAGCACCGACTCGGCCACGGTGAAGTCGTCGTAGCACTTGCCGAGGAGCCGCTGGGTCGAGTCGCAGAGCGCCTTGTCGAGCAGCTTCTCGCGCCGGGACAGCGCGTACCCCTTCACGCCCGCGCTCACGAGCGCGAGCATCACGATGAGCGCGGCCCACGCGCCGAGGCGGACGACCTTCCCGCGGACGTGCTGGAAGTCTCGCGTGAACGCGAGCTCGCCGCGCCGCAGGTTGAGCCGGTCTGCGCGGCGTCCGTGGTGGGCCCGGAGCGCCAGCGCCAGCGCGAGCGCGTAGCCGGGCGCGTCCTCCTCCGGGATGGCCGCCGCAGCGGGTCCCGCCAGCGCGAGCGGCTCGGCGGTGGCGCCGAGCTCCGCCGACAGGGCGTCCGCGAGTCCCGGTACGCCCGCAGCGTCGCCGGCGAGCCGGAC